>DASYKE010000209.1:0-1502 GCA_035995725.1 Burkholderiaceae bacterium | reverse complement strand
CCAGGCCGCGCCGGCGATGACAGCAGTCATCAGGATCGACAGGAAGGCGCCGTTGTCCTGGCTCTTGGCGCCGCGCACGATAGTCACGTTGGCAGCGGCAAAGCAGCAGGCCGACAGCAAGGCCAATGATTCTCCCACGATGCGCTAGCCCTCCCCGCGTGCGTGCCGCACGGTAGCGGCATCGGCTGCAGGACCGGCTACCGATACTCGAGCGGTCACGGCGCCGGACACCGAGGCAGCAAGCGAGCCAACAAGCGTGTATTGTTCAGATGCCATATTTTTCCAGGTCATAACGACGCGAGTTGAGCGTGCGGCAGATTTCAGATGCAAGTTCGGACTGTGGCAGCGAAATACGGCATTGCTGCACCATGTCGACCACGATTTCCAGATTATCCTGCGCCCATGCCATCGACTGCTTTCCGCTGCTGCCCTCAGGTCGCCTCCTTTTGTCATCTCCTTTTTCGGAACGGCTCCGCGGCAACGCTCCTGTTTCAATTGATTGCGCAAGCCGGATACGCACGCTAAATCAGCCACGGAATCCAGCGCTTCACCGTCCGATGATAGAGACGGTAGGATTCTCCGAATAAATCTGCGAGATGCGCTTCGTCGCTGCACACCCGCCGTTGAAACCAGATGATGTGAAAAGCAAGCAGCGCAAAACCCGCCCACGAACGGAATACCAATGCCAGCCCGAGCATGAAAATCAGATGGGCCAGGTACATCGGATTGCGCGTGTAGCGGTATGGGCCGCCAGTGACCAGCCGCTCCGGCGGCGTCGATATTCCCGGCCCGCCGCCAGCGAGAGTCAGCCGATATTGGCCGACCAGTCTGTACTGCAGATATCCCCACAGCAGCAGCGGCATGGCCCAAAGATTCAGTTGCGGAAATACCTGCTGCAACGCCGCCTCGATACCGAATATGGCCAGCGGATAGACGATAAAAGTCCGGTTCGATGTGCTCTTGAGCCAGCGCAAAACAGGTCGGCGTTTCTTTTCCATCACGTTGCCCTGCCTTTATTGTTGTTTGCGGTAACAAGAACCGGCACGCCGGAACCGGTCGCGATGACGCTGGTGGAAACCCTATACCGAAATGGAAGACACATGGGCAGTTCCCACGCGGGCGACAAGTGAGTCTTTCGCTTCTTCCTTGAATGATGCATCCGCCGGCAACTGCACCGAAGCCGCACGTACCCGGTGCGTCGCCGGATCGAGCGCCGGCGGCGCTATTCCTTTTTGCAGATTGCTTGCGGCCTTCATCAGACGATGGCGCGCCATGATGATCGCATTGTCGGTCGAGACCAGGTTTTCCTTCGTGCGGTCCTGAATCGGTCCCATGCTTTCCTGCAGCGACGCATCCTGCATGCCGATACCTTTGAGACCGCTGTAATAACGCCCCGATTTCTGCAATCCACGGTCGATCAGGTAATCGTTGTCCTTGTTCTGAACCGGACGATAGGTGCCGGGGATCAGGTCGACATACATGCCCTCGCCGTTTTTCATCGA
>DASYKE010000208.1:0-17638 GCA_035995725.1 Burkholderiaceae bacterium | reverse complement strand
GGATCGGCCGGCGTGACAAAGGGAATGCCGCGCTCGACGCAAAGAGCGGCAACCGAGTCGAACCAGATGGTTTCTGCCGGATTGTCCTCGTGCGTGACGACCAGCGCGATATCGACGCCGCGTGCCAGCAGCACTTTCAGGCAACGCACACCGACATTGTGATACGCAAACACGACAGCGCGCATCAGGGCCGGCTCCGTGCCGATGCAAGCGGTTGCATCTTGTGTTCGTCCGCCTGCTGCAAAACCGTCTGCACCACATAGCGCGGGCGTCCCCGCACCTGCTGATAAATGCGTCCGACATATTCGCCCACCAGCCCGATGCCGAACAGGATTACACCCATCAGGAAGAATGCGATTGCGAATAGTGTAAACATGCCTTCCGATTCGGCGCCAAGCATAAAGCGCCGCACCATCAGCAACAGGAACAGCGCGGCGGATGCGAACGACAAGCCTATGCCGAGAATCGAGAACAGTTGCAGAGGCACCAGCGAAAACCCGGTGACGAGATCGAAATTCAGACGCACCAGGCTGTAGAGCGAATACTTGGATTGGCCCGCCGCCCGCTCTTCATGCTCGACCACGATTTCGGTCGGGTTGCGGGAAAAAGTGTAGGCCAGCGCCGGGATGAACGTGTTGACTTCGCTGCACTGATTGATCAGATCAATCACATTGCGGCCATAGGCCCGCAGCATGTTGCCTTGGTCGGTCATCTTGATATGCGTAATTTTTTCACGCACGCGGTTCATAATCTGCGATGCATGGGTACGCCATGCGGAATCCTGGCGGTTGCGCCGGATCGAGCCGACATAGTCATAGCCTTCACGCATCTTGGCGATCAGGTTGCCGATTTCTTCCGGAGGATTTTGCAGATCGGCATCGAGGGTGACCACGATTTCGCCGCGGGTAGCTTCAAAGCCGGCTAGGATTGCCATGTGCTGGCCGTAATTGCCGTTGAACAGTACGACACGCGTAACGTCCGGGCGATCCCGGAATTGCTCGGCGAGAATGGCTGCCGAGTGATCGCGGCTGCCGTCATTGACAAATATGATCTCGTAAGCAAGTCCGAGCGTGTCGAGTGCCGGATAGAGCCGCGCAAACAGCTTGCCGAGACCGGCTTCTTCGTTATAAACAGGGATGACTATGGAAAGTTCTGGCTTCATCAATCGGCTATTTTTTATTGAAGTATTGATTTTACCGCGCCTACTGCCCGTTCGACATCATTTTCAGTCATCGCAGTGAACATTGGCAACGTTACAATCTGGCGCCCGACCCGTTCTGCGATCGGAAACATGCCTTCGCGGAAGCCGCGTTCGCGATACAGCGTGAATAAGTGAATCGCAGGATAGTGATATCCGATGCCGATGTTTTGCTCCATCATTTTCGCCATGAAATCGGCGCGTGCGATACGTTGCGGCAATACGATCTGAAACATGTGCCAATTGGTG
This sequence comes from Burkholderiaceae bacterium, assembly GCA_035995725.1. GTDB lineage: Bacteria > Pseudomonadota > Gammaproteobacteria > Burkholderiales > Burkholderiaceae_D > JAQGLW01. The sequence continues at coordinate 16,191 of DASYKE010000208.1, read as the reverse complement.
CGCTCAAAATCGGCGACCGGCAGCTGCGCGCCAGACCGCACTTCAAATTCGGGACCGAAGGCTGCGAAATAATGTCTGGCCAATGCACGGCGCTTGGCGGTTACTGCCTCAATTTTTGCGAATTGCCCCAATCCGATGGTAGCGGCGATATCGGTCATGTTGAATTTGCCGCCCAGCACGTCGACGTCGATGCCATCGAAACCGCTGCGAGTCACACCTTGCAAGCGGTATTTTTCGGCCAGCCGCGCTTCGTCGGCATTATTCAACACGAGGCACCCCCCCTCGGACGTCGTGATGTTCTTGTTGGCCTGAAAGCTGAATGACACGAGATCGCCGAAAGAACCGATAGGCTTGCCGTTCCAGCTTGAACCGAGCGCTTGTGCAGCATCTTCAACCACACGCAGGCTGTGCTTGCGGGCAATGGCATAGAGCCGGTCCATGTCGACCGGCAGGCCAGACAGGTAGACCGGGATGATTGCCCTGGTGCGCGGCGTGATGGCGGCTTCGAGTTTATCCAGATCGATATTGCGCGTGACCGGGTCGATATCCGCGAACACCGGAGTGGCGCCGACTTCTATAATCACGTTGGCAGTGGCAACCCAGGAAATTGGCGTTGTGATGACTTCATCTCCCGGACCGATACCGGCGATGCGAAGAGCGATTTCCATCGTGCAAGTGCCGGAATTGAAGGTGCGCACCGGACGTCCGCCAAAATAATCCGACAGCGTTGCCTCGAATGCCTGAACTTTCGGGCCGCTGGTAATCCAGCCTGAGCGCAGCACGTCGGCGACAGCGGCAATGGTAGTTTCGTCAATGGTCGGTTTGGAGAAAGGCAAAAAGGTCTGGGTCATGGATGCGATGCCAAAAGTTGCAATATTGTAAAAACTGCGGGGCAGAGTTTATGAGGCGCCGCAGCGCGCCGAGTTATAGCTATCCCTGGAAGGGACTCTGTCCCCCAACATATTAAAAAAGTTCTCATTGTCGTTCGGGTACCGCTGTGCCGAATTTGCCGCTTTCCGGTTCAACTGCGTGCCAGCAGGACTACGCCGACAATGATGACGCCAATTGCCAACAGTCGCTGGGTCGAAACCATTTCACCCAAAAAATACCACGCGCCGATGGCGTTGATGATATATCCAAGCGATAACATCGGGTAAGCAATCGTGACATCGACCCTCGACAAGCCAATGATCCAGACCAGAACGGAGATCACGTAACAGGCGAGGCCCGCCATGATCGGCACCTGCGTCGCCAGCTTCAATCCGGTCGAAAACCAGTTCTCCGCAGTCAAATGGATGGCGCCGACTGCATTGGTGCCGGCCTTGAGCAGCAATTGTGCCAGTGCATTCAAGCAGATGCCGGTAAAAATAAAGCCGAATGTTGTCAGGTTCATCGCAGGATTTCTATTTTTTGACATCGTTGGTAACGATCACTCGGCGTGGATCTTGCGCGATGATGCGCATCGGCACCCCGCGCTTTAGAAAATCGGCATACACGTTCACGTCGAGGATGGCGACGGCTTTCTTGCCGTTGGCATGTTCCGCATTCCATACCGCGACGAATGCATCGCGGGTAGGCAGCCACAGATTCGGTTCGTGCTGCAAACCGAATGCCATTTCATCGGCGTGTTCGACCAGGATGAACGTGCGGCGCAGGTAGAACGGCAACACCTGTTCATAGCGGCCAACCGCGTAGATCGGCGTTTGCGGCGTCAGTTCGGCCTGGATCGCGGGTATATGCAGTACGCCTGCCGAATAGCGACCGAGCGGGTCGTGGCCGAGCATCAATATCTGTCCGCCGATGAAGCCGGTTCCGGCCAGGACCAGAATAGCCCATTGTTTTTGCCGGCGCGCCAGCCAGATAGCCAGCAGGCTGCCTGCTAACATCAAAATGGCTGCCGCAGCAACCCAATGTGAGAAAGATTGATAAAGCGGATGCGCGTAGCTTTCGCGGCCGAGCGCAGGAATTTTCGGCACAAAAGCCAACCCGATTGCACTAACGAGTGCCAGCAGTCCCGACGCAAAAGCGATCGTTTTATGTGATGCATTTTCCAGTTGGCAGGCGATCAGCAGCGCGAGCGCAGGAAAAATCGGCAAGATATACGAAGGCAGCTTGGAGCCGGAAATACTGAAAAAGAAAAAAATGAATCCGGACCAGATCAGCAGCAATTTTTTGGGCTGGAAACCTTTTTCCTCATCATGTCGGCCGCTCCACAGGCTTTGCACTAGCACACCCAGCCATGGCATGATGCCGAGCACCAGGATTGGGATGAAGTAATACCATGGCCCTGCGCGATTGTGAATCTTGCTGGTGAAGCGCTGGAAATGTTCGTGAATAAAGAAAAACTGCGGAAATTCCGGATTGGCCAGCGACACCAGAATGAACCACGGGGCGGTGATCGCGAAAAAAACCAGCAAGCCCGAACCGAGATGCAATCGCTTCCAGATTGCCCGGTCGCGAGAGAGCAATGTGTAAAGTACAAGAACCGCTCCCGGCAGCACCACGCCGATCAAGCCTTTTGACAGGACGGCCATTGCCATGCCGGCCCAGCAGACCATCATCCAGTTGCGCCGTTCGCGCGCGTCGGCGTCATTGCGCTGCGCCATCAGCAACGCGCACAACGACACCGTCATCATGGCTGCCAAACCCATGTCGAGCGCGTTGATATGCCCCATCGCAGCCCAGTAAATGCTGGATGCCAATACCAGCGCCGCCGTGAATCCCACACGTTGGTTGAATACCCGCCCTCCTGTATACGCGACCAATGCGATCCCGAGCAAGCCGCACAAGCCGGTCCACAACCGTGCCTGCCATTCGCCGAGGCCGAATAGTTTGAAAGTCAGCGCATTCATCCAGGTTTGCAGCGGCGGCTTTTCAAAGTACTTGATGCCGTTCAGGCGGGGCGTGATCCAGTCGTTGGTCGTCACCATTTCACGCGCCATTTCGGCATAGCGGCCTTCATCGGTCGGCACCAGCGTGCGGGCGCCCAATCCATAAAACCAGACCATGCAAAAAGCGATGAGCAGACCCCAGACCACGGATTTTGATTTGTGCAGATCGTTCATGAGCTCGTCAGAAGTGTTTCGATATTGATCCGGCATGATGAAATCTTGATTTCATCATGTCCGGTATGAGGGGACGCAGCTTCGTGCTTGCTCATGCCGCATCGATAATCAGCGCCAGCGCAACCCGGCGGCCTTCGGCCATCAGTATGTTATAAGTGCGGCATGCAGCCTGATTGTCCATGCATTCGACGCCGATGCGGCGTGCGGTAAGGCAAGCGGTCAATGCAGGGTGAACAAAACGTTGCCGCCGGCCGGTCCCGAGAATCACGACATCCGGTCCGGTAGCGTTGATCTGGTCGAAATCCGCAGAGGTCAGCGTATCGAAGGACGCAACGGGCCATGCGACAGGAGCGGCTTCGGGCAAAACAATCAAGCTGCGGGTAAAACGGACCGCATTGATTTCGACGCCTGTGTCGTCGTAAGCGGTAACGGTTTGGTATTGCCGGGTGGCGGTGGGATGTAGCTTCATGACGCTGTAGTCACGCTCAAAACGTGAATTTCTGGCAATTGGATGAGAAAGAAGCGGCATTGTAACGTTTTCCGCGTTAAAACGACCGGTATCGATTGATAAAACAACGCGCTTTCGGCAAAATGGATCCTTTATCGCGGTGCAACATGAGAACCGCTATTTTGCACTAAAACCACAAGAGATAGAATTCGTGCGACCGATTCAAAAATCGAAAAAACTGGCCGATGTCTGTTACGACATCCGCGGTCCGGTCCTGGAAAAAGCCAGGCAAATGGAAGAAGAGGGCCACAAGATTATCAAATTGAACATCGGCAATCTCGCGGTGTTCGGTTTCGATGCGCCCGACGAAATCGTGCAGGACATGATCCGTAACATGTCGAATGCATCCGGGTACACCGATTCCAAAGGATTGTTCGCGCCGCGCAAGGCGATCATGCATTACACGCAGGAAAAGAAAATTGCCGACGTGACCATCGACGACGTCTATCTTGGCAACGGCGCGTCCGAATTGATCGTGATGAGCATGAATGCGCTGCTCAATAACGGCGACGAGGTACTGGTACCTGCGCCGGACTATCCATTGTGGACCGCTGCGGTCAGCCTGTCGGGCGGCAGGCCGGTGCATTACGTTTGCGACGAACAAGCCGGATGGTTGCCGGATATGGACGACATCAAGAAAAAAATTACGTCCAATACCAGAGCCATCGTCGTCATCAATCCGAACAATCCGACTGGCGCGTTGTATCCGGTCGAGCTATTGCAGCAAATCGTCGAGGTCGCGCGTCAGCATCAGCTGATCGTCTTCGCCGACGAGATTTACGACAAGGTGCTCTACGACGGCGCTATCCATACTTCGCTCGCGTCGCTGGCGGACGATGTGCTGTTCATCACGTTCAACGGGTTGTCTAAAAACTATCGCTCCTGCGGTTATCGCGCGGGCTGGATGGTGGTTTCCGGGGAAAAGAAACATGCGAAGGATTACATCGAGGGCTTGAACATGCTGACTTCGATGCGGCTATGCGCCAATGCTCCGGGACAGTATGCGATCCAGACCGCGCTTGGCGGCTACCAGAGCATCAACGACCTGGTCGGCCCCGGCGGCCGTTTGTTGCGGCAGCGTGATCTGGCGTACCGGCTGTTGACCGATATTCCCGGCGTCACCTGCGTCAAGCCGAAATCTGCGCTGTACATGTTTCCGAAGCTCGATTCCAGCATGTATCCGATAGAGGACGACCAGCAATTCGCGCACGAGCTATTAGCCGAGGAACGGGTGCTGCTGGTGCAGGGCACCGGATTCAATTGCCCGACTACCGACCATTTTCGCGTCGTGTTCCTGCCGAACTCGGATGACTTGACCGATGCAATCGGGCGAATCGCACGCTTTCTCGACGGCTATCGGAGACGGCACGGCAAGACTTGATCCGCATCTCAACACATTGATCGTCGTTCGGGCCATTCTCGCCGTCAATCCCTCTGCTGCAAGGAGAGGAAAACCGGTAGTTCCCTTTTCCCATCGGGAGAGGGGAACGGAATGAGGGAAGCAGAAATCCAGCAGCATTTATTTTTTTAAAATCATGAAATCCATCAAAGTAGGTTTACTAGGCATCGGCACCGTCGGCGCCGGCACATTCAACGTCCTCAAACGCAATCAGGAGGAAATCAAGCGCCGTGCAGGCCGCGGCATTGAAATCGCGATGGTCGCTGACCTGGACATTGCGCGCGCCAGGCAATTGACCAACGGCGAATGCGAGGTGGTCGGCGACGCCAGCCTGGTCATCAACAATCCCGATATCGATATCGTGATCGAATTGATCGGCGGTTACGGCATCGCCAAAGATCTTGTGATGAAAGCGATTGCCAACGGCAAGCACGTCGTCACCGCCAACAAGGCGTTGCTGGCGATTCATGGCACCGAAATTTTCAAGGCGGCGCAGGAAAAAGGAGTGGTGGTTGCATTCGAGGCGGCGGTCGCGGGCGGCATCCCGATCATCAAGGCATTGCGTGAAGGCCTGACAGCGAACCGCATTCAATGGATTGCCGGCATCATTAACGGCACCACCAATTTCATCCTGTCCGAAATGCGTGACAAGGGACTGGACTTCGACACCGCGCTGAAGGAGGCGCAACGCCTCGGCTACGCCGAAGCCGACCCGACCTTCGATATTGAGGGTGTCGATGCAGCGCACAAGGCGACCATCATGTCCGCGATTGCATTCGGCATTCCGGTCCAGTTCGACAAGGCGCATGTGGAAGGCATCACCAGGCTGCAGGCGACCGATATCCGTTATGCGGAGCAGTTAGGATATCGCATCAAGCTGCTGGGCATCACGCGGCGCACGCCGAAAGGCATAGAGTTGCGCGTGCATCCGACGCTGATTCCCGCCAAACGCTTGATCGCCAATGTCGAAGGCGCGATGAACGCAGTGCTGGTGCAGGGCGATGCCGTCGGCGCCACGCTCTATTACGGCAAAGGTGCCGGCGCCGAACCGACCGCATCGGCCGTGATCGCCGACCTGGTGGATATCACCCGCCTGGCGACCGCCGACCCGGAGCATCGGGTGCCGCATCTCGCGTTCCAGCCGAATGCGATGGCCGACACGCCGATCCTGCCGATATCGGAAATCACCACCAGCTACTATCTGCGCATCCGCGTGGCGGACAAGCTGGGTGTATTGGCAAGCGTCACCCGCATTCTTGCCGACGCGACGATTTCAATCGATGCGATGCTGCAAAAAGAGCCGGCCGAAGGCGAAACGCAAACCGACATCATTATGCTGACGCATCAGACGCAGGAAAAGAATGTCGAAGCGGCGATTGCGAAGATCGAAGCATTATCGACCGTGGTAGGCAAGGTCACGAAGATTCGGCTGGAAGAGTTGAGCTGATTTAATCGGGTAGGGTGAACACGTTGTACCACTCGGTACGGAAGTTCGTGCCGGCAGTCCACGCAAGAGGGAAGGCGCTTCGCCTTTCGACCCTACGTGGATTGTTCCAGCCACATGACAGCTGCCGTAATGTCATTGTAAAAAACCCGATAATCTCCTTCGCCGAAAGCGAGGCGGGCCAGATAGGCGAGACGGGTGTTTGGCACCACAATGGCGCGCCGCAGGAGCACCGGACCGAGTGCCTCATCGAGTCTCCGCTGCGAGAGCGTGACGTCGACGGACGGTGATTCCATTTCCAGCGCATCGTAAAGGACTCTTCCCTGGCCGGTGTCTTGCACCAGCAGCAGAACCCGTTCCTGGCACTCCTGCAGGATTGCTTCAGTCGGTACTCCGCGTACGCGGGCAATAATCAGATTGCCAACCGGTTCAACCCATAGCTGATCTTGCATAATCACTCCGACGCCTTTATCGGCCGCGTAATTTGTATGAAATGTCTCTCGGCGGACTTCCTCCAGGGCGTCGTGCAATCCTGAGGTATGCTCCAAGTCCTGTCTGACTCACGTCCATACTTCCCTAATCAGATGCCCAATATCATCATCGGGCGCATAACGATAAAGCGATGAAGGTGGCACGCACCTGGCCTTTCACCGTCAAACCGCTCTGATAATCGTACTGTACCTGCTTCCGGCAGGGAACTTTGCGAGTTGATCTATTTCATACAAGAGATTTCAACGGCCGATCAGGATTGTTAACCTATTATATTGAAGCTTGGTTCAAACACTGAACTTGCACGTTGCTTCAGGAAGGCGCATTTTGGGCCGAATCGGCACAACGAGGAATTGCCATGGATGCAACTGCTTCAAAGCAAGATTTTTATGCGGGACTTGCCGGCAATCTGACCGCTTTGCATGAGCAGGGTCTCTACAAACACGAACGCGTGATCGCGTCACGCCAGGGCGCGGAAGTGGTTTGCGACGATGGCAAAGCGAGGATCAACCTGTGCGCGAACAATTATTTGGGCCTGTCCGGCGATGAAGCGACGGTGCGCGCGGCAATCGATGCGACAGAAAAATACGGCTATGGATTGTCGTCGGTGCGCTTTATCTGCGGTACGCAAACGGTGCACAAGCAACTGGAACGCGCATTGTCGGAGTTCCTCGGCATGGAAGACACGATCCTGTACGCGGCTGCGTTCGATGCCAACGGCGGCTTGTTCGAACCGCTGTTCGATGAACAGGACGCGATCATCTCCGATGCGCTGAACCATGCGTCAATCATCGATGGCATCCGCCTATCCAAGGCTGCGCGCTATCGCTATCAGCATAACGACATGCAAGACCTCGAAGTGCAGTTACAAGCGGCTGCCGGAAAGCGCCACAAGGTGATCGCGACCGACGGCGTGTTCTCGATGGACGGCACGATTGCGCAGCTCGACCGGATTTGTGACTTGGCCGAGCACTATGGCGCCTTGGTGATGATCGACGAATGCCATGCATCCGGCTTCATGGGTGCGACCGGACGCGGCACGCATGAGCATCATGGCGTGATGGATCGGGTCGATATCATTACCGGCACGCTGGGCAAGGCATTGGGCGGCGCGATGGGAGGTTTCACGGCGGCGCGCCGCGAAGTGGTCCAGACGCTGCGCCAGAAATCGCGTCCTTATTTATTTTCCAATAGCCTGGCACCTTCGATCGCCGGCGCATCGCTTGCCGTATTGCAGCGTTTGTCGTCGTCGACCGAATTGCGCGATAGCTTGCATGCGAATGCCGCATATTTTCGTCGCGCCGTCGCCGAACTTGGCTTCACGATCAAGCCCGGTACCCATCCGATAGTGCCGGTGATGTTGTTCGATGCTCCGGTCGCCCAGCAGTTTGCGCAGCGCCTGTACGAGCTGGGTGTATTGGTCACCGGCTTTTTCTATCCGGTGGTGCCGATCGGGCAGGCGCGGGTACGGGTTCAACTATCAGCCGCGCATACCACCGAACAGCTGGACCATGCACTCGCTGCATTCGGACAGGCAGGACGCGAGCTAGGTCTGCTGAAAAACTGAAGGAGCGCGCGATGGAGCGAATTCTGGTGATCGGTGCCAATGGCCAAATCGGCAGTGAACTGGTCGAAGCGCTGGCAGCGAAGCACGGTGCGGATAATGTGATTGCGACAGATATCGGGCCGCGCAGCCTTTACGGTGCAACATGTTACGAGACACTGGACGTGCTGGATGGCAGCCGGGCTGCGCAGATCATCGATAGCCACGGCGTGACGCAAGTGTATCAACTGGCTGCGATGTTGTCGGTAACCGGCGAACAGGCGCCGCTGAAGGCGTGGACGCTGAACATGGGCGGCCTGTTGAATATTCTTGAGCTGGCGCGCGAACGCGGGCGCGCAGGCAAACCGCTGCGCATATTTTGGCCTTCCTCGATCGCTGCATTCGGCCCGCATACGCCGCAGATCGATACGCCGCAGTTTACGGTGATGGACCCGACCACGATTTACGGTATCAGCAAGCAGGCCGGCGAGCGCTTGTGCGAATACTATTTCGCCCGATTCGGCGTCGATGTACGCAGCATCCGCTACCCGGGCATCATCAGCCACAAGTCGCCACCCGGCGGCGGCACTACCGATTACGCGATTGCCATTTTCCACGCGGCCAGGCGCGGTGACGAGTATATTTGCTATTTGAAACCCGAGACTACGCTGCCAATGATTTATATGCCCGATGCGATCCGCGCCACGATGGAGTTGATGGCAGCGCCCCCAGATAAAATACATATTCGCTCCGCCTACAATGTAGCCGGTTTAAGCTTTAATCCACGGGAGCTGGCGCAAGCGATCAAGCAATGTTTGCCGCAGTTCAAAATCAGCTATCAGCCCGACAATCGCCAGGCGATCGCGGACAGCTGGCCGCATAGCGTGGACGACAGCCATGCCCGGGACGACTGGGGCTGGCGCGCCGGTATCGATCTGCAACAATTGGTTACGGATATGTTATTGCATGTCGAAGTGTCGCAGCGCAAACTTGATCATGCAGCCTGAAGAGGACGGGTGCCTGTTCCATTTACTATATGAAACAGATATTCGACCGGCACTTATGCGCATGGCAAGAGCGGAAAATTGTCATCCGGCCGTTTGGCAGTTCTGTGTATAGGGATCATGCGTGCCAATGCCGACAGGTACGTACGGCAGTTATAATGTCGGTTTTTCGTTGAAACTTGGTCAATCATAGTATGCAATACGTCTCGACGCGCGGCCATGCTCCGACGCAATCTTTCTCCGAAATCCTGTTAGGCGGTCTGGCACCCGACGGCGGTCTGTATATGCCTGCCGAGTACCCCCGAGTCTCCGGTGCAGAACTCAATGTCTGGCGCAAGCTGTCGTATGCCGATCTGGCGCTGGAAGTGCTGAAAAAATTCGTTACCGACATTCCCGAAGCGGATCTGAAGGCGCTGATTCAGAAGACTTACACCGCCGATATATATCGCAATGCGCGCGCCGGCGAAGATCCGGCGCAAATTACGCCGTTATGCGTAATGGAAGAGGAAAATGGTACCAAGCTGATGTTGCAGGCGCTATCCAACGGACCGACGCTCGCATTCAAGGATATGGCAATGCAGCTGCTCGGCAACCTGTTTGAATACATGCTGGCCAAACAACGTGCGGAACTGAATATTTTCGGCGCGACCTCCGGCGATACCGGCAGCGCGGCCGAATATGCGATGCGCGGCAAAAAGGGCATCCGCGTTTTCATGGTGTCGCCGCACAGGAAAATGAGCGCCTTCCAGACTGCGCAAATGTTCAGCCTGCAAGATCCGAATATTTTCAACATCGCCATCGACGGCATGTTCGACGATTGCCAAGACATGGTCAAGGCGGTATCGAACGACCTCGACTACAAGACGCGGCAAAAAATCGGCACCGTCAATTCGATCAACTGGGCGCGCATTGTCGCGCAGGTGGTGTACTACTTCCGCGGGTATCTGAGCGCGACTGTCAGCAACAATCAAAAGGTGTCGTTCACTGTCCCGTCCGGCAATTTCGGCAATATCTGCGCCGGACATATTGCGCGCATGATGGGTTTGCCGATCGATAAACTGGTCGTGGCTACCAACGAGAATGATGTGCTGGACGAATTTTTCCGCACCGGCGTTTACCGCGTGCGCAAATCGGCGGAAACCTATCACACTACCAGTCCCAGCATGGATATCAGCAAAGCGTCGAATCTCGAACGCTTTATTTATGATTTGCTGGACCGCAATGGCGACCGCGTGCGTGCACTGTTCAGGAAGGTCGAGACGCACGGCGGTTTCGACTTGTCGGGCAAGCCCGGCAGCGACGGCGACGAGTTCAGGAAAGTGGGGCAATACGGTTTTCTGTCGGGCAAATCGATTCACAAGGACCGCCTGCGTACCATCCGCGATATCCAGGCAAAATATGACGTGACCATCGATACCCATACTGCCGACGGCGTGAAAGTCGCGCGCGAACATCTGGCGCCGGGCGTGCCGATGATCGTACTGGAGACCGCGCTGGCAGCCAAGTTCAACGAAACGATTCAGGAAGCGCTCGGCCGTAACGCCAGGCGGCCCGCAGGCTTCGAGAATATCGAGGCGCTGCCTCAGCGCTTCGTGGTGATGGCGCCTGACGTGGCAAAGATCAAGGCATTTATTGCAGAGCATACCGGTTTATGATGAAACGCATATCAGGATGCTGGCCGCGCATGGCATGCATAAATAATCAGGTCGGACATGACTGAAAAAAAACCGATGTTGAGCGTAGCCGAAGCGCTGGAGTTCCTGCTCGCTGCGGTGAAACCCGTCGCGCAGACGGAACAGATCGCGACACTCGCCGCGAATGGCCGTGTGCTTGCCGAAGCGCAGACGTCGCGACTCGATGTTCCGCCGATGGACAATACCCAGATGGACGGTTATGCAGTGCGCGCGGCCGAATGCGCTAGCGGTGCGGCCAGGCTGACCGTGTCGCAGCGTATTCCGGCTGGATATGTCGGGCAACCGCTGCAACCCGGCACAGCGGCGCGCATCTTCACCGGCGCGATGATTCCGGAAGGCGCGGATGCGGTGGTGATGCAAGAGCTGTGCGAGCTGGAAAAGTCGGCTGTCGGCGATATGGTCACGATCAAGCATGCACCGCAGCCGGGCGAGTGGATACGCCGCAGCGGCGAGGATATTCGCGCCGATAGCGTCATCCTGACGGCAGGGACCCGCTTGCGCGGACAGGAACTGGGATTGGCGGCGTCGGTCGGACTAGCCACCTTGCCGGTGGTGCGCAAGCTGCGCGTCGCGGTCTTTTTTACCGGAGATGAACTGGCGATGCCGGGCGAGGTCCTGAAGCCCGGCGCAATTTATAACTCGAATCGTTTCACGCTGCGTGGCTTGCTAGAAAATCTCGGCTGCGACATCACCGACTACGGCATTGTGCCGGATACGCTGGCGGCCACCCGCGATACTCTGCGCAAGGCGGCGCAGCGGCATGACTTGATCATCACGTCCGGCGGCGTGTCGGTCGGTGAAGAAGACCATATCAGGCCCGCGGTCGAGGCGGAAGGACGCCTGAACATGTGGCAGATCGCCGTCAAACCGGGCAAGCCGCTGGCATTCGGCAATGTAGATCGTGCGGGCAACGAGGGCTCCGCTTTCTTTTTGGGGCTGCCCGGCAACCCGGTTTCCAGCCTCGTCACTTTCCTGCTCTTTGTGCGGCCATTCATTTTGCGATTGCAAGGGGTGGTCGATGTCATGCCTGAAGCGTTTGCCATGCGTGCCGATTTCGCATGGCCCAAAGCAGACAGGCGCAATGAATTCCTGCGTGCCAGAATCAATGCCAAGGGCGGGCTCGATTTGTTTGCCAATCAAAGTTCTGCCGTCCTGACGTCCACGGTATGGGGCGATGGCCTGATCGATAATCCGCCCGGAAAAGTCATTGAGCCGGGAGACTCGGTCCGGTTTATTCCGTTCAATGAACTGCTTTACTAGACTTTACTGGCTTCAGGGATAAAATGGACATCCAACTGCGCTTTTTCGCCAGCATTCGCGAGATGCTCGGTACCGCACACGAATCGATCACCTTGCCGGCCCATGTCCGAACTGTCGGCGATGTGCGCAATTATTTGCGCGAACGGGGCGGCGTATGGGCCGAAGCGCTGGCGGAAGGGCGTGCGTTGCGCATGGCATGCAATCAGCAGATGACGGAAGCAAAAACGCCGATTGCCGATGGTTGTGAAGTTGCTTTTTTCCCGCCCGTGACCGGGGGCTAGATAGTGCATAACACTCTCTAATAAAAACGGAGTCAAGAGCAGATGCCGATTCGTGTACAAACTCAGGATTTCGACCTCACCGCCGAGGTCGCGCAATTGCGCGCTGCCGATCCGAGAATTGGTGCGATCGTGACTTTCACCGGCACCGTGCGCGACATCAACGATGGCACCAGTGTCGCCGAAATGGAGCTGGAGCATTATCCCGGCATGACTGAGCGGGCGCTGGAAGACATTGTTGCGCAGGCCAAGGTGCGCTGGACCATTTTCGATGCGTTGGTGATTCATCGGGTCGGGCCGCTGAAGCCGCTGGACCAGATCGTGCTGGTCGCAGTGACCGCGGCACATCGGGGCGAGGCGTTTGCCGCATGCGAATTCATTATGGATTATTTGAAAACGCAGGCGCCGTTCTGGAAGAAAGAGCAGACACCGAACGGTGCGCGCTGGGTCGATGCGCGGGCGGCGGATGACAAGGCGCTGACAAAATGGGGCGTCAGTTCCAGCAACGGCAGGGATACGGGGTGAGCTGGCTGGCAGTGGGGTTCGGCGCGGCATTGGGGTCATGGCTGCGCTGGGGTTTGACTGCGTACATGAATGCGCTTCATAATCATTTGCCGTTCGGCACTCTGGTAGCCAATCTGGTCGGCGGTTATTTGATCGGGATTGCGCTCGGTTTTTTTCAGCAATATCCGGCGCTTTCAGCGGAATGGCGTTTGTTTGCCATTACCGGATTTCTCGGTGGATTGACCACCTTCTCCACTTTTTCCGCAGAAGCAATGATCTTGCTGCAGCGAGGCGATTATGCGTGGGCGCTGGGACATACGGCGTTGCATCTGATCGGCTCAATCGCATGCTGTATCGCCGGTTTTGCCACCTACCAGGCGCTCGCCGGTTAGGTAAGGCGTCCGGTTTTGGACTATATTGATAGTCATTCCAAGCTATTTTTCGGCAAACGAGTATCAGTTTCCCACCGGGTACTGCCAAGGATGTAAATCCTGGTCATTTTTGCCTTCGTCACATCCTTTCTTGAAAAAGGGTTAATCATCCCTATTTTCATGCCAGATTGTTTTTTTTGGAGCGACCGATGCGCCTCGATAAACTGACCACCAAATTGCAGGAAGCGCTTGCCGATGCCCAGAGTCTGGCGATTGGCAATGACAACCAATATATTGAACCGGTACACCTGTTGATTGCCTTGCTGAATCAGAGCGACGGCAGTACCCGTTCGCTTCTGCAGCGCGCCGGCGTCAATATCGGCGGGCTGATGAATGCCTTGAAAGCGTCCCTGGAGCGGCTGCCAAAGGTGACCGGTACCGGCGGTGAAGTGCAAATCGGCCGCGATTTGCTTTCCCTGCTGAATCTGGCCGACAAGGAGGCTCAGAAGCGCGGCGACCAATTCATTTCAAGCGAGATGGTGCTGCTGGCGTTGACCGAAGACAAGTCCGATGCCGGCAAACTCGCGCGTGAAAACGGCCTGACGCGCAAGGCGCTGGAAGCGGCGGTTGATGCCGTGCGCGGCGGTGCCAAGGTGGATTCGCAGGAAGCCGAAGGCCAGCGCGAAGCGCTGAAGAAATACACGCTCGATCTGACCGAGCGCGCCCGCCTGGGCAAACTTGATCCGGTGATCGGCCGCGACGATGAAATTCGCAGGACGATCCAGGTGCTGCAGCGCCGCACCAAGAACAACCCGGTGCTGATCGGTGAGCCGGGCGTCGGCAAGACTGCGATCGTCGAAGGGCTGGCGCAACGGATTGTCGATGGCGCGGTACCTGACAGTCTCAAATCCAAACGTGTTTTATCGCTGGATATGGCTGCGCTGCTGGCCGGAGCGAAATATCGCGGCGAATTCGAAGAGCGCCTCAAGGCCGTATTGAACGAGCTGTCACAGGACCAGGGCCAGACCATCGTCTTCATCGACGAGATGCATACGATTGTAGGCGCCGGCAAGGCCGAAGGCGCGATGGATGCGGGCAATATGCTCAAGCCTGCATTGGCCCGCGGCGAGCTGCATTGCATCGGCGCCACCACGCTCGATGAATATCGCAAGTACATCGAAAAGGATGCCGCACTGGAACGGCGTTTCCAGAAAATCCTGGTCGATGAACCGAGCGTGGAAGCAACGATCGCGATTCTGCGCGGCTTGCAGGAAAAATATGAAGTTCATCATGGCGTCGACATTACCGACCCGGCGATCGTCGCGGCTGCTGAATTGTCTCATCGCTATATCACCGACCGGTTCTTGCCGGACAAGGCAATCGATCTGATCGACGAAGCGGCCTCCAAGATCAAGATCGAAATCGATTCCAAGCCGGAGGCGCTGGACAAGCTCGAACGGCGCTTGATTCAGCTGAAGATCGAACGTGAAGCGATCAAGAAAGAAAAGGATGAAGCGTCGCAGAGACGTCTGGGTTTGATCGAAGAGGAAATTTTCAAGCTGGAACGAGAATACGCCGACCTAGAAGAAATCTGGAAATCCGAAAAGGCGGCCGTGCAGGGCAGCCAGCACATCAAGGAAGAGATCGAAAAAGTCAAACTGCAAATGGAAGAAGCCAAACGCAAAGGCGATTGGCAAAAAATGTCGGAGTTGCAGTACGGCCGATTGCCGGAGCTGGAAGCGCAGCTCAACCAGGCAGATACCGGCGCAGTGAAAGCCGGCAAGCCCCAGCTGGTGCGGACCAAGGTCGGCGCCGAAGAAATCGCCGAAGTGGTGTCGCGTCAGACCGGCATCCCGGTAGCCAAGATGATGGAGGGCGAGCGCGAGAAGCTGGTGCACATGGAAGAAGAATTGCACAAGCGCGTGATAGGCCAGGACGAAGCGATCGGTGCCGTGTCGGATGCAATCCGCCGCTCGCGTGCCGGCCTGGGCGATCCGAACCGGCCGTATGGCTCATTCATGTTCCTGGGGCCGACCGGAGTCGGCAAGACCGAACTGTGCAAGGCGCTGGCGGGGTTCCTGTTTGATACCGAAGAGTCGCTGATCCGGATCGACATGAGCGAATTCATGGAGAAACATTCGGTCGCGCGTCTGATCGGTGCGCCGCCTGGCTATGTCGGCTACGAAGAAGGCGGTTATCTGACCGAAGCGGTGCGGCGCAAGCCGTACAGCGTGATCCTGCTCGATGAAATCGAGAAGGCGCACCATGACGTGTTCAACGTATTGCTGCAGGTGCTCGATGATGGCCGCATGACCGATGGGCAAGGCCGCACCGTGAGTTTCAAGAACACCGTGATCGTAATGACTTCCAATCTCGGTTCCCACAAGATCCAGTCGATGGAAGGCAGCGATCCTGCGGTGGTGAAGCTTGCTGTAATGGCTGAAGTGCGCAATCATTTCCGGCCGGAATTCATCAATCGGATCGACGAGATTGTGGTATTCCACGCGCTGGATGAGAAAAACATCGGCGCCATTGCGAAAATACAGTTGAAAGTCCTGGAGGAGCGCCTGGCAAGAATGGACATGGGTTTCGAAATCTCGGAAGCCGCGCTGCAAAAGATCGCGGAAGCCGG
>DASYKE010000207.1:0-12100 GCA_035995725.1 Burkholderiaceae bacterium | reverse complement strand
TGGATACATTCCCGGTATAGCCTGCGACATGCCCGATCAGAATATCTTGCGCTTTTACTGAACTTGCCCAAAAAACTATCGCCGTCAGCAAGGCAAAGCGCGTAAGCAATAATGCTTTAAGTTTCATGACTTCTCCATATTTATGCGTCTCCGGCCGGGAATATGCAGGAGCGCTTCTTGTTATTAACTTGCCAAGCGGTATCTTATGTCCGGTATTGCCGTTTGATTGTCAAAAAGGCAATGCGCTGTCGTCATCAGCAATCTAAGTTGCTATAAGGAAATTTTAATGAAGATAAATTTATTTTTAGCCGAAGTCCAGCGAATTCTGTCAAAGACAGGTTCCCTGTGTTGGATTGCGATCATTTGATTAATGAACGTGCTTGATATGAAGTAGGGCCAAGAAAGAAGATGGCCTCAAACGCTCATTGCCTGCATCATCGGGCACCCTATTATTCTCATCACGCGCTTGAGGTTGTACACCAGTACATACAGGCTCATCTCGGTACTGACACGCTCGATCATCCTGGTCAGGAAATGGGTTGCCTCCATCCAAACCTTGAGCGCCCAGAATGGATGTTCGGCCGTTTACCGAGGTACACGCATCATCTCGGGCTGATGATCCAGTCGGCATTGCATGGTCTCCAGCACGTCTTCATGCTTCCAACGCCCGATACGCTTTGATCCCACAGCGCGGGCATGTGCAGCTCCAATAGACGCTCAGGGCCATCCCGGCTTCGACAGTCGTGAAACGCTTGATGAGCCGCTCATTGGCGGAATATCGGTACTCATCATCATGGTTCATCAAGTCTGGGCTAATACACCTTACGGCCGGCTTAAACCGGTTGTAACCGATCTATTAACGCCGGATTTTATGGCTTTCGCGCCGATTTCAAACCATATGACGTGAGTTAATCATCCATTTGGCGCGTTACGCGATAGCCATTGCAGCGGGCGTAACCAAAGAATGAAGCAACACTGCTTGTCTTGTGTAAGTACCTGATTTAATGGTGCGGCTGGCGGGGATCGAACCCACGACCCTTGGCTTCGGAGGCCAATACTCTATCCACTGAGCTACAGCCGCGTTGAGGAACGGTGAAGAGGCATGAAGGATACCGTTTTTCTGGTTTGCCGTCCATGCCAAGCGGCGATTTTCCATTCCAAATCGAACGCGTTACGTCTATAATCAAAGGTTTGGCGAGATATTGCACTACAGAATGCGCACGGAAGGGAGCTGCCGGCGCGCATCGCCGCACGATTTCAAAATTTGTACTGAGGGGAATAATGAGCGACGCACATAACGAACACGAGTCCGTAATCAAGACACCGAAACAGCTCATTGCGGCCATCGTGGCCGGCTTTTTGGTGCCGATCGTCTGCATCGCCTTGCTGGTGGTGTATGTCGCCAACACCAAGACAGTCGGCGCCGGATCGGAAGGCCAGACGCCTGAAGCGATCGCCGCACGCATCAAGCCTGTCGCCGACGAAGGATTCACTCTCAGGGATGCAAACGCCCCCAGGCAATTGCAAGCCGGCGCAGCCGTCTACAAGGCCGTTTGCGCCGCATGCCACGATACCGGCGCTGCGGGCGCTCCCAAAATAGGAGACGCAGCCGCCTGGTCTGCCCGCATTGCACAAGGTTATCAGACCTTGGTGTCGCATGCCATTAACGGCATCCGCGCGATGCCGCCCAAAGGCGGCAATCCGGATCTGGACGATGTCGAGGTTGCTCGCGCAGTGGTCTACATGGCCAACCAAGCCGGTGCCAAGTTCAAGGAACCTGAAGTAAAAGCGCCGGCCCCGGTCGCTGCGGCACCTGCAAATGATGCGGCTGCTGCCGCTCCCTCAGCCTCGGCTGGTGCGGCTCCGGCCGCAGCGCCTGCGGCTGCCGCGCCGCCTGCTCAGGCTAAAGTCTCATCTGCCGATGCGGGCAAAACATTGTACGAGACTACCTGCAAGACATGTCATGGACCGGGCATTGCCGGCGCGCCCAAGTTCGGCGACAAGACCGCATGGGCGGACCGCATCAAGCAAGGCCCTGCCGTTTTGTATGAACACGCCATCAAAGGCTTCCAGGGCAAGACCGGCGTGATGCCACCCAAAGGCGGCTCTTCCGCTTCGGACGAAGAAATCAAAGCCGCCGTCGACTATATGACTGCCGCGGCAAAGTAACCGTCATTTGCTCAATAAAAAGCCGACCTGCGGGTCGGCTTTTTATTTATCACGGATTCGGATTATCTCTGTTGCGGATTCTGTGAGTTCTGCGGACTTTGTGCGGTTGCCTGTTGCTCGGCCACGAAAATTTCGACACGGCGATTTTTGGCCCGGCTGGCTTCGGTATTGTTGGATGCCACCGGCTCATGTTCGCCTCGGCCATCGATATTGAAGCGATTCGATGCGGCACCTCTGCTGACCAGATAGTCGCGGGTGCGCGCGGCGCGGTTGACCGATAGCGGATTGTTGACCGCGTCGCTGCCCGTATTGTCGGTATGGCCGACAATCGTCACCCGGGTGTAGGGATGCTCGACCAGGCTGGCGGCAAACTTGTCCAGTATCGGACGGAAGTTGGATTTGATGTCGGCGCGATTGGTATCGAATGAGATGTCGCTCGGAATATCGAGCTTCAAGCGGTTGTCCGCGGTCTGGCTGACCTGTACGCCGGTGCCTTGCGTGGCTTGCTCCATTTTCCTTTTTTGTTCTTCCATTCTGCTGGACCAGATATTGCCGATT
The DNA here is from genome assembly GCA_035995725.1 of Burkholderiaceae bacterium. GTDB lineage: Bacteria > Pseudomonadota > Gammaproteobacteria > Burkholderiales > Burkholderiaceae_D > JAQGLW01. The sequence continues at coordinate 9,373 of DASYKE010000207.1, read as the reverse complement.
ACCGCGCCGGCGGCACCGCCGATCACCGCGCCGGTCGCTGCGCGGCGTCCGCCGCCATCCGATGTAGTCGCGCCGAGAATTGCGCCGAGGCCGGCACCCACGCCCGCGCCTGTGGCCGTACCGCGCTGCGTCGCGCTCATGTCGGCACATCCGGCCAGTATCAATGCCCCTACCGTAGCATATATTGTGATTTGACTACGCATGATTTCCCCTTGTTTATCTAATGATAATTCTTTGACAGAAAGCATTAATGGAAGTTCGGCGCAGTTGCGCCTGCTCAACTCCATGTTTCGCTGAAGATTGATTTGCCGTTGGAGAAAGACTTCCGGCAATCCGCCGCATCATTTGGTTTACGACTCGGCCGGCTTTTTTTTCGAGACGAAAAAGGCAACCGCTCCCGCAGCCGTCAATGCGACTGCACCGACAATGACCAGCTTCAGCAACGCCTTTTTCCTGGACAACAACGAAACGGTGCTGATCAGGAATGGCAGCAGCGCCTTCGCATCGGCGAGCGTAAAATTTTTTAACCCGGTAGCATTGCCAAATGCGTTGCTGAACGCGCCGGGCACACTTGCCATAAGATGATCGAGCGCACCTTTTGCCAGCGTGTCCGGATGCAGATTGGCTTGCACTGCATTCCTCGATTCGATGACGCCCAGGCGGTATATGGCTCCTTGCGCCACCAGCATTTTTTTGCGCTGTGCCATGACGGGTAGGAGCTTGTGCTGTGCGTCGTTGGCCATCATTGCCTCATCGGTTGGATTGAGCCCATCGCTGGGCAGTATGAATGCATCTCTGCAGCGAACGCAACTCTAAAGCAATGCGTCACGATCATTGCGCAATTCAGCCATAGTGGCCGGCATCGACAGCTTGCCCTGCTTGAGCATCGATTGCGCATATAGAAATACGCCGACGGTCAACAGCGTGAACATCACCGCGAGAAACAGCAGGATCTTCCATCCGAATGTCTGCCACGACAAAAACACGATCACCACAGTCCAGTACGCAATCGCAAACCACCCGGCAACGATTCCGATTGCGAAAATCAGCAATATCTTGAGGAGGTTGGTTCGAACCTCCGACAGCTCCAATGCGGCCAGTTCTATCCGGCTGATCAACAAGCCGAACATGTTTTTAGCCACTCCGGCCAGGCCCGCAATCAGACCCGAACCGGTATCATTGGCGCGCGATGGTTGATGTTCCATGGTGACCTGAAAAATGCCGCAATTATTTACGGGCAAGCATCAAGCCTATCAGCAAACCCACGCCGGCTGAAAGTACTATCGCTCTCCAAGGGTTTTGCTGCACGTAGTCATCGGCGGACTCCGCGATTTCCTTGCCGGTTTCCATTGCAACCGACTGTACTCCCTGTGCTTTCTCCAGCGCGGCATCGAGCAGGCTCAGCCCTTTACTGCGCAATTCCTCTGCCTTGGCACCGCTCACGGATGTAGCCTCGCGAAAAAACTGCTGTGCATCTTCGACCAGGGTTTTCATATCATTTCTCGCTGTTTTAATATTCGATTCCAACATGGCAGTGCTCCTAGATCCTGGGGTGAATAAGCAGCGGCAATCGATACGGCAAAACCAGTGCGCCGCACAAATGCCGCCAGTATTTATATCAAGTCTGCGGCATTACCAAATATCTCGATTCCGGGATACCGGTAAATAATCCGTCAGACTTTCGTGGCACGGATGATTGCGTCCGGACGCCAGGCGCTCGGTCCGCGTTCCTCCGTCCAATCCGTATAATATAAACCATCCCGTATACCAGCTCAGTACGCTAACGAACATAACGCCATGCCACTTTGCTTTGGATCAATTCAAAGCAGAAGTTATGGGGAGCGATCCCGATTCCGTGTGACGTTTCGCCAAAATCGCAATGCGCGCCGACCGGTTGAATCAAACTGCAGTCATACCCCCGGGGTGCAATCGGTGCAATGCTCGATCGGGGGCAAACCGTGCAACAACTTTTCCCTGGCGTCGCGCAAGGCGGTGCGCACTCCTTCCTCGATCACCGGATGATAAAAGGGCATGTCGAGCATTTGCGCCACCGTCATGCCGCTTTGACAGGCCCATGCCAGCAGGTGCGCCAGATGCTCGGCGCGCGGACCGATCATTTCGGCGCCGATAAAACGGCCCGATCCGATCTCGGCATAGACATGCAACAAGCCATGGTTTTGCCGCATGACGCGGCTGCGCCCCTGGTCTTCGAACGATACTTCGCCGATGACAAAGCTGCCTGCCGTCAGCGTCCGGTATGTCCGGCCGACGGTGGCGATCTGCGGGTCGGTGAAAGCAATCGCAAGCGGCGTGCGCCGCAAGCCGGGCCGCACATCCGGATAGCGTCCGGCGTTGTCGCCGGCGATGCGCCCCTGGTCGGCTGCTTCATGCAGTACCGGCCGATCGTTGTCGGCGTCGCCGGCGATGAAGACAGGACTGTCCCCGCACTGCATCGTGCGCGAATCGAACAGCGGCACGCCGGCCTCGTTCAAGGCCAGGCCGGCGTGCTCCAGGCCGAGCCCCATCACATTCGGCATGCGGCCGGTCGCTGCCATCACGTAGGTGTAGCGTTCGGTGAATTCCTCTCCAGCTGGGCTACGCGAGCGCACGATGACATCGTCGCCGTTGCGTTCGACGCCAAGCACCTGCGTATTCAAACGCACGTCCAGTTCAGCGGTCAGGCACGCAGTTGCGGCTGCCAATACCGCCGGGTCGCTCAATTGCGCAGGGGCGCTGTTGCGGCCAAACAGCGCAACCCGCACACCCAGCCGGTGCAACGCTTGCCCCAGCTCCAGACCGATCACGCCGATGCCGACGACCGCCACCGATTCGGGCAGGTCGTTCCAGTCAAAAATATCGTCGCTGGTCCCCAGCCTCTCGCCGACACCTTGCAGCGCGTCCGGCAATTGCGGGCTGGAGCCGGTGGCAATGACAATGCGCTCGGCACTGACCGTCGTGTGGTCGTCCACTTGCAGGGATTTGGGATCAATGAAGCGGGCATGGCCGCGCAACCGGTCGGCCTGCGGGATTTTTTCCACTCCGTGCAGCACGAAGCCGACGAAGCGGTCCCGCTCGGCTTGCATTCGCGCCATCACTGCACGGCCATCGATCCGCAGCGGGCCTGCGTGCACGCCGAAGGCCGGTGCACGTCCAACCGCGTAGGCCGCTTCAGCGGCGGCAATCAATAGTTTGCTCGGCATGCAGCCGACGCGCGCGCAAGTGGTGCCGTACGGGCCGCCTTCGATCAGCAGCACGCGCTTGTCGTGGGATTTGGCTGCGCGGTAAGCGGCCAGGCCGGCGGTGCCGGCGCCAATCACCGCTACATCGACTTTCAGGTTATTCATTCAAACATTCCTCACAGATCAGAACGTATTCCATCGGCTCCGACGTAATGCATTGTAGTCGCAGTCCGCGATACCTGCCCGCAACCTGCCGACGGGTGCCGGAATCCCGGATCGATCACCGTGACGATGCCCCTTTGCCGGCACGCGGCTAGGCAGGCTTTTCGCGCAGCTCCGCGATGTCTTCGATACTGCCGATTTGAACGAGGATCGGCTTCAACGCCGACGTCGGCTGCGTCGGGCGCCAGGCAAACAGCCATTCCTTTTCGATCGCACAAGATTTGGTTTTCGAAAATGCCCGGCCCAGGGAGCTCGGCATGCCGTACGAGACGGCTGCATCGATACCCGCCCAGGCCGGCAGGACCCTTTTCACCGCGCGATGGATGCGCTCTCCGAATTCCTCGGCATCGTGAATGATCAAGCAGCAGTCGGCACCGGGAAATTCAGCGAACAATGCATCGTCCCATGTTTTTGCCAGGCTTAAGGTAAGGTAGGTCGCAGCAACAGCCGTGCGCGCTTCGATCGGTTGAAACGGCAATATCTGCGGACTTGCATTTGCCTGTTCGGCGGCAGGACGCAAACGAAATTCACCGAGCTTCAACGAACGTTCCAGCCAATGACGTTGCGAATATCGGTACAGTTTGGACGGACGCTGGTAATCTACGGCCAACATGGTGGTCCCTATCAACGGTCAACACTCCATGGCAACGCTCCGCCATGCCGGACCCGATACCAGCCCAGCCCGAGCCACTCGTGCATCGCGTAATGACTGAGCCTGAAGCCAGTGCCACCCGGCACGAAATCAATCGGCAAAAGGGGGGCGCGACTAACAAAAGTTGTCGGCGCCGGCACGACTTGCAAACCGCTTTGCGTGAATATCATTTGCGAACGCGGCATGTGTATTGCATCGGTTACCAACAGAATCCGCCGCACGCCGGCCTGCTTCAGCATTCGCGCGGACAATTGCGCGTTTTGCGCCGTGTTGTCCGATGTTTGCTCCAGCCATTTGACAGGGACCGCAAAATCGTCACGCAACACACGCGCCATCACCGCCGCTTCCGATTCGGACGAACCATCCGGCATGCCGCCCGTAACCAGTAGCGGCAATCCCGTTTCACGATGCAGTTTCGCACCGTAGCGCAAACGCGCCAGCGCCACCGAACTGGGACTATCTTGGCCGGCGTATTCCGGCGCATTCTTCAAGCGCCCGCCGCCCAGCACCACGATCGCTTGCGCCCCGGCGCCGCGCGCTGAAACCAGCGGTGCAGAAAAATTTTCGAGAGGCGCCACCAGTAGCCTGGTGCCGGCTTCGGTAGAGAGCACAGCCAATCCAATCAGCGACGTCATGCATAGTATGGTACCGAAGCGCGGCCAGCGCTTGCGCAGCATAAGACCGACCATACCGGGCACGACCAGATTAAGCGGCGGTAAAAACAGTGCACTGACGATATTGGTGATAAGCCAGCTTGTGCTCATGTCAAATTCCGTTAGCCATCATTGATTCACTTTCCGGCAAGGCGACGCTGCGCAACTGAAAGCAGCCATCGCTATTGACAACCAAGACCTGATATTAATTTCATGATATTCGCCGACTGCAGCAAATGGTACCCGCTGATCGAAGCAGACTCCAAGGCTTGCCAGGCAAGTTACCATATCGATGGATTTTTAAGAGCTGATATTATCCGCTTGCGTTGTGCTTTTTCCACGCCAAAGACAAGCTCGATTATCATTTTATAATGGGCGATGTAAACAAAACAAATGCGCACGAACCGGCGCATTATTTGTCGGAACAGGTACATATCCTGGGTCTTCGATGACCGAAGATGATAACCCTTGCGGCCTGTTATATAGCGCAAATCTGCTACTGCATTGATAAATGGATTTATCGCCAATGACATTTCCATACTCATGGAAGCATTTATTTCTTTTGTCCGCAATGATATCTGCGCCTGTGCAGGCGCAACCGGACATGCCGCACAATAACGTCGACGTCACGGTAAAGCGCATGCAAAATAATGATCAATCCTTCTTCCGCGTAGACGCCAGCGGATTCGCCGCTGCGACGCAACAGCAGGTGTGGCAAGTGCTGACAGATTACGAGCGACTGTCCAGCTTCGTGCCGGACATGTCGTCATCCAAGCTGATTTCACGCACCGGTCATGAGGCCATCGTCGAACAGAACGGCAAAACAGGATTTTTATTTATCAAGCGCGATGTTCACTTGGTGATGCGTGTTACCGAGCAGCCGTTTTCCACGATCGACATTGCTCTCATCGAAGGCGACATGAAGCACTATACGGCGCATTGGGGCCTTGCACCATCGGCCCGGGACGGCAGAAGCGGCACGCTCATTACCTATTCCGCGTCGATGGAACCGGACTTCTTTGTGCCGCCGTTGGTCAGCGGCCCTCTGGTGCAGGCGGATGTCGAAAAGACGATGGAGGCGGTGATTGCGGAGATTGCCAGGCGATATTAAAACGCATGCAGCACGGAGATGGCGGGCGAAGGAACGGACAGGCGGCCAACCGACGATTCCTCAACCAGCTCGCAATCGCCTCAACAGGATCAATGCAGCATCGACCGTGACTTAATCGTCCATCGTTTCGGTTAATGAAGCCACCTCTCCACCGAACAGCCCGAGTTGGTTCACGTCTTCATCATTACCCAGACGCACACCCACGCCCAGCAATCGAACCGGTCGCTGACCGCGCTGATATCCGGTCTCCAGCAGTTTTTCAAAAAGCGCGGAATCGAACATCGTACCGGCACATTCAACCGTGGTTTGCCGAAAATCAGCGAAGCGGATTTTAATGAATAATTTGTTCGCATTGCGTCCGGCCCCGGCACGGCGCACCCGCTCGCTCAATTTGTCGATCAGTTCGGGCAGACACCGCGCGCATGCGGCCAAGTCCGGCATATCAATCGCATAGGTTTCTTCGACGCTGATCGATTTGCGTTCACGCGTCGGGCACACTTCGCGCATATCGATGCCACGGCATAAATCGAACAGCTTTTCACCGAATTTGCCAAAGTGGTGCTGCAGCTCGGCCATTGTCCAGTTGCGCAAGTCGGCGCAAGTGATCGCACCCAGTCTTTTCAATTTGGCGGCCGTCACCTTGCCCACGCCGAATAGTTTTTCAACCGGCAGCGTTGCCACGAATTCGTCGATTTGATGTGGCCGGATCACGAACTGGCCGTCGGGTTTGTTCCAGTCGCTGGCGATTTTTGCCAGGAATTTGTTTGGGGCAATCCCGGCAGATGCGGTAATGCCGACGGTTTGTACGATGCGCGCACGGATTTCCTGCGCAATCAGCGTGGCGCTGCCGTTGCAGTGCGATGCATAGGTTACATCCAGATAGGCCTCGTCCAGCGACAGGGGCTCAACGGTATCGGTGTAATCGCGATAGATGGCAAGAATCTGCCTGGACGCCGCGCGATATTTTTCCATTGCGGGCGGCAAGACAATCAAACCTGGGCAGCGCTGCAACGCTTGCGATGTTGCCATTGCAGAATGCACGCCGAAGCGCCTTGCTTCGTAATTGCAGGTGGCGATCACGCCACGCTGATCCGGACGTCCGCCAACCGCCACCGGCAGTTCACGCAGCGTCGGGTCGTCGCGCATCTCGACGGCCGCATAAAAGCAGTCGCAATCGCAATGAATAATCTTTCGGGAAAGGGGATTGAAGGTGGACACAAAACTGTCCTGAAAATGATCGTGACGTATATTTTACCGGCAGGCAACGGCTTGATGGCAGCTGCTGCAACAATAAACCGCCGCACCGAATCGAAGCCATGCGGTTTATGGCCTGTCACAATCTTGGTCATTGGCGGCTTGATGGAACGAGCGTCTCAATAGGCTGCACCCTGTTTATAAACAGGCAAGCCCATTACTGTGTGAATAGTTCGGTCACATGACGATTGATTGAGGCAAGCGGCCGATTACATGAACTCTGATGAAGGAAAGTTTTCTAATCATGGTGATATGTGTTGCACCGAATAACAATCTGCGCGGAAAACGCATCGGTTCGACTTGTGCGCGGACAATTACGTTAAGCGGGATTTCCCGGTCTTTTCAAGGAGCTCATCATGTCAACCAGCAGTCTGAACCCCGAAAACATTAATTTACCGGATCGCCAGCTCGGCAAAGGCCATGGCACCGACGCTCTGGGCCCGAGCGATTTATCCGATACCGGCAGCGATGTCCGCGGCGGCGACGGTCTTGCGCAACAGATTGATATCGGGCTGAATACCGGCACAACCTCCGACATCGAAGAAAGTACCGCCGGCCATACAGCCGGCCCCGATGTCGGAGATGCCAACCTCGATAGCGATTCCGACTCAGGCGGCACCGGCGAACGGGCGGCGGCGGGACGAGATACGGCCGTATCGAGCGGGCAGGATATAGACGCCGATCATATCGTGAACCTCAATGACGACGGCGAATCCGATATCGGCGAGGATAACGACGCGCATCCTGCCGGCTACCGGCCTTCTCCTACCCGATCGAAAAAAGAGCCGGGCCAGCGCTCGAACAAGTGATGCCCATTGTTGATCGACTCGCGGCGCGATGCGTTCGATGCCCTTTGCCTTGAATCGACGCGCCGGGCGCTGGAATGTATGAAATCAGCGCTAATAATGCGGCGGTTTTTCGTTCGCAGTATTCTGTTCGGCCCCTGTGCCTTGCATATCCCGTATGCGTCTTGCCAGCGCCGAGCAAAGCGCCTCCAGCTCGTCGATCTTCTTTTGCTGCCGATAGACCATCTGGTTCAGCGCTTCAACCGTGTCTTCCTGGCGCGCGAGTTTAATTTCAATCTCCATTAAGCGGTCTTCAGGCATCGCGTTCTCCAGGATAGAAAAGGGGTTGCTGCATTATGCAGCCAGAGTCCTGCCTGCGCAGGCAGTAAGTAGCCCCGTACATGGCATCCCGGCTGCAGTTGCTCAACAAATCATTTGTCGTCGCCGATTAGCGCAGCAACTTTCCTGGTGGTAATCCAGTCGCCGATGGCCGTCATGACAGCTTTTTCTCGCCCCACGAAGCCGTGGGCCGTGAGCGCCTGGCATGCATCGCCGCGAGGGTTGACAGTCCCTTCAACTGTGATCAGTGGTATGTCTTTCTTGCGATGCACAATACTGGAGTACCTGGTCCGGTCGCAAGGATCATCCCTGTGATGCACGAACAGCTGGGCTGTCTTGGCTTGCGACCAGTCGAATGACTGCATCGGATTGCCATGACTGTTCATGCCCGGTCTCGGGTCAGTAAACGTCGCCGTATGAATCGCTCCATCGATCTTGTCACCGAGATTTTTCGCCAGAAACGAGCTCGATACGGTTCCGTAACTCGTCCCGATAATGTAGGCTTGTTTGGCATCGAAATTATGCCGCAGCGTACTTATAACCTCAGCCACATCTGCGGCGTGCTGGTCTGAAGAACGATACCGGTCATCGCACGAACTCCATTGATCGACAGGACAATCGACCATCACGGTAAATATCTCGTCGCTGTTCAGATGGCGACGGGCACGAATGAGAAAATTGCCTTTCAAATCATAGGTAATGTTTCCTGCTTCATTCCTGATCTTGAGGACTCCCGGATAGCCGGCAAACAGCAATGCTGCAGTTGAAGGTGCTGTATTTCTTCGTTTGCTCACCACAATATTGAGTTCGGTTCCACGGCTGAGCTTCACGGTATGGAATACCTCATCCAGATCGGCGTTCGCTGCCGAATTCTGCGCAAATGCGGCTGAATTCCCAAAGAGGAACAGGCAAATAATATATCTGGCAATGCGATAAAACATGGCAGGCTCCCTGATAAGTTTCAACTTTCCTGCTGACAGGCATGGCGTGTTGTTGGCCGGCACTGGCATGCCGATATTGAACGATTTGTAACGGCGGTCAACAGCCAAGTAACGCGGCAAGCTCGACGATGTTCCTGGCATGAAATGTATTGTCCGGATCCGGACTGACGTCCTTTGGGTGAGCCGAGCCAAATTCATGTGGACGCTCGATATAAGCGGTTTTCAATCCATATTTTC
>DASYKE010000206.1:0-16584 GCA_035995725.1 Burkholderiaceae bacterium | reverse complement strand
AGCTTTTCCTCGACCAGTTTGGTGCCCGGTGTCAGCCTGTGCTCCATGAGCGAGGCAAGGATGCGTTCGTAGACGGCATCGCCAAGGCCGCGCTCAAGTGCCGGGGCGGTAGCCGGGCCGGGCAATGGGCTGACATCCTTGTCGTTGAGCGCTTTTCGTTTGACTGTGGTGGCCGCATTGGCCGTGTTCTTCAGTTTCGTCATTGCTGCAATGATCCAGTCAAATTCGATAAACGATGCGGCTGCGGTGCGGCTGCGACCGGTCACACCGATATTGTCACATTATAGGTAAAAAATTGTTTTCCGCTTTATTGCTTTTTGCACCGATTCCGCACTAATCGACCTGAATGCACTGATACGGCACCCTTGATTGGTGCAAAACATTGGTTATATGCATCGCTTTCCAATATTTTCGTTAAAAATGTCTGGCACAAGAATTGCGATTATTTCCTACAAACTGAAAGGCATTTTGTCACATTAAAAATTGCCCGTATTTGTTTCATATCGGTCTGAACTTAATCATTGGAGAATCGCCATGCGACAACGGAACAACTCTCGCACATTCGTTCTAAAAGCGTTCACCGCGTCGCTGACGCTCTTCTGCAGCATTGTCCTTGCCCAGGAAAAGCCCAAGGTCAAGCTCGCCTACGCGAAGTGTGCGCATTGCCTGTCGATGGCTATGGTGCCGGAGATGGCGAAGAACATCGAGGTCGAGGCGATCAACTTCAATTCCGGCAACGACGCGCTGACTGCATTGGTATCGAAGAGTGTTGATATTGCGCAGGTGACCTATCTCCATTTTGTTACGGGACTCGACAAGGGTTTCGACCTGGTCGCCGTGTCGGGCCAGGTCAATGGCGGCTCCGAAATACTTCTGGGGAAGGACAGTGCGGTAGCGCCGGACGACTGGGCTGCCCTGAAAAAACTCATCGCCGAATACAAGGCGAAAAATCGGCCGTTCCGAGTTGCCGCATCGCGTGGCAATGCGCAGGATTTGCATATGCGCGGCGAGATGCTGTTGAATGGCATTAATCCAAACAAGGATGTGCAGTTCATTAACATCCCGAATCCGTCGGATCATGCCGCCGCCCTCCAGCGCGGCGAGATCGACTTGATCTGTTCGGTAGAACCGTTCGCGTCGCAGATGCGCTTGTCCGGCGTCGGCAAGCACTTCGCCTTTCCATACTCGCAGGCTGCCGGCCGGCTGACCAATCTGATTGTAACGCGCTCGGATTACATCAAGGAGCATCCGACCGAAGTACGCGAGACCGTAGGCGCCGTCGTGCGGCTGGTCGATCGCCTGAACAATGACAAGCAGGCATGGGTCAACACCATCGTCAAGGGAACCGGACTCGACCGGACCATTGCGACCGAGGCGCTCAAAAATGCCTATCCCGACTATACGATGCGTCGCCAGTCGACCTTTGCGATTGCCGGCATGATGAAGGATCTGAAGTACATCACGCGCGATGTTTCCGCGGACATCGAGAAGAACATGAATTACTCGTTTCTGATCGATGCCACCAAGAAGTCCAAAACTGAGCTCGGCTATTGATCGGCAAGGCTTTCATGGCTGACTTTCTCCAGTCCATATGGAAGGCAAAGTGGCGCTTTGCCGTTCCGGTTCTGTTGCTGCTGTTCTGGGAAACGTTCTCGCGCTCCGGACTGATTCCTCCCGCGCTGTTGCCGGCGCCGTCGCGGGTGTTTGTGACTTGGATGGATTGGATCTTCGGCATCGACGAATCGGCACAGACCAATAGCGGCCGCTGGATCTTCGATGCACTGGCAAGCAGTCTTCGGGTATCCGCCGGCTACCTGATAGCCGCATTGTCGGGCATCGTCCTTGGCGTCGCGATCGGCTGGTGGCGCTGGGTTGAGAACATGATTGAACCGACCATCCAGATGCTGCGCCCGATCCCTCCGGTTTCATGGATTCCGCTGGCGATTATCTGGTTTGGCATTGCCAATAAGCCGGCGATTTTCCTGGTATTTCTGGGCGCGTTTTTCCCGATCCTGATGAACGTTATTCATGGCGTCAAGACCACCGACCGCAACTTGCTGCGTGCAGCAGCGATGGCCGGCGCCAGCGAGAGTGACCTGCTGCGCTTCGTGATTCTGCCTGCGGCGATGCCGAGTATTTTCGCAGGGCTGCGCATAGGTATCGGCACCGCATGGATGCTGACCGTGACCGCGGAAATGGTTGCCGTAAAGAGCGGACTGGGTTATGTGCTGTGGGACTCGTATTACTTCCTGCGATACGACCTGGTCATCGCCAGCATGGTGAGCATCGGGTTGCTGGGGTTTCTTGCCGATTACCTGATCAAGCTCGTGATGAAATCGGTTCTGCGCTGGCAGCATGGTGCGACTGTCCAGGGAACGAGAAGATAAGCATGGCATTTATTGAACTAAATAATATCGTCAAGGTATTCCGCGATCACAAGAACGGCACCGACATGCTGGCGATCGACAACATCACGCTCAAACTCGAACAACGTGAATTTTTGTGCCTGCTTGGGCCGAGCGGCTGCGGAAAATCGACACTGCTTAATATGATTGCGGGATTCGAGTTTCCCAGCCAGGGCAACGTTACCGTGGCAGGCGGTCCGGTGCGCGGACCGGGGGCAGACCGCGGGATGGTATTCCAGCAAGCCAATCTTATGCCATGGCTGCCGGTCTGGGACAATGTCGCCTTTGCTCTCAAGCTGCAGGGTAAGAGCAAGGGCGAGCGCCGGCAAGCGGCGCAGCGCTACATCGATGCGGTCAAGCTGACCGGGTTCGAAAACCACTTTCCGTCCGAGCTCTCCGGCGGAATGGCCCAGCGCGTCGGCATTGCACGGGCGCTGCTGCTCAACCCGGCAGTGATCCTGATGGACGAACCATTCGCCGCGCTCGACGCGCAGACCAAGCTGGAAATGCAGGAAGAGCTGGTCACGATCTGGAATCGCTATCAAGGCACCATCGTATTCGTTACGCACAGCGTCGACGAGGCGCTCATTCTTGGCACCAAGGTCGCCGTCATGACGCATCGCCCTGGCCGAATCCGTGACCTGATCGACATTGAACTTCCACGTCCGCGGGATACCACTTCGCCGGCATTCAATGAGCTGAAGCGCCATGTGCTGAACCTGATCCGCGAAGAATCCACTCTGGCTCGCGTCGATGCGGCCATTACCGTTTGACCTTCAGCTATTTTCAACTACTGAGAAACAATATGAACGATCGTATCCGGCTTGGCATGCTCACGCCTTCTTCGAATACCGCACTGGAACCGCTTACCAGCGCAATGGTAAGCGGGTTGCCGGGCGTGTCAGCCCACTTTTCCCGTTTCACTGTCACCGAAATTTCGCTTCGCGATGCCGCGCTTGGCCAGTTTGACGATAGCAAGATCATCGAAGCCGCAAAGCTGCTGGCCGACGCGAAGGTCGATGTGATTGGCTGGAACGGCACCTCGTCCGGATGGCTGGGTTTTGAGGCGGATGAACGCTTGTGCCGCCGCATTACCGACGCCACAGGCATTCCCGCCACCACATCGGTTCTGGCGCTAAACGAGATCCTTGAAAAGACCGGGGTGACCGAGTTCGGGCTAGTGACGCCTTACCTCGATGACGTGCAGGAAAGGATTATCGGCAACTATGCGCGCTCCGGCTTCACATGCATTGAAGAGCGGCACTTGAATCTGCATGTAAACTTTTCTTTTTCAGAAGTAACGGAAGACCAGATCCGCGCCATGGTGCGGCAAGTCGCAGCGAAAAAGCCGAAGGCGATTTCGATATTCTGCACCAATCTGAAAGCTGCGCAGCTGGTCCGTGAGCTGGAGGCCGAAATCGGCATTCCGATCTACGACACCATTGCGACGGTGGTCTGGAAGTCCTTGCGCATGGCCGGCTTCGATACGCGGCGCGTAAAGGGTTGGGGCCGACTGTTTCAGGATCTAGAATAGGCGCATATCGATCATGGCAACTGCATTTGATTTGGTCATCCGTAACGCCGACGTGGCGACCGCATCCGATCGTTTCAGATGCGACATAGGCATTCGCGACGGCCGCGTCGCCGCGCTCGGCATCGCTCTTGACATCGGGACGGAAGAGATCGACGCCAGCGGTCTGCTGGTGCTGCCAGGCGGCATTGACGCGCACTGCCACCTCGACCAGCCAATGCCGGACGGCATGCGCATGGCCGACGATTTCTTCACCGGCACGCGTTCCGCGGCATGCGGCGGAACCACGACAGTGATCCCGTTTGCGGCCCAATCCAAGGGGGGAACGTTGCAGGCGGCCGTCGACGACTATCATCGGCGGGCCGCCGGCAAGGCAGTGATCGACTACGCGTTTCACTTGATCGTGGCTGACCCGACGCCCCAGGTGCTGCGGGAGGAGCTGCCGCGCTTGATACGGGCGGGTTATACCTCGTTCAAGATTTACATGACCTACGATGATCTCAAACTGTCTGACCACGAGATTCTGACGGTACTAGATGTGGCGCGCGAGCATCAGGCGCTTGTCATGATTCATGCTGAAAATTCGGATTGCATTGCGTGGCTCACCGAGCGGCTCAATGCGGACGGCCGTACCGCGCCTAAATATCATGCGGCATCGCGGCCGATGGCCGTGGAGCGCGAAGCAACGCATCGGGCGATCACATTCGCCGAGCTGGCCGACGTACCGATCCTTATCGTGCACGTCTCGGGCCGCGAAGCGATTGAGCAGATCAGATGGGCGCATGGGCGCGGCCTGCGTATTTATGCAGAGACCTGTCCCCAGTATCTTTTCCTCAGCCAGGACGATCTGGCTGTCGACGGCTATCACGGCGCCAAATGCGTATGCAGTCCGCCACCGCGCAATCAAGAAAACCAGAAATCGGTATGGGATGGGTTGGCGAGTGGCGTGTTTTCGGTGTTTTCCTCCGATCATGCGCCATTTCGCTACGACGACCCGCACGGTAAAAAACTGCACGGCAAGGAACAGCCGTTCCAATATATTCCGAATGGCCTGCCGGGGCTTGAAACCCGCCTGCCTTTGTTGTTCTCGGGCGGCGTGATGGGTGGCCGTATCGACATCCACCAGTTTGTCGCGCTGACCGCAACCAATCCGGCCAAGCTGTACGGTCTGTACCCGCGCAAAGGTTCGATTGTCGTCGGCGGCGATGCCGACATCGCGCTGTGGGACCCCAATCGACAGGTCGTCATCGATAATGCGCAGCTGCATCACGATGTCGATTACACGCCTTACCAGGGTGTCACAGTGCAAGGATGGCCGGTCATCACGCTCTCGCGCGGCGTGGTGGTGAGCAGGGAAAACGACTTTGTCGGACGGGCCGGCTGGGGCGAATTTCTGCCTTGTGCGACGCCACAGCTGTGAGAGCCAATTAGAGCAAGGAGGAGCCAGGAACGGCGAGTCATGTCGCTTAGGCGGATATCCGAACGTCTTTCTCAAAACGTACGGATCGCCGTACTGATGGGTCAAAATCCACGTTAACGGAAGTAAGCCGATACAGCCAAGTTCTAATGCTACCGACCATAAAAAAGGCCAAAGAGTATGAGTATGAGCAGGCATTAAACGTGGAAATCCGGCAGCGGAAAAAGTCAGGTGTAAAATCTCGCAGCAGTTGGATGAAAGCTGTTTTAAAGTATCTGGACGAGGCTATGCACAAGCTGTCACAAGATACCGATAAGCTTCATTTGATTTGATTGAGAAAACACCTTGATAGCGTGATGCTCGACGAAATCACGCGTGGGATGAAGGAATGCGCATGAATTTTAATTCGAACTGGGTACTGTTTGCATTGGGCTCCGCCTTTTTCGCGGCGTTGACGGCCATTTTCGGGAAAATCGGTGTCGTCGGTTTCAACTCAAACGTCGCCACCTTCATTCGCACCATCGTCATTCTCATCGTCACTGCAGGCATCATTTCACTGCGTAGCGAGTGGCAAAAGCCCGGTTCGATTGCCGCCAGCAGTTGGCTGTTCCTTGTGCTGTCCGGGATCGCCACCGGTCTATCCTGGCTCTGCTACTATCGCGCACTGCAACTCGGCCCCGTTACCAAAGTCGCCCCGATCGACAAACTGAGCGTAGCGATGGCGATTGTACTGGGTGTATTGTTTCTTGGCGAAGAATTGACGTGGCCGGTTGCGTTGGGCGGCTCGCTCATCGTCGTGGGCTCCATTATCATTATCGCGTTTTAGGAACGTTGCGCAGCCTTCCATCCTTGGTACATTGAACGCCAGCGGATATGGCATTTTAAGACAGTACTATCAAGGACATGTAACGGATTACTTTAGTCTTTATCAGACTGAAGTCAATTCAATCAACACTTGCCAAAGTAAAAAGCCCGGCAAAATGCCGGGCCTGCCAGCTTCCTGTTGTCAAAAAATGCCTGGCCTATTTGCTTCTAGTCTGCTCCACCAGACGAACTTCCCAAGGCAGGATCACTTTTGAAAAGATCACCGGATCGGTCCAGCCGCGCGGCTCGCGCCCGAGATGGCCGCCTGCCGGATTGATCCACGCTTCCTTGGGAGCGTTTCCGCTTCGAAGCAGAAGATCGACTTCAGACATGGGTACCTGGGTGTCTTTTGCTCCTGTAACAATCAGCATGGGTGCGGCAGGTTTGTCGAGCAGCCCTAACTTCAGGAGAGACATATTGGGAAGCAGGCGGGCCAGATCATCGATTGTATTGGCTCCTTCAAAGACATTGACAAAAGCCGGTGCCAGATCGAAAAGATACTCACGGTTACCTAACGTGCCTTCGCGAAGGAATTTCTCGGAAAAAAAGGTATCAACTGGCGGCGATTGCGCGACCGAGCCGATCAGTCGTTTTTGTTCAGTCACCGCGATCTTGGTGGCCCAGTAACCCCCGAAACTTACGCCATGAGTGAATATCCGGGATTTATCGATTTCCGGCCTTTGTTGCAGATAATCCAGAACGGCGCTAAACATGCGGTCGGCAGTTGGGCTCACTTTGATCGGCGCCTGTCCTGTACCTGGGCTATCCACTGCGAAAAAACCGATGCCATGCTTGAGGATTTCACTATAGGTTTCAGCAACGGTTTCCTTGCGACTGTCAAGGCCGCTAATGGCAAGCGCCAACGGCACCGGGCCTTTTGCTTCCTTCGGCAAGCGAAGATAACCCACGATCTCGGTCCCCTCGAAAGGGATCTTGACGACCTCCAGAGGCGGATCAAGCGTCTGCGCATATTTCAGATAAGCGTTCAAGGCATTGGCATATGCCTCTTTCTTGCCTGCTGACGCCGGCACCGGCCACTGTGCAAAATAATAAAGTCGCCATGCGCGCTTATAGGCGTTGCTCGCTTCTGCGGGCGTTTGCGCCTTGGCAGCTGCGGCCATATAACGTTTTGCGATCGTGCTCCACCCTTTTGCCCACTCGTCGCGATCACGCGTCCGGATCAGCGATAGCGCTTCCTTCACATCCGCGGGATCGAGTCCGCCTAATGGATAAGCTCCGCGCTCGGCACGGGCTTGCGCCTCAATCTTGATTTCCTCGATTGTTCTTTCCCGCACCTGGGCATGACTGCTCATGAAAGCCAGCCCCATGATGATGGGCAGGCAAAGCCTTTTCAGGTTCATCATTGCATGTCTCTCCTCTTCCCGAATACCTGGACGTTTTGCTCCTCGACGCAGGCTTGATACAAGTTAGGCTGCAACATTGCCGAATCCCCTTTCGTCATATTATGTTGATTTGAACCACGCTATAACTGCCTTTAAGTATAACCTCGCACACAATTGAACCGGCAAATGACCAAAGAATGAGGAATGCGAGTTCCCATGCCGCAGATTCGTAAGCTTGTGCACAAAACCAAACTGGGGACCAGCAAAGCGACCACAACAGTCACGCTCTTCTGCCGCAAACGTCCATCCGCGCCTTCCTGGGTGAACGGGAACTGCATGGCAACGCCGATCTGTTCTGCCGTCGACCTACCGGAGCTCTACTCCGGCTACAGCCCTTTTTCGACCATATCCAGCAGGCGTTGCCCGATTGCGTCCAGCTGCGCGCGAGTGGCGCTGCGCAGCGGCCCGTCGATGACGAGCAAGGCCAGGCCGTGCACCGCGGACCAGGCAAGGTATTCCGCGCCTGGACGACGCTCGGATGGAAGCGCGCCCGCTTCGACGAGTCGATCCAGTGCGGCGCTCAACAGCTGGAAAGGGTTCAGGCCGCTGTGTCCGGCCTTGGCCGGATCGACGTCGTCCTCAACCTCGTCCGGGACCGAAAACGCCGTGTGGAACAAGCCCGGTTCGGCTTGTGCGAATCGCAGATAGCCGGTGCCGACCGCCTGCAGGCTCGCACGGGCGAAGTCGGCGGGACGCCTTCCACGGCTCAGCTTGGCCAATTCGGTCTCCATCGCGACGGCCAACGCTGACAAGGCGGCCGCGCGGACCGCTTGCAAGAGCTCTTGCCGGCTGGCGAAGTGTCTGTAAGCAGCATTGGGAACTACGCCCGCTTGCCGGGTCGCCTCGCGCAGCACGACCGCATCGGGTCCGCCGTCGCGCGCCAGCTGGATGCCGGCGTCCAGCAGAGCTCGCCGCAGATCACCGTGGCGGTACGTAGTGCGCACCGGCGTTTTCTTCGTTGTGGGTCTCGTCATTTTTTAATGTGGATACTGTCCATTGTCTCTGCTATAGTATTGTGGACGGCGTACACAAGTAGTATATACAAGTATCAAGAAATCCTCTAAACCTCTTCTCCGTTTGCAACTATGGTTGACCATGAAAGGAGATGCCATGCAAGTCCAACCTTACCTGTTCTTTGACGGCCGCTGCGAGGAAGCCATCGAATTCTACCGCAGCACGCTCGGCGCCGAGGTGACGATGCTCATGCGCTTCAAGGAAAACCCTGACCCCGTTGAGCCTGGCATGGTCCCGCCCGGTGCCGAGCACAAGGTGATGCATGCGAGTTTCCGCATCGGCGATACAACGGTGCTGGCTTCCGACGGTCGATGCCTGGGGCGGCCGAGTTTCCAGGGTTTTTCACTATCGCTTACGGTGCCTGACGCCGTCGAGGCCGAGCGGCTGTTCGCTGCTCTGGCCGACGGCGGGCAGGTGCAGATGCCGTTGGCCAAGTCTTTCTTTTCCTCGCGCTTCGGCATGGTCGCTGACCGCTTCGGCGTTGGATGGATGATCGTCGCGGCGCCTTGATGGTTGATTTTCTGTCCCGCATCAGTGAGAAGAAAACCAGGGCGAGGTGGAATCGATGACGGACAGCAGAGGCATCCACAGCTTCATGCGAAGCCACGCCAAAGCAAGGAGAGAATACATGTTGCTTGCAAACAAGAACGCCGTCATTTACGGGGCGGGAGGGGTGATCGGCGGTGCAGTTGCCCGTGCTTTCGCCAGCGAAGGGGCGAAGGTCTTCCTCGCCGGTCGCACTTCGGAACACGCCGGTGCGATGACTGGCACGGTAGCCAATCTGACCTGCGGCGTGATCCTGGACTAGGACCTGTTCACCCTATTTTTGCAAGATGCGTGGTAAGCCAAAAGGGTCGTGCGCAAAGGCGCAAAACGCAGTCGGGCGCTGCATCTTAAGATGCTGTACGCCGTCAGGCGTCCCGCGCGAGGCGCAGGCCAGAGAACTGCCAGCGTGCATCGGGCGGAAAGAAATTGCGATAGGTTGCGCGTATATGGGTTGCCGGTGTGACGCACGACCCGCCGCGCAGCACGTATTGGCCGCACATAAACTTGCCGTTGTACTCGCCGATAGCGCCGGCGGCCGGCCTGAAGCCCGGGTAAGGCCCGTAGTCGCTGCGGGTCCACTCCCACACGTCGCCGAAGGTCTGCGCGAGCCTTCCATCGGCCGGAGCCTCACGGAGCGCGAGCGGATGCAGGGCGCCGCTTTCGAGGAAATTTCCGGTGCGCGGTCCGTCGCGCGCGGCAATCTCCCACTCGGCTTCGGTCGGCAGCCGAGCCTTCGCCCAGCGGGCGAAGGCGTCTGCCTCGAAGAAGCTCACGTGACAGACTGGCGTGTTGGGGTCCACCGGCATCTCGCCATGAAGCGTGAAGGCATGCCACTGGCCATTGCGATGCGTCCAATACTCGGGAGCCTCCCATCCGCGGGTAGTCACGGCTTCCCATCCGGCCGAAAGCCACAGTTCCGGCCGGCGATAGCCATCGTCGTCGATGAATTCGATGAAATCGCCGTGGGTCACGGGATGCGAGGCGATTTGGAACGCATCGAGCCAGACACGATGGCGCGGCGTCTCGTTATCGAAGGAGAACTCGCGGCCGGAGTGCCCCACCTCATACAGGTCTCCTTCGAAAGCGATCCACCGCGGATCGCGTGCGCGGATTGGAAGGAGGGGCCATTGCTTCCGGTACGCAGGTTTTTGCGGATTGCGCGAGAGCAGATGCTTTAAATCCGTGAGGATGAGCTCCTGATGTTGTTGCTCATGATGCAGCCCCAGCTCAATCAGCCCGGCGATTTCCGCAGGCAATCGCTCCGTGGCTAGCAGGGCGAGCATGGCCTCGTCGACGTGATCGCGATAGGCGAGCACATCTTCGAGCTTGGGGCGGGACAGCATTCCTCGTTCGGGGCGCGGGTGCTTATCGCCCACCGTGTCGTAGTAAGAGTTGAAGAGAACGCGATAGAGGGGGTCGAAGGAGCGATACCCAGGATAGTGCGGTTCCAGCACAAAAGTTTCGAAAAACCATGTCGTGTGCGCCAGGTGCCACTTCACCGGGCTGGCGTCAGGCATCGATTGGATGGCGCAGTCTTCCGCCGAGAGCGGCGCAGCGAGCGCCTGTGTGACCTCGCGTATCAAGAGATATTTGTTGTCATGCCTTGGGGCCGCTTCGGCACGCTGAGTTCCCATCTTCGAATTGGGCATCGGATCCACGGACACCTCCACGAGTTCACGTCCCCGTAGAGGGGAGTCTGATCAACGGTTACGAAAGAATCACCGCCGCTTATTGCTTGATTGCGAACAATAGACCTCAACCAAACCGACCAGCCAAATTATGCGGCATAACATTTGCAGTAACGTAGTAACCGGCTGCCGAAGTGCGCAGTCTTCGCTGCATGATCATGCAGGTGGCTGTCTCGTCAGCAAATGACGGATTAAAACTAAAATCCAGTTTAGTGAAAACCGCCACGGATGTATTGAGATTTCTCACTGGCGGATTCACAGAAATCTTGGTACTCGTATCTTTCCCCATCAAAAGCAAACTGAAGCATGCAGTATCAAGGAGTATGGTGTGAACGCAGAAGCAACGGGCGCGGCTGCACTGATGCAATGCGAAAGCACCCGTAATAGGCGTGTCCCTTTCACTGCCACGTTAGGCCGCAATTCATTTATGCCCGGACTGCAAATTATCCAGTTCGCAAGTGTCTGCTTCTTCACGTCCTGGACTTCCAAAGCCCGAGTACCGATCCCGTCGGATCGATAATGAGGCTTAGCAACCCGTATTCACGACTTCCGTGACATCTTTCATAACTGTGGCGCCGAGTAACTTGGCTTTCTGAAAAGGTTGCCTGAAATGTATGCCTGAAAGATCGCCGAGGTACAAGTTACTGTCTCCGGTGATTATTTCTCCATAGTACGGCCGGTCAGCTCACGGCGGATCTCCCGCAGCTTGCTCTTGATTTTTTCGGCATTCTCAGCACCCATCCGCAACAGAATTTTGTTGCCTGCGGAAGCCGCTTCCAGATCCGGATCAGCGAACTGATATAGAACGTGTGGCTGGACCAACGTGACCGGTCCGTTAACCTCCGGCCCTGCGAGCAGATGGTCGATTACCGCAATGAGCCGGTCGTTGAAGTATCCATCCGGATATCCCAAATCCTGGTACGCTCGTTGAAACAAAGGATAAAAGTGGACGTATATGGCGACAAGCTTTTTTGCGTCCGCCATTTCGGCGATGCGCACGTACGGTGCGTAGCGCGCTGCATTCTCCGGGGAGATAGAAAGACTGTCCTCTTTTCCCCTAATGAGGAATTTGCCGCCGACCGGATTGACCGGGAGTAGTCGTACAGCGACGGTTTTACGCGGCAGATTGTCGATCGTGACAACAATATTGCGCACAATCTCCTGTGGATTGAAGAATTTTTTGAACCATTGTTGCCCCAGAAAACCGGAGAGTGCGTTCCCCACCGCCTGATCGCTCTCATTCAATGGGGGAAGCGGCTTCGACTCGGCTTGCATGCCTTCGTCTGGGATCGGATAGCGTATGGACGGCTCGACCTGGGCGCTGGGTGGACGCGGCGTCTCGATGGGTTTCAACACCTGCGGTGCAGGTGCCGGGTTTTGTTGCCAAAGATAAAGGGCAGTTGCAGTTCCGACTAGCAGGACAACGACCACCAGCCATCCGATCGCCTTTTTCATCTGTTTTCTCCTCAGTTATCGGTGTTCAGGCGCTTTCTTGCCTGCCGCAGCTATCACCGCACCTATCACCGCAGCTATCACTATACCCGGCGCCGATTCGGCGAGAATTAAAATCGACTTTGCCACAGCTTAATGCAGCGGCGGGGCAACTGAAACTGGGGCTTCTTGGCCCGCCTTCTTCTCTATGTCTTCACGGACCAAGCTTGCGCCGCACTCTCTTTGGGAGGCTTTCTGGAAAACAACTCGGCCATGGTGCGCCGCAGCCACATATTGCCGGGATCCGCGTGGAACCGTTCGTGCCAATGCTGTTTCACCGAGTATGAAGGCAGTGTAACCGGAGGGTCGAGTAATCGGATCTCTTCCTGTGAGGCGAGGGTTTCGCCCAGCATCCTCGGAACGATGACCAGCAGTTCGGTCTGCGCGACAATGCGGGCAACCCCGAGAAAACTGGGCAAGCGCAGCACTACATGGCGTTCGATTCCCTGTTGTGCCATCACTTTATCGACGATCGAGTGCCCCGTACCTGAACTCGTCACGGCGATATGCCCTTCGAACAGGAACGTCTCTACGCTTAGCTTTGCGCCGATGCGGGGATGGCCTTTCGCTACCAGGCAGACGAAGTTTTGAGTGAACAGGGTTTGCTGATAGAACCCTGCTTCCAGATGCGGCATGAACCCGACCGCGAGATCAACATCTCCCGCCTCGAGCCGGCGAGGGCTGTCGGTAGAAATTTTCTCGGCTTCTATATGAATCCTCGGCGCGGCGCGACGAAGGCGGTTCAACAAGGCAGGCAGCAGCACCACCTCGCTGATATCGGTCATGCAGATGCGAAATTCACGAGTTGCTTCCTCGGCAACAAAAACGGCCCGGACGCCACGTGCTCTTTCCAGGCGGTCCATGATGTCGCGTAATTCCGGATAGATTTCGCGCGCATAGGGAGTCGGTTCCATTCCCTTCGAAGTGCGGCTGAACAACCTGTCCCCGAAGTGAATTCGAAGCTTGTTCAGCGCAATACTGGCAGTGGCTTGCGCGAGCCCCAGCCGTTCGGCCGCACGAGACACGCTGCCGGTCTTGTAAACCTCATCGAAAATAGCCAGCCATTCAAGATCAAGCTTTGACATTTAATGCACCTTTCTTTCGCATCGAAACCAGGCCATTGCCAGCCGGAGTGTCCCAGTGCACCATTATTGTAAAACGCAATTTGATATATCAGATAGATTGATTGACGAAATAATAGATAAAGACAAAACTATTGTCGAGATTCTGTGTGCCTATGCCATCGGTCCAGCAAACCTTTAACAACAATGACTGACGAAGACACTCGGGTTATTCGAACCGAAGATGATTGATAAATCCCGCCGCACGGCCCGATCGTCAGGACAAGGAAGACATGCAAATGAAAACGTCAAAGCATCCGGGCCGTGAACGGTTTTATGCAGAGATCAGCTCTTTTAACCTGACGCCGCTGTGGGAATCCCTCCACACCCTGGTTCCGCGCGAGCCGAACACGCCCTGCGTGCCGGCTATATGGCGATACAAGGACATCCGCTCGTTTCTCATGCAATCGGGCGAATTGATTACTGCGGAAGAAGCGGTTCGACGCGTGCTGGTACTGGAGAATCCGGCACTGCGCGGGCAGTCTTCCATTACCCAGTCCTTGTACGCCGGATTGCAATTGATCCTGCCGGGCGAGATTGCGCCGTCGCACCGGCATGTCCAGTCGGCTTTGCGCTTCATCGTGGATGGCAAAGGCGCATACACGACCGTGGATGGCGAACGTACCACAATGTATCCCGGCGATTTCATTATCACGCCCTCATGGGCATGGCACGATCACGGCAATGAAGGCCTTGAGGGGATTAGCGAGCCGGTAGTCTGGCTTGACGGCCTTGACATCCCGATGCTGCGCTTCTTCGATGCGGGCTTTGCCGAGAACGACGACCGGCAAGCGCAACAGGTGGCGCGTGCCGAGGGCAACAGCTACGCGAGATTCGGCTACAACATGATGCCGGTGCGGCATACGCACACTTCGGCCACGTCGCCGATTTTCAGTTACCCCTACGCACGCAGCCGGGAGGCGCTCGACAAGCTGCAACGTCAAGAGGCACCTGATCCGTGGCACGGCTTCAAGCTGCGCTATACCAATCCGCTGACCGGCGGATACCCGATGCCGACGATTGCCACCTACCTGCAATTGCTTCCACGCGGCTTTAGCGGGAAAACGCACCGGGCGACGGATGGCGCCGTGTATTGCGCAGTGGAAGGCGGTGGAACAGCGCACATCGGCGACCGGCAATTCACGTTCGGGCCGCAGGACATATTCGTCGTGCCTTCCTGGTCGCCGCTGCGCCTGGAAGCGCATGAGGACACGGTGCTCTTCAGCTATTCCGATCGCCCGGTGCAAGATGCCATCGGCATCCTGCGTGAAGTCTTTCTTGAAGACTGACTCGATACGTCAATCCTGATCTCAATCCGAAAAATCATCATGTCCTTCATCATTCCTCCTCCTGCCATCGTCGGCCTTCCCGTTACAGGCTCCGACGCAATGTTCCCGGTGCGCCGCGTGTATTGCGTCGGCCGCAACTATGCCGCACATGCCCGTGAAATGGGATTCGACCCTGAGCGCGAGCCGCCTTTTTTCTTTTGCAAGCCGAATGACGATGCATCCATCGTTCCGGTTTCCGCAGGGGCCACTGTCGACATCCCCTATCCGCCATTGACGCAAAATTATCAACACGAAATCGAGCTGGTGGTTGCCATAGGCAAAAGCGGCAGGGACATTTCTGTTGACGAGGCCAATGCGCATGTTTTCGGCTATGCCGTCGGCCTCGATATGACGCGGCGGGACCTTCAGATGCGCATGCGTGAACAGGGCCGTCCCTGGGAAATAGGCAAGGCATTTGATTATTCAGCGCCTGTCGGGCCGATTCGCCGCGCCGATATGCCGAGCCATCCGACCGGCGCCTCCATTACAGTGGAAGTTGATGGCGTGATCAAGCAAGCCAGCGATTTGAGCCACCTGATCTGGTCGGTTCCGGAAACGATCGCGAATTTGTCGACCTTGTTTGAACTTCGTCCCGGAGACCTGATCTTTACCGGCACCCCGGAAGGAGTCGCAGCGGTGACCCGCGGGCAAACGCTTATCGGACGCATCGATGGGCTTGAAGCGATCCGGGTCAAGATTGTTTAAATAGGAGTACTCCTTTAACTCCCCACGCCGACACGGCATCTCCTCGAAGAGCAACTTTCATGAAGCTTTACACTTTTCATCGTAGTTCGGCATCTTTCCGCGTACGCATTGCGCTTAACCTGAAGGGCATATCGTATGAGGCTCTGCCGGTCCACTTGTCCAAAGACGGTGGAGAGCAGAATTTGGCGGCGTTCAAAAAAATCAATCCGCAATCGCTGGTCCCGGTCCTGATAGACGATGCAGGACACAGCATGAATCAATCACTTGCAATCATGGAGTATCTGGAAGAGGCGTATCCGGAACCTCCGCTCTTGCCTGAAAAAGCGCTTGATCGTGCGCGAGTACGCAGCCTGGCACTGGCGATTGCCTGCGAAATTCATCCGCTGAACAATCTCAGGGTCCTTCAATACCTGACCAATGAATTGTCAATCACAGAGGATCAGAAAAAGGCCTGGTACAAGCATTGGGTGGAACAAGGGCTCGCATACTTCGAGCAACGCCTGGCCGGAGACCGTATTGCCGGGCGGTTTTGTCACGGCGACAGCCCCACTTTTGCGGACTGCTGCCTGGTGCCGCAAATCTTCAATGCGCAAAGATTCGAGTGCAACCTGTCGGCCGTTCCTTCCGCCATGCGCATTTTCGAATCATGCATGGAACTCGAGGCGTTTCAGGCTGCAAGTCCGGCACGGCAAATTGATGCTGTTTAGGGTGGGAATCAAAATTTTTATATCCGCATAAATCCTTATAAAAAAAGGGAGACATCATGAAACTGGCGTTGAAATCACTGGCATTGGCTGCATCCTGCGCTCTTGTGCCGCTTTCCGCTCAGGCACAGCAAACTATCAAAATCGGTTTGATCCTGCCTCTGAGCGGTCCATTTGCCGACTATGGAAACCAGATCAACAGGGGCGTGAAACTGTATATGCAGCGCAATGGCGACACAATTGCGGGCAAGAAGGTTGAACTGATTGTCAGGGACGATACTGGTGTCGCTCCCGAATTGACCAAGCGCCTGGCGCAAGAGCTGGTCAGCAATGAAAAGGTTGATATCCTGGCCGGCTTTGGCTTAAG
>DASYKE010000205.1:0-17035 GCA_035995725.1 Burkholderiaceae bacterium | reverse complement strand
ATAACGCGATCGAGGTATACGTGCATCGGCTGCGCAAAAAAATAGAAATCGGCGGCGTACGCATCGCTACCGTCCGCGGCCTGGGATATTGCCTCGAAAAGTTTTCTGACTTGCCCGCAAGCAACGCACCGGTAGCCGACTAAGGCGCCTATGAAAGCCGTACCGAAGGCCCTGGCCGCTTCGGAGCGGGACCCTCCCCGCACTGAAAGTCTCAATGCCCCTGCCCCAAACCGGGAGGAAAGTACTCCGCCCGGAAAGAAGCGTCCCCCAGGCCTTGCGGCATTCTGGAATGCCGGTCGCACGCAAGCGGCTTCCTCCGCGTCGGCGACCGTTGGCGCAACGCATGCGCCCGTTGAACCGATCGAAACCCAGCCGGAAGAACGCATCCAGCGTTCGCTGTTTGGTGAAATCCTGGACTGGATGCTGGTACCTTTGCTGCTGTTGTGGCCGATGAGCATAGCCATCACTTATCTGATCGCAAAATCGATTGCCAATGAGCCTTTCGACAGAGCGCTCGGCGACAGGGTGACGGTGGTGGCGCAACAGGTGAAAGAGGTCAATGGCAAGATCGTCACGCAGTTGCCGAGTTCGGCGCGCGACATCTTGCGGGCGGACGATATCGATAATGTCTATTTTCAGGTCACCGGCCCGCGCGGCGAATACATCGACGGCGACCACGACGTGCCGCTTCCGGCCGACGAAGAAAAACCTCAGCCCTGGTCGGTATACTTCCGCAACGACCTGATGCGCAATACGGAAGTGCGGATCGCGTATACCTACGTCAATTTACGCAAGGCCCAGATCGAGCCGCAAGCGGCGAAAGAGCCCCGACCGAAGGAAGTGCAAAGCCGACCAAAGGAAGTGCAAGGCCGCCTGGTGCTGGTGCAAGTGGGCGAGACGCTGGACAAGCGAACGCAACTGGTTAACCAGATCATCAAGGGCGTGATTCTGCCGGAGTTCATCATTCTGCCGATCGCGCTGGCGCTGGTATGGTTTGCGCTGTCGCGCGGGCTGTCGCCGCTGGCCCAGTTGCAGCAACGTATCCGCGCCAGACGGCCGGATGATTTAAGTCCGATCGACTCGGGTCAGGTACCGGAGGAAATCTCGCCGCTGGTACGATCGTTGAACGAGATGCTGGACCGCTTGTCGCAAAGTATTCAAATGCAAAAGCGCTTCATCGCCGATGCCGCGCACCAGATGAAGACCCCGCTGGCCGGCATGCGGATGCAGTCCGAACTGGCGTTGCGTCAAACCAGCCGTGTCGAGATTCACCGGTCGCTGGAACAGCTTTCCAAGAGTTCGGAATCGGCCACGCGCCTGGTCAACCAATTGCTCGCGCTGGCGCGCGCTGAAAATCAAATGCCGCATACCATATCATTCATGCCGCTGGAGTTATCCGAACTGGCGCGCGACGTGGTACAGGATTGGGTGCAAACTTCGTTTACCCACCGGATCGATCTCGGTTTCGAACAACCGGGGCACCCGGTGATCGTGCATGGCAATCCGACGATGCTGCGCGAACTGCTCAACAACCTGATAGACAATGCGTTGCGCTACACGATGACGGCAGGCCGTGTCACGGTCCGGGTACGCGTCGACGATGAAGAGCAACGCGCATTTCTGGAAGTGGAAGATACCGGCCCGGGTATTCCGCAGGCGGAACGCTCGCATGTTTTCGAACGTTTTTATCGGATTCTGGGCAGCCATGTGGAAGGCAGCGGACTGGGGCTGGCCATAGTGCGCGAAATCGCACAACAGCACGATGCGGAGATCGATATCTTCAATAACCCGCGCTGTCAGGATCCGAGATTTCCCGGCAGCCTGTTTCGAGTGACATTGCGTACCCAGCCACGCGCCGAATTCATCGACGATATCGGTTGAGATGATGAAAAATTTCTCGAAGACGCTCGCGCATAGCCGGACCGAATACTGGCGCCGTACCAGGCGCATGACCTTGCAACTGCTGCTGGTGTGGTTTTTGGTGACATTCGGCGTCATATTTTTCGCACGCGAATTATCGGGCCTGACCTTATTCGGCTGGCCGTTGTCCTTTTATATGGCGGCGCAGGGCGCGACATTGATATATGTGGTGATCGTGGCGGTATATGCCTGGCGCATGCAGCGGCTCGACGAAACTTTGAAGGGCGATGGCACAGATGGCCAATAAGGCCTTTTTTCGCAAGCTCAGGAGTTATTACGCCTGGTACACGATCGGATTCATTCTTCTTGTTCTCGTGCTGGCCATCCTCGAAAGGGAGGGCTTTCCGCGCGTCTGGATAGGGTATCTGTTCATGTTCGCCACCATTTTGTTGTATGCGGGCATTGGCGTGATGAGCCGCACTTCCGACGTATCGGAATATTATGTCGCAGGCCGACGCGTTCCGGCGTTTTTTAACGGCATGGCGACGGCTGCCGACTGGATGTCGGCAGCCAGCTTTATCAGCCTGGCGGGCGGATTATATTTGCTGGGATTCGACGGCCTGGCTTATATCATGGGCTGGACCGGGGGCTATTGCCTGGTGGCTTTATTTATTGCTCCGTTCCTGCGCAAATTCGGACAGTACACGGTTCCTGATTTTCTGGCCGCCCGCTACGCCGGCCGCAATGGCAGCGATGTGGTCCGGATCCTGGCGGTGATTGCCACCATCATCATTTCATTTACTTATGTGGTAGCCCAGATTTACGGCGTCGGGCTCATCACGTCGCGCTTCACCGGGGTCGATTTTTCGATCGGCATTTTCCTTGGTCTGGCAAGTATCCTGGTGTGCTCTTTTTTAGGCGGCATGCGCGCAGTAACCTGGACGCAGGTCGCGCAGTACATCATTCTTTTGATCGCCTACATGATTCCGGTGGTGTGGCTGTCGGCTAAACATACCAATGTGCCGATTCCGCAAGTCGCTTACGGTTCGGCCTTGTCGAAATTGAGCGAGCGGGAGAGAGTGCTCGCAGAAGATCCCAAGGAACGGCAGGTACGCGCGGTATTCACCCAACGTGCCGAAGAATACGATGCAAAGCTGAAAGCACTGCCGAAATCGTGGGAAACCGGCCGCCTCGAAGCGCAGCATCATGTCCAAGAACTCAAAATGGGCAATGCTTCACTGATTGAAATCAAGGCGGCCGGACGCGATCTCGCCAACTACCCCAAGGACGCCGATGCAGCCCGGCACAAATGGACCGAAGCCAAGGCCGCCAATCTGGCTCGTTCCGAGCCGGTAGTGGCGCATGCCGCCCCGTTTCCAGGCAAGGATGCAGCAGCGTCGGATATAAAGCGCAATAATTTTCTGGCGCTGGTGTTCTGCCTGATCGTGGGAACCGCGGCATTGCCGCATATCCTGGTGCGCTATTACACCACGCCGTCGGTGCATGAAACGCGGGTGTCGGTATTCTGGTCGCTGTTTTTCATCATGCTGTTGTATGTGACCATTCCGGCCCTGGCTGTACTGGTGAAGTATGACATCTACACATCGCTGGTAGGCACCTCGTTTTCCAGGCTGCCAGGCTGGGTATCGTATTGGGCCAGCATCGATAAGATCAATCCGCTCGTCAATATTACCGACATCAACAGGGACGGCATCGTGCAACTGGCCGAAATCATGATGGATGGCGATATCGTGGTTCTCGCAACTCCGGAAATAGCAGGCCTGCCTTATGTCATTTCAGGGTTGGTCGCGGCCGGGGGACTGGCTGCGGCCTTGTCAACCGCGGATGGATTGCTGCTGACGATTTCAAGTGCGCTGTCGCATGATATCTATTACAAGACAATCGATCCGGTTGCATCCACCCAAAAGCGCGTGACGATTTCAAAGCTGCTGCTGCTGGTGGTCGCGCTGGTGGCGGCCTATGCCGCCTCTCTCAAACCCGGGGATATCCTGTCGCTGGTGGGCGCCGCGTTCTCGCTGGCCGCATCGGCCTTGTTTCCCGCATTGGTGCTGGGCGTTTTCTGGAAGCGCGCCAACCGGCAGGGAGCGATCGCCGGCATGATCATCGGCTTTGCGGTGTGCGTGTATTACATGATGCATACCAATCCGGCATTGGGCGGGTCGTCTGCAGTGCAATGGTTTCATATCGCGCCGATCTCGGCTGGGGTGTTTGGCGTTCCGGCCGGGCTATTTGCCATTATCCTTGTAAGCCTGCTGACGCCGCCGCCGGACCAGCGCACACTGGCGCTAATCGATCATATCCGGACTCCTTAAAGCTCAGTTCGTCCATATCGGCATGCGCGAACCGAATCCGGACGTCCATTAACAAAGACAAAAGTTTGCACCGATGTTTAGCCGCCCTATGGTGAAAATATCGGCATAGCTCAAACAGACCGTAATCACATCACGACTGTCTGCGCTTCCCCACCCTCACGTTCCCGAATCTCGCCGATATGCGTAACGGCCTCCCCTGCCGCTTTCAGATGAGCCATCGCCGCATCCGCGTTTTCTTTGGAGACGATGACTGCCATGCCTATGCCGCAGTTGAATACGCGATGCATCTCCGCATCGGCCACGCCTCCATGCTGCTGCAGCCAGCCAAATAACGGCGGCATAGTCCACGCGTCACGCCGCAATACCGCCGTCAGATGCTTCTGCAGCACACGCGGCACGTTTTCGACCAGGCCGCCGCCGGTGATATGCACCATGCCTTTGACTTCAAGTTTGTCCATCAATGCCAGCAACGGCTTGACATAAATACGGGTCGGTTCCATCAGTACATCGGCCAGCCTGCGTCCATGGAAATCGGCGTTCAAATCGGGCTTGGCCACCGAAATGATCTTGCGTACCAGCGAATAGCCGTTGGAATGCGCGCCTGAAGAAGCCAGGCCGAGCACCACATCGCCCGGGACGATCTTGCTGCCATCGATGATTTTCGATTTCTCGACCGCGCCGACCGCAAAACCGGCCAGATCGTATTCGCCATCCGGATACATGCCGGGCATTTCGGCGGTTTCGCCACCGATCAATGCGCAGCCGGCCAGTTCACAGCCTTTGGCAATGCCTTTGATGACATCGGTGGCGGTCGGCACATCAAGCTTGCCGCAAGCGAAATAATCGAGAAAAAACAGCGGTTCCGCGCCCTGCACCAGGATATCGTTGGCGCTCATCGCAACCAGGTCGATGCCGACGGTGTCGTGCTTATTGAGGTGAAAGGCAAGCTTGAGCTTGGTGCCGACGCCGTCGGTGCCGGAAACCAGTACCGGCTCCCTGTACTTCTTGCTGACTTCGAATAATGCGCCAAAGCCGCCGATGCTGCCCATGACCCCTTCCCGCATGGTGCGTTTGGCAAATGGCTTGATTGCTTCTACCAGCGCATCGCCTGCGTCAATATCGACACCGGCATCGCGGTAGGAAAGGGAAACATTAGGTGTGGAACTCATGATGTGATTGGCGGCAGAGGCGGTAAAATAGGCGGTCAAGACCGGGCTGATACAACCGGCCAAACCGTTATTTTATCAAATCGACTCATCTGACCCCTGATTCCATGCCATTTTCTTTCACCGAGGAGCAAAGACAATCCATGCTCTGGCTGCTGCTCGGGCTATCATTGGCGGTATTACTGGTACTGCTTGGGCCGGTTCTGACACCATTCATTGCCGCCGCCATCCTGGCTTATGCATTAAACCCGGGAGTTGACTGGCTGGCATCCATGCGCATCGGCAAATTCGCCATTCCGCGCTCGCTTGCGGCAATCATGATGCTACTGCTTCTGTCGATTGCAATATTGGCGCTGATACTGATTGTAGTGCCGATGCTGCACAAGCAAATCCCGCTGTTACAGGAAAAAATTCCGAATTTCCTGGTGCGGTTGAACGACACCATTAGCCCCTCGCTGCAGGATCTCGGCATCAAAGTCCGCCTGGATAGCGCCGGCATCAAAAAAATGCTGTCGGAACAAATCGCTACCGGGGGCAATCAAATATGGAGCGCGATACTGGCTTCGGCAAGAGTCGGTGGCATAGCGGTATTAGGATGGATCGGAACGCTACTCTTGATCCCGATCGTGTTGTTTTACCTGCTGGTCGACTGGCCTGCCCTGCTGGATCGACTCAAAAAAGCAGTTCCGCGCCGCTGGGTCGGCAAGACCGTTGCCATGGCAGCAGAAGTCGACGGCCTGCTGGCGCAGTATCTGCGGGGACAATTGCTGGTAATGCTGGTCCTCGCCGTGTATTACTCGGCCGCACTGGCAATTGCCGGCTTCGACGTCGCACTGCCGGTCGGCATCGTCACCGGCTTGCTTGTCTTCATCCCTTATGTCGGCTTCGGCCTGGGGTTGATATTGGCGCTGATCGCAGCAATGCTCCAATTCGACGGAACGCAGGGTTTTATCGCCATAGCCATGATTTATGGCGTGGGCCAGGCAGTGGAAAGCTTCTTTCTGACGCCCTACCTCGTGGGCGACCGAATCGGATTGCATCCGCTGGCGGTGATATTCGCGTTGCTCGCTTTCGGCCAATTGTTCGGTTTTACGGGGGTCTTGCTTGCCCTGCCTGCTTCCGCGATCCTGTCGGTGGCATTGAAGTACGTCCATATCAACTATCTCGGCAGCACCTTTTACAATCAGCCATGAGGCAATTACTGCTGGACCTGGGAGCGGACAAGCCGCAGACCCTCGATACTTTCGTGATCGGACAAAACACGGAGCTGGCGCAACTGATGCACCTTCTGGCACAGCGCGCGGCAACTACGCTGGATCAACGCTTTGTCTATCTATGGGGTGAGCCGGGTTCCGGCAAAACCCATTTGCTGCGGGCGCTGGCTGCCACGCCGAACGTACGCTATATCGGTACCGGCGCAAATGCCGGCGCCTTCCGGTTTACCTCCGAAGTAACCCTGTATCTGATCGACGACTGTGAAAAGCTTTCACCTGAAGCCCAGATCGCCGCTTTCGGCCTATTCAACCAGGTACGCGAAAATGGCGTTGCGCTGGTTGCCGCCGGTCCGGTAGCGCCTGCCGTGCTGCCGGTACGCGAGGATTTGCGTACCCGTCTGGGCTGGGGATTGATTTACCGGGTACATGGGTTGACCGACGATGAAAAAATCGCCGCACTGACCCAGGCCGCCGATGCTCGCGGATTGGCGCTGTCGCCGGGCGTGTTACCCTACCTGATTACCCATTTTCGGCGCGATATGCGGTCCCTGTCCGCGATGCTCGATGCCATGGACCGGTATTCGCTGGAGACGCAGCGGCCGATCACCGTGCCGCTGCTGCGCAGCCTGTTGCAATTGGGAGATGAACCGGACGCATGATTAACCTGACCCTTTTCGATCTCGACCATACATTGCTGCCGCTGGACTCGGATTACGAGTGGGGCCAATTTCTGGTACGCATCGGTGCAGTGGAATCCGATGCATTCGCAAAACGCAATGCCGATTTTTTCGCTCAATACCAGGCCGGCACGCTCGATCCCTTGATATATCTGGAATTCGCCTTTGGCACGCTGTCCCGATTCCCGCGCAGACAACTGGATGAGTGGCACCTGCAATTCATGGATGAAGTCATTCACCCGGTCATACATCCCGCCGCACGCACTCTGGTGAGGCGGCATCAGGATGCAGGCGATCTGGTCGCGATCATTACGGCAACCAACCGTTTCGTCACCGCGCCGATTGCCAGGGCATTCGGCGTCGAACAACTGATTGCCGCGGAACCTGAAATAGCGGCCGACGGCGAAATCACCGGCAAGCCCTTGGGAATTCCCCCTTATGGCGAAGGCAAAGTCACCAATATAAAAGCCTGGCTGGCCAGCATGGGAAAATCGCTGCAAAGCTTCGAAAGGAGCACTTTTTATAGCGACTCGCAAAACGACATTCCGTTATTGGCCGCCGTCACGCATCCGGTCGCAACCAACCCCAACGCCAGACTTGCAGCGCACGCGAAAGCGCATGGCTGGCCCATCATAAAATTATTCAATGATTAAAAATTTTATCCAGCGCATTCTTGGCAAAAAGCAAAAAGAAACGGATCGCACCAAGCCGGTAACGCTCGGGCCGAAAGAGCACGGCATCGATCCGCAACTGGTGTCGTCGAACGCGGTGCGCGTCACGCAGACATTGCAGGAAGCCGGCTTCAAGGCGTTCCTGGTTGGCGGTGCGGTACGTGATTTGCTGCTGGGTATCAAACCGAAGGATTTCGATATCGCGACCAACGCGACACCGGAGCAGATCAAGCGATTGTTCCGGCGTGCCTTCATCATCGGCAAGCGCTTCCAGATCGTGCACGTGATGTTCGGACAGGATTTGCTGGAAGTGACGACATTCCGCGGCGCGTCGTCGGATGGCGCCCTCAAGGACGAACATGGACGCGTACTGCGTGACAATACCTTTGGAGAACAACATGAAGACGCAGTGCGGCGTGACTTCACCATCAACGCGATGTACTACGATCCTGCGACTCAGACCGTGCTCGATTATCACGGCGGCATGGCCGATATCCGCAATAAAACGCTGCGCGTGATCGGCGTGCCCGAAGCCAGGTTTCGCGAAGATCCGGTACGTTTGCTGCGCGTAGTGCGTTTTGCCGCCAAGCTGGATTTCACCATCGATCCAGCGACCCGCGCCCCGATTTCCGTGATGGCGCCGCTCATCAATAATGTTCCGGCCGCACGCGTATTCGACGAGATGCTGAAGCTGCTGATGAGCGGCCATGCAATGGCGTGCCTGCAGCAGCTGCGCAAGGAAGGTTTGCATCATGGTTTGCTGCCCTTGCTCGACGTGGTGCTGGAGCAGCCGCTGGGCGAGAAATTCGTCAGGCTGGCACTGGCGAGCACCGATGCGCGCATCCAGCAGGGCAAGCCGGTGTCGCCCGGTTTCCTGTTCGCGTCGCTGTTATGGCACCAGGTTGTCGAGAAATGGACCGCATACCAGGCCGCCGGCGAATATCCGATTCCCGCATTGCATCTGGCGGCCGACGACGTTTTGCATACGCAAACCGAGCAACTCGCGCTGCAGCGCAAGATCGCGTCCGACATGCGTGACATCTGGGCGATGCAGCCCCGCTTTGAACGGCGCATCGGCAAGTCGCCTTACAAGCTGCTGGAAAATACGCGTTTGCGTGCAGGCTACGACTTTTTGCTGCTGCGCTGCGCATCGGGCGAAATCGACGCCGAACTCGGCGACTGGTGGACTGCATTCATCGAAGCCGACGGCCCCGGCCGCGAGGCGCTGCTTGCCAAAAAACCGCAATCCGGCGGCGAAGCAGGCACCGCGAAAAAGCGCGCGCGGCGCCGCGGCGGGCGGGGCCGTTCAAAAGACGCCACACCAAATGAGAGCGGCGAATGACGGCAGCGGAAGTGAGCGCTTATGTCGGCATCGGCTCCAACCTGGGCGACGCGCGCGACAATGTACAGCGCGCCATTCTGCAGCTCGACAAACTGCGCAAGACCCGGCTGAGCACGCAATCCAGCCTGTTTCGCACCGCGCCTATTGATGCGGACGGCGACGATTACATCAATGCGGTGGCACGCATCGATACCCAGCTGCCGGCGCATGAATTGTTGCAGGAACTGCAAGCGATCGAACAGGCGTTCGGACGCGAACGACCCTATCTCAATGCCCCGCGCAAGCTCGATCTCGACATCCTGCTTTACGGGCAGCAGAAAATTTCAACCGACTCGCTGGTCGTGCCTCATCCGCGTTTGACACAACGTGCGTTTGCGCTGATCCCGCTGTTGCAAATCGATCCATTGATCGCAATTCCCGGGCAAGGGCCGGCCCAGCGCTTTGTGGCGAATGTTGCAGGGCAAGCGATTCAAAAGATATAGCCGAAGGAACCGGCATGCCTTTCATGCCAGCCGGGCCGTCAATCAATAAAATCTCCCAATCTTTCGAAGGATTTTACCGGCATATGAAAATATGCTTAAAAACCATGCCGGCATCGGCTTTTTAGAAGATACCCCGTACAATTCCACTTGCTTGCTGTTTTCTTCGAACCACCATGCAAATTCCTGTTATCGCCCAGACTGCCGGCTTGCTGACTTTGTCGAATGTCTTCATGACAATCGCATGGTACGGACACCTGAAAAATTTTTCCGCCAAACCGTGGTGGATTGCGGCGTTCCTGAGCTGGGGGATTGCATTATTCGAATACTTGCTGCAAGTACCGGCCAACCGGATCGGCTACGGTGAATTGAGCCTCGCGCAACTCAAAATCATGCAGGAAACCATTACACTGATCGTGTTCGTTCCATTTGCAATGTTCTACATGAACCAGCCGTTCAAACTCGATTATGTATGGGCGGCCTTGTGCCTGGTAGGCGCGGTTTATTTCATATTCAGATCATGAATTTCGAAAAATACAAATACGTCGTTGTCGAGGGGCCGATCGGCGTGGGCAAGACGACGCTCGCGCGCAAGATCGCCGAGGGTTTCGGTGCTCAAACGCTGCTTGAAATGCCGCAGGAAAATCCTTTTCTCGAAAATTTTTATCGCGACTCTGCGCGTTATGCATTGCCGGCGCAGATGTTTTTTTTATTTCAGCGCATGAACCAGTTGCGCGATCTGGCCCAAACCGACCTGTTCAATGCGCCTGTGGTATCGGATTTCCTGCTTGACAAGGACCCGATCTTTGCGGGTTTGACGCTGGCAGACGACGAGCTCAATCTGTATCGGCAACTGTACGACCATCTGCGTCCGCAAGCGCCGCTGCCCGATCTCGTGATTTATTTGCAAGCGCAGCCGGAGACGCTGATCGAACGTGTCAGAAAGCGCGGCGTGCCGATGGAAGCCGGCATTTCCGAAACTTATCTTTACCGGCTGTGTGAAAGTTACAGCCGTTTCTTTTATCATTACGACAAAGCCCCGCTATTGATCGTCAATAACGAGCGTTTGAACCCGCTTGAGCGCGACGAAGACCTGGATCTGCTGATGAAGCGCATCAACAGCATGCGCGGCAAACGGGAATTTTTTAATCTCGGAGAATGATGATGTCAGGGTATCTGCAAGAAAGCGGGCAAACTGTTCGCAGCAAAGCCGTCACTGTTCCATCGCTGATGGCGATGCGCAACGCCGGCGAGAAAATCACGATGCTCACCTGCTACGATGCGAGTTTCGCTGCATTGATGGATCGCTGCGGGGTAGAGATGCTATTGGTCGGCGATTCTCTCGGCATGGTATGTCAGGGGCATTCGTCCACGCTGCCGGTATCGATTGCCGATGTCGCTTACCACACGGCCAGCGTCGCACGTGGCAACCAGACTGCGTTCCTGGTGGCCGATATGCCTTTCGGCAGTTATGCGACGCCCGAAGCCGCCTTCAACCACGCGGTACAGTTGGTACAAGCCGGCGCGCAGATGGTGAAGCTGGAAGGCGGAGAGTGGCTTGCCGAAACAGTTCGGTTCCTGACCGATCGCGCCATCCCGGTATTTGCCCACCTCGGCCTGACACCTCAATCCGTGCATCAGTTCGGCGGCTATAAGGTGCAAGGCAAGACAGCCCAAGCCGCTGAACGGTTGAAGGCGGAAGCGTTGATCCTGCAAGCTGCGGGAGCATCGGCACTGTTACTGGAAGCGATCCCTGCAACCTTAGGAAAAGAAGTGACGGAGTTGCTGTCGATCCCCACCGTCGGCATCGGCGCCGGACCCGATTGCTCGGGCCAGGTATTGGTAATGCATGATCTGCTGGGCGTATTCCCGGGCCGCAAAGCCCGTTTCGTAAAAAATTTCATGGAAGGCCAGACCAGTATCGATGCAGCCGTGCGCGCTTACATTGCAGCGGTCAAGGACAAGTCATTCCCTGCACCGGAGCATTGTTTCTAGCCTCCCAAGACAAGACGGGGCGATGCCATGAACATACGTCTGTTCATGGCATCGCCCCGTCTTCGTAGCGCGCGAAACTGCTCTGCAGTTT
The DNA here is from genome assembly GCA_035995725.1 of Burkholderiaceae bacterium. GTDB lineage: Bacteria > Pseudomonadota > Gammaproteobacteria > Burkholderiales > Burkholderiaceae_D > JAQGLW01. Next base: position 5,207 of record DASYKE010000205.1, on the reverse strand, counting down.
CGTGGCCAAATCTTCCGGAGCATTGACGGTAACGCCTAAATCGCGCAGCAAGCCATCCTGCAAGCCATAAACCCAGCTGTGGATGGTCAGCGGCTGGCCGCGCTCCCACGCATCCTGCACGATGGTGGTCTGGCAAATATTGGCGACCTGTTCGATCACGTTCAATTCGCACAGCCGGTCATGCTTTTCGCGGGCCGGCAATACATCACCCAAATAGCGCTCATGCTTTTGATGCACGTCCTGCACATGGCGCAGCCAATTATCAGCCAGGCCCACCCGACGCCGCACCAGCGCAGCATGCACGCCCGAGCAGCCATAGTGCCCGCATACGATCACATGCTTTACTCCCAGCACATCGATTGCAAACTGCAGCACCGACAGGCAGTTCAAATCTGTATGGACGACCAGATTTGCGATGTTCCTGTGAACAAAAATTTCGCCGGGCAACAGGCCGAGCAGTTCATTGGCGGGAACGCGGCTATCGGAGCAGCCGATCCACATGTATTCGGGCGATTGCTGCGCTGCCAGTTTTTTGAAAAACTCGGCATCTTTCGCGGTGATGGCGGCCGCCCATTCCCGATTGTTGCGAAGCAATTGGTCCAGCATATAACCATCCTGGGAGTTTTTAGTCATGTATTTCGATCTTAAAAAGCCGCGTAGTGCGAACTAGCGCGAACGCCACCGCAGCCTGCGTACGCAAATATTTTGTCCGCAACCGGGTATAAGTGGGCGGCAAAAACCGATAGTACCTAAGAAATCGCCATCATGCATCCCCTCACGTGGGGGGCAGATTTTCCTTGGATTGCATTGCCGTCGGTGCAAACGGCGGAGAAAACCGTTCCATGAAGCGCCGATCGATCCGGTCTTTCCAGCGCCATACCCAGTCGCCTTCCCAAACAAGGCCATGCCATGACGCGATTGCGTGCCGATGTCCGGTCGATAGCAGCGACAAATAATCGCGTTGCGGCCGATAATCGCGCAAAGCCTTGCCTGCCGCATAGCGCAGCAGATTATCTGCCAATATCGGACCTTGGCGGACTGCAAAGACGCCGGCTTTCGGGCGCCTGTACCGCGGATTGGTCGCAATATCGCCTGCCGCAAAGACATGAGAATGGCTCGACGATTGCAGATGCTCATCGATCAGCATGAATCCGTCATCCGCGCATGACAAACCCGACGCGGCAACCCATGGCTGGGGCGCCGCACCGGTAGCCCAGACCAGCGCATCGAAAGCGGCGGTGCTGCCATCGGAGAATTGCAGCCGCCCTTCGTCGACACGCGACACGGTGGCGTCGGTGCGCAGCGCAACACCGGCATTCGTCAGGTGGCGAGCCGCCAAAGCTGCGGCACGCCGCGGATAACCTGGCAACAGTTCAGCGCGCGTCACCAGTGAACACTTTACGGGAGCACGAAATGCACCTATCCGGTGCGCGATGGCCAGCATCAGCTCTACCCCGCCGGCGCCGCCCCCTGCCACCACCAGATGAATCGGGCGTGTCAGACTGTCGATCTGCCGCTGCAATGCACGCCAGCGCTGTAAAAACTGCTCGATCGGCTTGATACTCAGCGCATACGTGGAGGCGCCGGGCACAGCAGTCAGTGGCGGGGTCGAACCGGTATCGATCGAGACGATATCGAACGGCCATTCGTGATCGCCTGCCATCGCGACGTTGCGCGTCAGGTCGAGCCGGTCGACTTCGGCATGCACCAGCGACACGTTCGCATGTGCAGCCATCGGCAGCAAATCGACATGGCATTCCTTGGGGCGGTAATGCCCGGCGATCAGACCCGGCAACATGCCGGAATACGGCGTATGCAAGTCACGCGACACCAATGTTACATCGAGGCGGTCGCTCCACTCCGGTCGCCGCTTACGCAATGCCTCAAGTACGAAAAGGTGCGCATGGCCACCGCCAATCAAAAGCAAACGTTTGCGCACTTGTCTGAAATTTATCTGTCCGAAAAAGAGATGTCACCATACCACGCTCGCGCCTGCTGTCCGCTATTGTCGCCGCCGGTCGTGATAGTCACCACGTGAATATTTCGGTGAAATCCTCACCGCAAGCAGCCTTCAAATCCTCGTTCACGTTACGCTTGTGGGTTACCTATTTGCCGGCCTCAGCCATGCCGCTGTTGACTGCCAGCATCCTGGCCTGCGCAGCGAACGGATTCGGCCAGCTGGCGCCGACCGGACGCGGCGCCTCGGGTCTGCGCTTGCACTATCGTCCTATTGATGTCGCCGTCTTTGATGAATTCATAGACCGTCCGAAGGACTTTTCATTCCATCCCGAAAAATTGCCCATTGCAAACGCGTTGGCTCCAATTGTTTCCCCGCTGTGGGCGCGAAAGCGACCACCAAGTTTACCACCGGTAACAAATATTTTTTCTTTTGGTTCAATTCTTGCATGCCGTTATCACGAATAGTTAAATATTGATTTAAAAAATTATTCCCCAAAAGATTTATTTAATGTCTTGAGTCAACTTTTAAATTAATTTGGGCGTATAGAGTGTTGATTTCATATTGAAATCTATTCAAAAATGCTTTACAGCAATGACTAATAGCAACGATTTTGTTAAATATTTCGACCTAAATCAAAGTATATTAGCGTTGCAAGCTGCTAAGCATATCGGTATCAGTTGTACCTGCTAACAAGCTCCACTGCTACCGCGAGTATCAGTTTTGGTCGAGTACACGTCATGAATAGACATACTGTAAGAGCAAGAAATATTCAAATGCGAAACCCCGCTTTCTTCTCTTCATATCTGTCCGCTTACTACTTAATTCGACATAAGCTTTGCCGAGTGCGCATTATCTTTACTTAAAGCATCACCATAGCAGTATCACGTCAAGGAGAAAAAAATGAATGCAATGACCGAACTGAGAAATCTGCGAGTCCCTCTTAACTTACCAGATACCACCAGCCCGAAATACCGTCAACTGGAGGTCGAATATGATCCTGAAACAAGGTCGGTTTGGACATATATGAAGCCATCCGGGACAGCATGCTTCAGCTTGGGCGTGTTGAATGACCTGCGCAACAATGATAAAGATTTTGAAAAAAATCAAGGTAAGGCCATTCACGACGGCGAGCTTTTTTCGGTTGACTATTCTGTCTTGGCGTCAAGAACCGAACATATCTTTAACTATGGCGGGGATCTAGCCTTATTTATTTTGCTCATCAAGTCACGCGATCGTGAAGCGCTTCTGCACTATGCCAAACTGTGTGTGGACTGTCTTTATGCCAGAATTAGCAATTATAGTACTTCCGCTTTAACTATTTCTTTAGTGCAAGGCGATGCACTTGGCGGCGGATTTGAATGCGCGCTTACAAGCAATATCATCGTCGCTGAAGAATCGGCACGCATGGGCTTCCCTGAAATTCTTTTCAATCTATTTCCAGGCATGGGTGCCTATAGCCTGTTGACCCGCCGTCTCGGTGCGAAAAAGGCGGAAGAGATAATTTTGGGCGGCAAAATTTATGAGGCGCGCGAACTCTACGAGATGGGAATAATCGATATCCTCGTACCAAAAGGTGAAGGCGAGAATGCAGTGTATAAGTTTATCCGCCAAAACGGCAAACGACTCAACGGTATGCGCGCAATGTATCAATGTCGGCGCCATACCCATCCAATCTCGTATGAGGAACTGATGAATATTACCGAGGTATGGGTTGATGCGGCACTGCGTTTACAGGACAGGGACTTGAAGATGATGGGCCGCTTGGTAAGATCTCAACTGCGGCAGCAAGAATTGCGCAAGAAAGGATTGCCTATTGAAGATGATTCTGCCTGGGCTGCCGAGGCTTGAAAGAAAATATTGGGCGGGCTAATGCTAGTCCGCCCAAAGCGTGCTGCTAAGCGCCTTTTTGATACGAATTTTTCATGAACTCTGTAAATAGATAAAAATTCATCTGGATCGCGTTAATGATGATTTCTTGCACATGCGGGTCATGAATGGTCTGGAATAATTTCCGCAGTTCGGCGACGTGATCAAGGTCCATCGCGGAATGGGAATCCAGGAATGTGAATCCGTGCGGTAATGGCATATCCAGACCAAGCGAAATGGAAGTTGCTAATTCGCCGCTATAAACTGAAGAAATGAGCTCCAGACCGTAGAGCATCCCTGCCACGCTACAAGGATGGATGCGTTCGCAGGTGTAATAGTTATATCCAAGCATTGCTTGCACCGCATAGGATGGTACGCTCGCTTGCACCGTTTCCGCACTGATCCCAAAGACCTTCAGATCATTCAACACCATCGTCTCGTGTCCTTTTTCCTCTTCAATGCTGTGATAAAGATGATAGCGAACCTCTTTAAACTCGTCCGGACAACGGCTGGCGGCAGCTGCCATGATCGGGCAGAAGTGCCAAACGATATGGTACAGATCAATCAGGAATGCCTTGTATTCCTCTCGCGTCATTTTTCCATTTAACATTTCCTGTATTTTCGGCAATCCTTCTAGTTCGCATCGATTGGCATCTGTTGTTTCTAACAATCGGATAAAAAATGACACGGTTTCTCCTGTTGGTTGGGGATGCAGTCAATGATTGTGCGATGCTACTTGATCGCGTTGCTTGCGGTAATGATCAACCGCTTGACAAAGGCGATCGAAAGTGCTCTTGACGAAATTAATAATCTCTTCGGTATCACGTTTTAATTCGCTGTGAGCCATTTTTTCAAACCGCTGGCATGCTGTCCTCATTGATAACGCACCAATACTGACGGCTGAACCTTTGATTGCATGCAGAATTTCCTTGAACTCTTCGAATTGCGACGAACGCAGCGCTTCTTCAAGCTGGTCGACAAGTCTTCGATTATCCTCGATGAAACCTGAGAGTAGGTCATCAACAAACGTCCAATTTTGACCGATGCGCTCCAACTCAGCCAGCGTGGCGTAATTCAAAACAGTCTCGCCGGGAGGCTGAGCCAAAATGGGCACACCTGACGACTTTTGATAAGAGAGATGGGTACGTCGATTGGTGCCGAATTTTTCCACCAATCGATCCAGCGTTTCTAAAAATGAAGTAACTTGAATGGGCTTCGGCAGGAACTCGTCAACGCCTGCATTCAGGCATTCTTCCTTCGTCTCCGTGGTCACGTTGGCGGAAAACATGATAACGGGCGCGCGCATGCCAGCTGGCCGCATGAAACGATACGCTTTGGTCGCCTCCAGCCCATTCATTACAGGCATGTTCATATCGAACAC
>DASYKE010000204.1:0-4695 GCA_035995725.1 Burkholderiaceae bacterium | reverse complement strand
GCGGAGGAAGGCGTGTTGGCCACCAGCTCGAGGTTATGGCTCGTTTCCTGCGTCAGATCGACGAAGTCTTCATCGACTATGCCGCGCACGCCAAACCGTGCACCGTACACCAGCTCGACATCGCGAAAACGGCGCCCCTCCAGGACAACGCCGGCAAGCGACTGGTTGATCACCGCTGTCGGACCGCCGCCTTGGGCAACAAGGATCTTTCCGGAAGCCATTTCATTCTCCCCGTCATTGAGCACAGAAGTCGATCCTGGCACTTGAGTCAGGATAAATCATTTATGTCATCCCGGATTTATCTTCGCGCATGACAAGCGCTCCTAGGGCCATTTAAATCGTTTTAAACGGCGTTGAACAAGGGATCGATTTTTTAATATTACGCCGTTTCGGATGGGCCATGCATAGTTACAGCCCGCACGATTTTTCATGCGTCGTCTGCCGCTTTCAAATCGCTGTAGAACTTCCGCCATCCGATTAATAGCGACATGACACAAACCTTGCGTTTCGGAAATGCCTACTATACTGGCATGTCGCCTGATCGCTGTCAGTGGACAGGACTTACTCGGTTGTTTGCCCAACCGGACAGGCGCTCTAACTTTACTACGGCGTTGGATGTCCAGACGTCTGCATATCATCCGTGGCCTCTTTCAATTTGCGGTAGAACGCTCGCCATCCGAGCGCTTGCTCTCGCCAGGCGCGGCAGGACGTAGCGTTGTGGACGTCTGTTTCTGCGACATCAGCAAGCGAAACGCCGGCGGGTCCCCTGTCAGAATCGGCGGCGGGTCCGGTAGGCTCACCTGACCAAGCGGCGTCATACACCCGCACGAAGCCAGCAGGAATAGTGCAGCGATCATTATCAGCGTTCGTGACATATACCGGTACCTTCCGTTCAATAACGTCGCCTTTGACGTAAATTTTTTTAATCCGATCGCGATATTCGATCTCGGCCTGCACCACGACTTTGGACTGTGCCCTGGCGATCCGCACCGTCTGCGTCGCCTGCTTGGTGACATAATCTATGTGGCGCTGGCCGGCGATGCGCTCGCCGCGCATCTGGAAAGTCATCGCAGTGAAGCCAAAAGCCAGGATCAGGACCGTCCAGCGTACCCAGGGCGGCATTATGGCCTGCAGTATGTTCATGGATAGAACACCCGGTTGCCGGACTTCGGCGGGATGATCTGGAAGTGCGCCCACCCCTTCGTTGCCGATGGGTGCTCCTGCCATAGCCCGATCCTCGCCAGCACCTCCGGACGCGCCAGCGCCCATTCGTCGATGTCGCCCTCTGGGTCATACAGGTCGCATGCTTGGCAAGTCATGTGCTTGCTACGTACCGCTGCACCGGCTGTGATGCCGTTGATCTTGGCTGGCCTCCAACCGCTTGACACCGGCGTTTTGGAAACAGGACTGCTTTCCGGCGTGACGCCATCGGCCTGAAACGCCAAGATCAACGCATTGATCCGTTGCACCGTGGTGTTCGCGTTGACCATCTTTTCCTGGGTAAGCTCATCACCGTAGGTCAGATTGCGGCCCATGTAGTATTGTTGGATCGTGATCATATGATTTCCTTCACTTCCTTAACGACTTCCACGATGTCCTTGCCTTCGCGCTTGCGCAATCCCAGCGCTACAGCGCGGGAAATCCACCAACCGGGAGCGCCGACCATCAGGTCAATGGCACTCTTGTGCTTGTACGGTTGAATCCATGGGGCAAGCCAGGAGGCGTTATTGATGGCGTCAGCTGCCATGTCGCCGAACATGCAAGAAAACACACCGGCAACGGCCATGCGCAGCACGAATTCCTTTTTGTTGAAACTGCCGTCCGTGTTGGTAGGTGGCAGCACTACATACAGCAGCGCAGCACCGATCATTCCGAACACGGCTTTCGCGCCGTACAGCTTGAATATGGCAATACCTGCGCTACCTGAAAATCCGTCACTCATGTGGGTGTCCATAGCCGTGGATAAATACTAAAATCGGTTAAGTCAATAAGGTCCTTTTACATAGCCCGAGTACCACAGGCTGTTACAGACAAAGCGTGCTGCCGCTGCGCCAATCACCCCGGCATAACCTGAAGTTTGCGCGACTGCCCGCGTGCCGGTCAGCGTTCCATCGACATAAACATTCATCGTACCTGCCGTCAGTTCTAGTTCGATTTCGCCGGTCCATACACCAGCTGGAAAAACGGCTGCCACAGTGGTATCGGGGTCCGGCAAGGCGTTGATTAGTTGCCGCAAAATCAGCGAAGTACCGGAGCGAAACACGATCAACATGTTGCCGCACACCAGATCCAGCGCCCCTGCTTCCGGCAGAGCACCAAGCAAGACGACGCCATTGGCCGCGCCCGCGCCAACGTCCGACAATGTCATGCGTGCGATGATATTGCACGGATCGGTCAGCTTCTTTGAATAGTCGCCGGCAATGAACCAGGTATCCGCCACGCTTTGCCGGACCGGCTGGAATATGCCCGACAGCGCTGATGATTTAACCTGCAAGCCACGCGATACCGTTACAAATTCGGCGCCGGCAAATTCGATTGCCTCGATATAGGCCGTGGTCGCACCATCGTTGCGGATAAAGAGTGTTCGATACCCGCGCCTCAGCTTTGGCGCAATCAGTTTTTGCCGCAGTCCTTTGGTCGGGTTGTGCAAAAGATCAGCGGTTGCAACGCCACTCGTTCCGGTATTACCGCCAGCGTAATAGCTGCGAAGGGTAAAGTTGACGCCAGTGGAGTTGACGGAATGGATCACCGGCAGGCAATCCTCTTCCACGTAGGCGCCAATTGCATAGGTTTGCCCTGCCGCCAATGATATTAATGCGCCAGAACCGCCTTTCGCGGTAGCCGATGCAAAGTAAGTCCCGCCATGGCCAAGGGAATCAGGCGCGTAATAGATTGCGCCTCGTGCGATCCGATGAATTGCTCCGTCGCGGCGCAGAAATAACCCTGCAAGATGCCAGCCTGTTTCATGGTATGCATAGGTTGTGAGGTGAACCCCGTCCGTCCAAATGGATGTGATGGGAGAAAGTTGTTCGGCCACGTCAATAAACTGAATTCCATATTCCGCTGCTATCTGCTTGGCAGCTGCGGAATAGGGTCTGATCTTTTCGTTTTGCGCAACATCTTGCACCGGAGGCGGCCCAAGCAATATGACTACCGCGCCCTTCACAATCTCCCGCTCAATGATCATGCTCATGTTTCGACGGAAATTCGCCAGGCTCACGGCTCCATGCGCATATCCGCCGTAATTGTTCGCGTCATTGTGGCCATACATGATGAATGCCACGTCCGTCGCAGAAGCGGCCGACCATCTAGTTATGCCTTCAATCGTGGTATCGCCAGGGAAACCACGATTGAAAACGGTCACACCTCCTGCAAATCCGGCAAATCCTATTGCCTCTAACAGTGCGTCTGGATATGGTTTCCCGCTTCGCGTTTGCGATGCTCCATTGATGGCAACCTTAGTTCCCGTTGCGGTCGTATCCTGACTATATGTAATCGAGTCGCCATAACAGGCGATCGTGATCGCCGTCCCTGCGTTCGCTTTGTTGAGCACGTCGGCAAGCGTTTTTTTCCGGCCGGGGTAGTGAGAGGTGTGCGGACGGTTCACGGGGGCATACAGCACCCCGGCTCCGGTGAATGACACAGCCGCCCCCAGCACATACGTCGCGCTCGATGTCACGTCCGAGTTAAGCAGATACGTACCGTCCGGGACAATAACAGTCGATGCTGCGTTCCCGGCATTGGAAAACGCCGTGGAGCTGTTTGCTACGCCAGTGCTATCGGCACCGAAGTCTTTGACGCTGACACGTTCACGCAGCTTGTCTTGCACCAGGCGAAGCACCGCGCCGGCGCCTGATTGAATCCACCCAACTAGCGATGCTCCGACAGAGGTGACAAATTGGTTCAGGTAGGCGCGCAACGTGCCGCCGAGGTACCCGATCAGCGTGACGCCTTTGGCCGCGTCCGCGCTGTCGGCAAGCTGGACGGCAAGCAAGGTGTTGTCGACCGGCCCGACGTTTACCAGCGCCGTGCCTTCCGGGTTCCAGGCGAGCGCTTGGCTGCCAACAGGATTTGGCAGAACGGCTGACACGCCGGATGATGTGGGGGCCAACGTCAGACTACGGTCCAGCACTTCTTGTTGCTGCTGGTCGACCATCGTCAGCCGGTCGAATACATCCTCATGCGTTTCCGCGAAGTAGGCACCGTTATTGCGCAAGTCCGTTTGCTGCGTGATGGACACTACCCGCCGGATCGTGATGCGAACACCCGTCGCAGGCGCGACACTAAACACCACGTTGCCGCCGTTGTAACTTCCGACACCGGTTACCGTGTAATCCGTATTCAATACCAGCGGCGTGTCGACGCCGGTGGCAATGTCGGTTCTGACGACAACCAGATCGGTGGCGGCATAGATGCGGAAGGCATAGGGGAAACTGGTCGTAACGCCATTCCCTAGCGGCTGCGTCTTGTTGACAGAAGTGGTGACAGTCATGGGAGCCCTTTATATGCACCGCATTTTTGGCGAAAAGTGCACCCGCTATCAAATCATTTCTTTTCTCTCCCGAAGACCGGGTCGTGCAGGAACGAACCTGTGGAACTGGCTGAATCGTTACCCGCGACCAGGTCGGCCAGGTATTCGCCGGTAATCCTGGCCTGCTCTGCCGGCAGCCCAGGCAGGTAGCGCTCGGCCAGTTT
>DASYKE010000203.1:0-8437 GCA_035995725.1 Burkholderiaceae bacterium | reverse complement strand
CGAGTAAGCGGCTTAGGCGGCACATTCGGAGGCGCGGGGCGCTTCGAAAAGACATTGAAAATATCGGAAAAGTTCATGGTGGCTGTGGAACTGCCTAACTTTTTATAAATCGCAAAATGCCAATTTAACATGGGATGTTGCGATTTAACACGGAATTTTGATAGCGCTGAGAGCTGCCTGATTGCTCGACCAGCTCCGGGAGCGCCTTCGGTACATGTATTACCGCCTGCATACCGAGCAAAACAACGTCTATCGGACCCGCCGGTTCACCCGCTTGCATCGGTTGCGGCACCCTTCGCGCCCTGCAGTCCTGAGAAAGTCAACGACTGGGACAGCGCAGCCGAATCCATATGTCATCGGTGACAGGGACGATAGCTACCACAATCAAAAGCGCGGCAAGGGCCAGCGTCGAGGAAAAGCCTATATGCTTGAAACCAAATGTACCGACGATCCCGGCCGCAAAAGTGGAAGATTTTTCAGGTTCCAGGCGATTTCGTTTTAATGGCGGCGATGGATATTTATGCACCGTTCGATCCTAAACATCATCTCCCACAGGCGCATGCTGCCTGACCGCTTTTGGAAAAACCAGGGTGAAACAAGATCCATATCCCAAGGTGCTTTCAACGGTGACAGCTCCACCGTGCAAATCCATGATCGACCGCACCACGGCCAATCCTAGGCCGGTACTTTCACTGGAACTGCGCGCGGTGTCCGTCCGATAAAATCGATCGAAAAGGAAAGGCAAATGTTCCGGCGCGATTCCTGCTCCGGTGTCGGTCACGGACAGTGCTATGTCAGTGCCATTGTCCTTCGCCACAAGTCTGATCTGGCCATTCGGTGGAGTGTGGCGCAACGCGTTCGCGATCAAGTTTGAAAGTGCGCGCCTGATCAGAATTTGATCGGCGCGAATCTTGAAGTCCCCAACCGCAGTCAACTTCACGCAATGTTCTTCTGCCACCGCATCAAAAAAATCCAGGACTTTTTGAAATTCCGTAGCGGTGGATAAAAGTTCAGGATGAACCCACTGCTTGGCATTATCGGCACGCGCCAGGAACAGCATGCTGGAAACCATGCGGGAAAGACGGCCGCCTTCTTCAACTATTACTGCCAGGGTGTCCTGATATTCAGAGGCGTTTCTGGCCCGGGTCAGCGTGACACTGGCGGCAGCCACAAGGTTATTTATCGGTGAACGGAATTCATGTGCCAGATCGGATGAAAAACGCGAGAGCTGTTCGAACGATGATTCCAGCCGTCCCAGCATTTCGTCAAAGGCTTGCGCGAGCACTTTCAGATCGGACGGCCACGCTTCATTGGCAATGCGCGAGTGTAATTTTTCAGCGTTGATCCGTCCGATCGCGGAACTGATGGCGCGCACCGGAGCCAGGCCCTGGCGCGCTAAAAACCACCCAACCCCGCCGGACATCAGGATTGCAATAAGGAGAGCGCTCAAAAGCGTCAGCCAATACTGATCAATAATTTTCTGATCCTGGGAGACATCCAGAGCACCTTGCACCACCCAGTTTGATCCAGGTGTATTTTCTGCCTGCATTGAGGTCAGCAAGGAATATTGCGTCCGATCCGGGCTCCTGGTTTCCCAGCGATTGAATTTTCTGGGACGCACCGCAACCGCAGGAGGGAAAGCGGACGCTGGCGCTGCCAGATTCGGCGATGCGGCGAGAATTTCGCCGCTTGCCGACAAGACTCTCCAGGAAAATTTTTTGCCTTTCTCGTTATGTTCTGCCCACTCTTGCTGCCATAGAACCGGCGATTTTTTTCTTTCCAGATTCGATAATATTTCCTGCTGGATTTTAAGATTATTCATTAACTCCATTTCTTCTTTTTCGTGCAATTGATGCACCAGCTCCTTGTACATCATTCCGGATACGCTGAACAATATCGCTGTGATTGCGACCGAGAAGAACAGCGTCATCCGCGCGGTAAGCGACCATCGGCGCGGGTCCAGGGCGCTAAGCGCGAAGTTCAAGGACATAGCCCGCCCCTCTGACGGTGTGCAGGAGCTTGACGGAGTAGGGGTCGTCGACCTTGGTGCGCAGGCGGCGCACCGCGACCTCCACAACATTGGTGTCCGAATCGAAATTCATGTCCCACACCTGGTCGGCAAGCACGGTGCGCGACAGCACTTCGCCGGCGCGCCGGATCAACAGGCTAAGCAGCGCAAACTCCTTGGGCGTCAGATCGAGCCGGTCCGAACCGCGGGTGGCGCGGTGTTTCAGCAAGTCCAGCTTCAGGTCCGCCAGCTCAAACGACGTGGGCTCGCTTTCGAATAGTGTCGTGTCATGGCGGCGCAAAATTACGCGTATGCGTGCAAGCAGTTCGCTATATGCAAATGGTTTCACCAGGTAGTCGTCGGCCCCCAGTTCCAGGCCGCGGACCCGATCGTCGATGTCGTCCCGCGCCGTCAGGAAAAGAACCGGCGTGCGTTTTCCGGCCCTGCGTACAGTCTCTAAAATGGCCCAGCCATCCAGTCCTGGCAACATTACATCGAGGATTGCCAGATCATAGCTGCCAGTCAGCAATAAATGCAGGCCATCGGGGCCGTTGTAGGCAACGTCCACCACCATCCCTTCCTCCTTCAATCCTTTGGAAAGGTACTCGGCAGCTGTGGGCTGGTCTTCCACCAATAGAATTTTCGTCACTTTATCGGAACCCTTGAAAGGCCGGCAAGAAGAAGTAATTTGCACGCGGACGTCGCATGTCAGGCTCCATCAAGTCGCCGGTTCGGTTTGCGGTTGTGCCGACATGGATGGCCGGCGGCGGCTGATCTGGTCAAACCACAGGTACAGCACGGGAGTGATAAACAGCGTAATCATCTGCGAGAACACAAGCCCGCCGACAATTGCGACACCCAGCGGCTGGCGCAACTCCGCTCCCGCGCCCAATCCGAGCGCAATGGGCAGCGCGCCCATGATAGCGCACAGCGTGGTCATCATGATTGGCCTGAAGCGGAGCAAACAAGCCTTTCGAATCGCCTGTGCCGGCGGCAATCCTTCCCTGCGTTGCGCCTCCAGGGCGAAGTCGATCATCATGATAGCGTTCTTTTTCACCACGCCGACCAGCAGCAGAATACCGATCATGGCAATGAAGCTGAGCTCCAATCCGGTCATCCGCAACGCCAGCAATGCGCCCACGGCGGCCGATGGAATACCCAGCAAAATCGTCACAGGATGAATCCAGCTCTCGTACAGCATTCCAAGGACCACATAGATCACCGCTATCGCAATGACGATCAGCCACAGTTGGGTACTTTGCGATTGCTGAAACAGCGCCGCCTGACCGGCATAACCGCCAAAGATCGAAATCGGCAGCCCGATCTGCTGCTGCGCGGCGTTGATCGCCATGGTTGCATCCGACAGCGACTTGCCAGGTTGAAGATCGAATGAAATCGTGACCGCCGGCAGTTGTCCCTGATGGTTGATTGCCATGGTACCTTTCGCGCGATCGACACTTGTGAAGGCGCTGAGGGGGACCAACGCGCCGCTGGAACTGCGCACCTGAATTTTCGAAAGACTGCTTTCGTCGCGGCGATGCTGATCCGCAAGCTCCATGATGACCTTGTAGCTGTCCTCCGGCGCATAGATAGTCGATACCTGCCGCGTACCGTAGGCGGCATACAGTGTGTCGCGTATGTTCGCCATGTCCACGCCCAGAAGCGAGGCCTTGTCGCGGTCGACCGCCAGGCGCGCTTCGAGGCCGTTTCGCTGGGAATCGGAATTCAGCCCGGCGAATACACTCGATTTTTTCAGTTCGGCAAGCAATTTCTCGGACCAGAGATCCAGGTCGCCCGGGCTGATCGATTGCAGCGTGTACTGGTACATGCTCTTCGAGCCCCGGCCTCCGATTCTCAGATTCTGGACCGGACTGAAAAACACCTGGATATTCGGCAGGAAGCTGGTCTCTTTCCGCAATTGCGTCAGCACTGCCGCCATTGGCGGACGCGCGCCGCTGTCCTTGAGCGTGATGAAAAACGAGGTCGTGTCATGGTCCACTTTCGACGCCACATCGGTAACGTTCGGATCCTTCAATATCACGGCTTCAAGCTGCTTGAGCACGGCCAACCGGCCTTCATATGACATGTCCTGGGGAGCGTCCACATTGGCTGAAATCTGCCCGGTGTCTTCCAGCGGGAAAAATCCCTTGGGCGAGATCGCATACAGCCATGCGGTAAGGCCGAAAGTGGCAAGCGCAACGGCGAGAACGATTGGGCGATGGGCCAGTGCCCAATCCAGAGCGAGGCTGTACTTGTTCAGTACATAATCGAATCCTTCCTCGAACAATCGGCTCCAGGTCGGCGGCGCCCGGTGCTCGTGCTCGTGGTTGTTCTTGATCAGCATCGGCACCAGGATCGGTATAAGGGTCAGCGCGGCGGCGGCCGATACGACGATCGACAGCGATACCACGATCGCAAACTCATGAAACAGCAAGCCGATTGTTCCCGGCATGAAAAAGATCGGGATAAAAACGGCGATCAGCGAAATCGATATCGATATGACGGTAAAAGCGACCTCGGAGGCGCCGCGAACCGCGGCCGCATACGGCTCCATGCCTTCTTCAATATAGCGCATGATGTTTTCAAGCACCACGATTGCATCGTCGACCACCAATCCGACGGCTATCGTCAACCCCATCAGGGAAATATTATTGAGACTCAAACCGAACGCGTACATCAGGCCGAACGTGCCTAGCAGCGAGATCGGCAGGCTTATGGATGGAATCAGGGTTGCAGCGAGCTGCCGCAGGAACATCAGAATGACCATGATGACGAGACCGATGGTCAGCAGCATCGTCAGATTGACGTCGTGGATGGAATTACGAATTGAAATCGACCGGTCATTGAGCAGCTGCACTTTCACGGAGGCGGGCATTTGACTTTGCAACCTTGGCATCATGGCCCGGATGGCGTCGATGGTGGCAACGGTGTTGGCGTCAGGCTGACGCTGGACCGACAGCAGAATCGAACTTTCACCATTGATCCCGCTGGTGTTCTGCGTGTTCTCTATGCTGTCCAGAACGATTGCAAAATCGGACAGGCGGACCGATTGGCCATTGCGCGATGCCACGATCACGCTGGCGAAATCCTTGGCTTTCATCAGTCCGGCGGCCATTTGCAGTGTCATCATTTGACGATTGCTGTCGAGTTCACCGATCGGCGCATTGGAGTTGGCCGCCTTCAATGCATTGGTCACGTCGGCCAGGGTCATGTTTAGCGCGGCCAATCGGTCAGGATCGACTTCGATGCGTACCGAGTATCGTTTTTGCCCGGCAACGGTTACCTGCGCCACGCCATTTAACGTGGAAAGAGCAGGCACAATCAGGTTGTCCGAATATCCGTTCAGATCGGTTAACTTCAATGCCGGCGAGCTGAGGCCAATCAGCAGAACAGGGGCATCGGCGGGATTGATTTTCCTGTATGACGGCGGCGTCGTCATTTCCGTCGGCAACAGGCGCGTAGCCCGATACAGCGCGGCTTGCACATCGCCTGCGGCAGCGTCGATATTGCGGCTGGGATCGAATTCAAGGGTAATCTGTGTCTGGCCCTGAATACTGCTGGAAGTGGTCGTGATCAGTCCGGGAATTGCCGTGAACTGCTTTTCAAGCGGCGTAGCGACCGACGTCGACATGGTTTCCGGCCCTGCGCCGGGCAATGTCGCACTAACCTGAATGGTCGGCGTATCGTAGGTGGGCAGAGCGGAAATGGGAAGTTGCAGCCAGCATGCAATGCCGCCGACAATGACGCTTAGCCACAGCAGCATCGTGGCGATAGGGCGCTGCATGCACAGTTCGGAAATTTTCATTTTCCCGCCTTGCTCGCCATGGCGTCGGCGCCCGCAGGTCTGCCCGGCGCATTCCTCGGCGAGGACCGGTCTGTCACTTGTACCAGCATCCCGGAACGCAGATTCTGCGTGCCTTCGAGAACGACGCGTTCGCCGCTTGTCAGCCCGTCGATCACTGCCATTTCATTTTGAACGCGCAACAAGGTCACGGGCTTGGAGATTACCTTGCTGTCGCCATCCACCGAATAGACGAAACGCCCGTTCGGTCCTTCCAGGACCGCCTGCGGCGGCAACACCACGGCCCCCTTGCTGAAGCCGGCACGCACCGTGACCCGCGCGAAAGTGCCGGGCCATAAATTGCGCTGCTGATTGGGAAAGGTAGCTTTCAAATTGATCGTGCCGGTATCGGTGTTTACCGTGTAGTTGATAAACGAGAGCTTGCCTTCGATTGTCTTGCCGTCAGGACTGACGATCGAAACGATGACCGGCGCAGTTGCGCGCGCCGCAAGGATCGGATTCAGGTTTTGCTCGGGAAGGCTGAATTCAACTCCGATGGGATCAAATTGCGCGAGAGTTACCAGGGGCGCGGTTGCGTTGATCTGGGCGAGACTTCCGGGATGGACAATGACCGCACCGGCTTTTGCCGAAATCGGAGCAGTAATCCTGGTGTGCGCCAGGACCACGCGCGCACTATCGACTTCAGCGCGGGCGGCCTTGAGCTGGGCTTGCAAGGCATCGGCTTTGCTGGCGGCCGTATCGACCGCGCTGGGAGCAATGAAATTCGATTTCACCAATTCCTGCGCGCGGTTATGGTCGCGCTTGGCATCGGCGAGTTGCGCCTCGATCTGCGCAGCCTGCGCCTCGAATCGTTTCAACTGCGCTGTCGCATCGCTTGCGTCCAGCGTGAACAGCATCTGGCCGGCCCTGATCTCATCGCCTTCCTTGAAATTCACGCTCTGGATTGTTCCGGTGAGTTGCGGCCGCACGTCCACCTGGTTAAGCGAGACCAGATGTCCCTGCGCTGAAAATTCAATAGGGAAGTCCTGCGTCCGCGTCGCCGTCACACTGACGAGTGGAGGTTTCTTGGGAGCGGACATATCTGTCTTGCGGCCGAAAGATAACCCGAGCGTGAGCGCGAAGCCGGAGCCGATGGCGATAATGCCCAGTAGAATCGTTGTTCGTTTCTTCTTGTTGGTAGCCATAGTTTTTCTTGATTCGTAATAATTCATGTCGACAGCATGCGATCCGGTCGGTGCGCATTGTAGTGGGGTTATTTTTTTCGCTAATTTTTCCGCTTTTTTTTCGCGTTTGTTTCCGCTTTTTTTTGTTAAGCGCCCGCAACAAGCCAGCTATTGACGCTTGCCAGTTCACCTTCATTGAGCTTGCCGACCGATGCTGCCAGCTGCAGTTTGCTTAGCAAATACTGGTATCTTGCAGCAACCAGATTATAAAGATTCTGGTAGTGGATCTGCTCTGCATTGAGGACATCGACAGTCGTTCTCACGCCTATATCCCGCCCCACCTTGCTGGATGACACGGAAGATGCGCTTGAGACCTTCGCCTGCTCAAGCGCCTTGATCTGCGCTGCGCCGGTTTCCACGCCAAGGAACGATTGGCGAGCCGTCTGCTGAGCATCACGGACGATTGCCTCCAGCGTATCGCGCTGCTGATCGGCTAATGAAACGGCTTCCCGGTATTTGGAACTGCGATAACCGCCGGTATAAAGCGGAATGGTGAGTTGCAAGCCGATCGTATTGCTGGATGTGCGATCCGGAGATCCGAAACCTGCGGATCCGCTGCCATCCCATTGCCTGCCGACGCTGGCAACCAATGCAAGTGTGGGAGAAGCTTCCAATCGATAGCGGTCGATCTCGCTTTTGGCAATCCGTATGCCCAGCTCTTGTGCAATGACAGCCAGGCTGCCTGACTGTGCCTGTAGAAGCCAGGGATCCATAACCGCGGGTTGGGGCGGGGTCGGTGTTCGCGTCTCCGAGATCGGCACCAATTTCAACGGATCAAGGTTGGTGAGCTGCCGGTAAGCTGCCTGCTTGAGACCGAGATCGTTTCGCGCCGAAATTTCGCTGGCAACAATAGCGTCAAAACGTGCTTGCGCTTCATTAGTGTCGGTAATCGTCGCCGAGCCGACTGAAAACGTTTTTTTTGCCTGAGCCAATTGCTCGCTCACCGCATCCATTTGCGCTTTTACCAGGTTGACATTTTCCTGCGCCAGCAGCACCTCGAAGTAAGCCTTCGCGACGCGCAATATCAAATCCTGTTCAGCCAAACGGTATTGCACCTGGGCTTGTTGCGTCTGGACCTTCAGTTCGTTGCGGGTGGCAAATGCAGAGGCATTGTAGATCGGCTGCACCAGCGATACGGTCGATCCGTATTGCGCTCCCTGCGCGACCGTGCCGGCAATTGCCGGGTCCCCGGGCGCAACGCTTTTTCTGGCTTCGATCATGCTGCCGGTCAGCGCGACCTGCGGCAAGATCATTGAGTCGCCTTGCTTGGATTTCTCCAGGCCTGCTGACAGTGCATTGCCCGCAGCCGAAAAATTGGCGTCGTAGGCGCGCGCCGCACGCCATGACGCAAGCAGATCCGCCGCATTGGAACCAGAGGCAAAAATTGTCGTTAATGCGACAAGA
>DASYKE010000202.1:0-13330 GCA_035995725.1 Burkholderiaceae bacterium | reverse complement strand
CGCACGATAACGCCGGTTCGAGCGCGTGCGCCTGCTGCGCGCTCAATGCAACGACTTCGGCACAGCCGTTCGCATGCGCCTGCGCATGGATTGCGGCAAGCTTGTCGCGTTGCGCATCCGATGTCGCCACAATCAGCTTGCCGCAGCGGCGGTGCGCGATGCCGCGTTCTGCGCAATATGCATACAGCATGGCACGGCCGGCGACGCATAACCGGGCCTTTAAACTGCCGGTCGGATAGTACAGCCCGGCATGGATCACTTCGCTGTTGCGTGAACTGGTTTCCATGCCGATACCCGGATTGGCTTCAACCACCAGCACCTCGCGTCCGGACTGGGCCAGCCTGCGCGCCACTGCCAGGCCGACGACGCCGGCGCCGATGACGATGCAATCGACTTTATCCATAACGCGACAATGTCAGTCCGTCCATATCGATATCCGGCGTGTCACCCGAAACGAGATCGGATACCAGCTTGCCCGACCCGGCGGCCATGGCCCAGCCGGTCGAGCCATGGCCGAGGTTGATGAAGACATTCCTGACGGGCGTGGCGCCCAGCAGCGGCGGGCCATCCGGCAGCATCGGCCGTGCACCGCACCAGAATGTCGCAGTGCTGTAATTGGCCGCATCCGGGAACCAGTCTTCACCCACTTTGACCAGTGTGCGCAATGCGGCTGCGCGCAAATCCAGTGTGCGCGAACCGAGCTCAGCGGTGCCGGCGACTCGGATGCGGCTGCCCATGCGGGTGATTGCGACTTTGTAGGATTCATCCATCAGCGCGGCAAGCGGCGCCTGGTCGAAATTTTTGACGAATGCGGTTGCGGAATAGCCTTTGACCGGATAGAGCGGAATGCGTATGCCGAGCGGCTCGAGCAATTGGGTGCTGTCGACTCCGGCGGCAATGACTACCGCATCGGCGCTGAAGGTTCTTTCGTCGATACGCATGGAGACACGCTTGCCTTCACTGGAAATCGCGGTGACGGTGCTGTTGAAATGGAACTCCACGCCCATGGATTGCGCAATCGCCTTCAATTGCCTGGTAAAAAGCGGACAATTTCCCGCTTCGTCCTGCGGCAGATACAGTCCCGCGGCCAGCGGCGTGTGCATTGCCAACGCCGGTTCGATCAGGCGTGCGGCATCGGCATCCACCAGCCGGTGCGGTATATCGTTCGCGGCCAGCAGTTCGATCGCGGGCTGCGCCATCTGGAATTCCCGCCCGCTGCGGAATAGCTGTAGAACGCCCTTGGTCTGTTCGTAATCGAGCTCGTAATGCTCGCGCAGCTTTTGCATTATGTCGCGGCTGTAGAATGCGACGCGCTGCATCCTTGCCTTATTGACCCGATAACGCTCCAGCTCGCACTCGGTAAGCCACAGGCGAATCCAGCGCCATAGCGCCGGATCCATGCTCGGCTTGAACAGCACGGGCGCTTCCCGCTTGAAAAGATAGGACAGGATTTTCTTCGGCATGCCGGGCGCGGCCCAGGGCGTCGAGTAACCGGGAGCGATGATGCCGGCATTGCCGAAACTGGTTTCCTGCGCCACATTGCCATACCGCTCGATGACAACGACTTCATGTCCCGCCGCAGCAAGAAAATACGCGGTGCAGACGCCGATCACGCCGCCACCGATAACAGCTACTTGCATTTAACTCCAACCCTTCATTAAATTGGGCAACCGGGCCGCCAGGGCCAGGATGAAATACACCACCCGGGTACATCAGCACCCGCAGAACGAAATGGCCTGAAAATAGCGTCGCGAACATGGTGCCGGGGATTCCCCTTGCAATGCATGGCCGTACAATCGACACATTGGCAGCAAATCGAACCCGCCACAGATTGCCATAGAGTAGCGTCAAACGCCTGCTAAAACAATCCATTCCGCAGCGAACGGCGGCGTCATGGGGAATATATTATCGGTGGTTATCGGCTTGAAAGCCGGAGCTGCAGCCGATTGCGACATGCCAATCACCGGATCTTTCGATAAGATGAGGAAATTTCATGATCTGCTTTACAAGCGCGTCGCGCGTCAGTCTGCAGAATTGACCGAGTGGCAAGGAACAACCGGTGGGCGCAAGCAGGTCTTGGAAACGATGATTCGATGGGGCAGGTAAATCGGTTATTCAGCGCACCGCATTCATGAAGGATCTTGTGCAAGGAATGCCTTGACAAGCATATGCTGGCAATTCGATAACGATTCCGACTGATGCGTGCCATGAAATGGAGCCGGCACATGAACGTGTTTCAACAGAGACGCTACGGCAGGCTAGCGATCGGGATCGATCTTTTCGATTAAATGCTTCGCCCGATCCACGGTGGAGACCAGGCCGCAAATGTAATTCTCTTTGATATCATCCACCAGCCCGTTGAAAGCCGCGTAGCCTTCCCCGCAAATCATATGTGTTTGTGCCTGTAATTCCGAAATCAGCTTTCGCAGATTTTCATAATCCTGCGTATTCATAATCTTCGACCTTGCTCAGGAATGGTGCGCAAAAAATTGCGCTAATACTCTTTTTACACGTCAAATCAAAGCCGTTTCTGATGCAAGTCAAGAGCGATTGAAAATTAGAAATAAACAGGTCCGAAAATCCTCCTTTTGTTTTAAAGAAATTTTGATGCGTCATCGTTTCATCCAACCGCTTCACTCCACCGAAGATCACAATCCCCCGGCAGCAGATCGTGAATTCGCCTGATCTTTCAAGCGGATAACGAGGCGCACAAATTCAAAAACAAGTTTACGGTCATGCGCGTCCATGCGCTGTACATCGGCAATCAGCCGTGAGTAGACAGGGTCGGTATTGTCAATTGCAGCAGGCCTGCCGTCGTGCGTATCCTGACCGCCGAAACGAAGCCATTCAGCTGGAATTACCAACCATTCGGCCAGCACGCGTATCTTGTCCTGCGTGGGAATCGCTTCCCCCATCAGCCATTTGCGGGCCGCGTGGACCGAAACGGGATGGCCGGCAAAACGAACATTGAACTGGTGTGCCAGTTCCGTAGGGCCGTACGCGGAATAACCGGCGTCTTTTAACGCCTTTTGCAGACGATCGCTAAAGTGTTTTCCTTCACTTGACATCGCCACTCCACCCTGCAGATCCGTTATGTTGAAATTCGTACCATTTTCTTTCAGCTTCCTCCGCTACCGTCCAAAGCTGCGCTCCGTCAACATGACATCGCTGTATCGCGACTGCCGACAACAAGCTAGAGTACATGACATTGGAATACACGACCTTATTGGCTGACCAATGAGCATTATGTGGTTCTTGACGTACCTTCTGGAATAACAGAGGCAGCTGGATCAGTCTCAAGCTTCCAGTTTATCCCGTCGAATGAACGATGATGTCTTCCATTTGGCAGCGCGTGAAATATTTTCAGAGTTTTTATCGCTATGGTCAGGCAAGGACCTGTCATGTCCGTCTTTTTTGCGTCTATATGGGA
Organism: Burkholderiaceae bacterium; assembly: GCA_035995725.1. Lineage (GTDB taxonomy): Bacteria > Pseudomonadota > Gammaproteobacteria > Burkholderiales > Burkholderiaceae_D > JAQGLW01. The sequence continues at coordinate 9,900 of DASYKE010000202.1, read as the reverse complement.
AGTGAAAGCCACGTTTTTTTAGTAACTGAATAGTATGGATATCAATCAATAAACTATCAGTTAGTTTAAATCTACTCCCGGTTGCTACGCCTTTTCGGCAATTTGGTCGTTTTTTACCAAATATTTCTTGTTGCCTCGGCGTGTATCAGGTTCCAGGCTCTTCATTGGGCCGGTTCGAGCTGAAGGATTGACGAAGATATGCGTCAAACGTTGCGATATCATTTACATTGATGCCATAAAAATGGCGCCATATGTTGATATGACGCAATTGCTTAAATTCCTGCAGCCCCACAGTCATTAATCTGGCAGCCAACATATGCCTCAATGCCAAACCACCGTCCAATGAATTCGGAAAATGTCGATACAGCAGTTCCCGAAGCTCGGGCCGCGACAGAGGCGCCGGCACCGGAAGTTGTATTGACAGAAACGGTTTCGCCCGAAAATTCGTCGTCACTCGTCCCGCGTATTGCCGTGGAGGCGCGCGGCTTGGCGCTCGCCGTTCTGGCGACGCTGGGCTGTCTGTTTGCATTGCAGTGGGCATACAAGTTTCTGATCCCGCTTCTGCTCGGCATTTTTATAGCATATACGCTGAATCCGCTGGTCGTCTGGCTTGAGCGGATCAAAATTCCTCGTTCCATCGGTACCGGCATTGTGATGCTCACGATTCTTTGCGGCGCGGCTGCAGTGGGCAATACCTTGTACCAGGAATTCCAGTCGATACTGGAAGAATTACCTGCGGCGACAAACAAGATGTCGCGCGTGCTGACTAAAGCGCAAAACGGGCGGCCTAGCGCAATCGAACAGGTGCAAGCGGTTGCGGCCGAACTTGAAAAAGCTACCAGCCAGGCGTCCGGCAGCAAATCCGCCGCTGAAAAAAAACCGGTCGGTCCCGATCAGCCGGCATTCAGGCTTAATGATTTTTTATGGGCCGGGTCAATGGGCGCAATCGGTTTTATCAGCCAGGCGACGATGGTGCTGTTCATGGTTTTTTTTCTGCTGTTATCGGGCGATACCTTCAAGCGCAAACTGGTGAAACTAACCGGCCCGTCGCTTTCACACAAGAAGACCACGGTCCATATACTGGATGACATCCATACATCGATCCAGAACTACATGTTCATGCTGCTGGTGACGAATACCCTGCTGGCATTGCTGATGTGGATCGCTTTGCGCACGATAGGACTTCAAAACGCCGGTGCGTGGGCGGTTGCCGCAGGACTGTTGCATGTGATTCCCTATATCGGCCCGTTGCTTATTACGGTGGCGTCCGGATTGACGGCATTCATGCAGTTCGAATCGTTGTCGATGGCGCTGCTGGTGGCGGGGGTCTCGCTTGCCATTGCAGCACTGGTTGGCATTTTTGTGACCACGTGGATGGCGGGAAAAATCGCAAAAATGAATCCTGCCGCAGTATTCATCGGGCTGCTATTCTGGGGCTGGATGTGGGGAATGTGGGGCTTGCTGCTCGGCATTCCGATCATCGTGATCCTGAAGGTCATCTCCGAGCATGTCGAAAGAATGCAGCCGATTGCGGAGCTGTTGGGAGATTAGCCGAGCCTGCGTGACGGCAATTGTGCCCCGCCACGATTGATTGCCGTGGTCATCTTGCGGCTTCCAGCGGCAACGCAGTCTTGTATTTGACCTGTTTCAGCGCAAAGCTGGAGCGAATGTTCTTGATGCCGGGAATTTTGGTCAGGTGGTCCAGGATGAATCGCTCCAGCGCCTGAATATCCGGCACCACGATGCGTAACAGGTAATCTTCGTCGCCCGTCATCAGATACACCTCCATTACTTCGTCGAAACGACTGATCGCCTGCTCGAAGCGGGCCAGCGCCGCCGACTCCTGTTTTTCCAGGCTCACTTGAATGAAAACATTCACTTTCAGTCCCAATGCATGGGGATTGACAAGGGCTACATAACGCGAGATCACGTCTCCGGTTTCCAGATTTTTTACGCGCGCCAGCGTCGGCGACGCCGAAAGATTGATTTTCGCAGCCAGATCGATGTTGCTCAGGCTGGAATCCTCCTGCAAAACTTGCAGGATGCGCAAATCAGTCGAATCCAGTTCCATATGAAGTATAAAAAACTGAGTTATTAATATAATTGGAATAATATGCCGGTTTAATCAGAAAAGACAGATAATTTCGAGTGCCTATGCTGGCGCTTTTTGGGTATCGTGTGGTATATCGATGCTCGAGAAAGAATGCCATGGAAATCCCGCCAGCCAATCATTTTGTAAACCACATCGATATCGATGCGCAGGAAACCGGCGAGTGGCTCGATGCATTGCAGGCCGTGGTGCGCGAGGTCGGGCATGACCGCGCGCGCTTCCTGTTATCCCGCCTGAGCGCGGCAGCGCAGGAGTGGGGCGTGAACTGGCGCGATGCGCGCAATACGCCGTACATCAACACGATCCGCGCCGAAGCCGAGCCGGCATTTCCCGGCGGGTCCGATGCATTGGCCGTCGAGCAGCAACTGGCGGGCATCATGCGCTGGAATGCGCTGGCAATGGTGGTGCGTGCCAACCAGGCGCACGGTGAGCTGGGCGGGCATATTGCCAGCTATGCGTCGGCTGCCGACTTGTTCGAGGTCGGTTTCAATCATTTTTTCCGCGCGCGCACCGAATCGTTCGCAGGCGATCTGGTTTATTTCCAGCCGCATTCGGCGCCCGGCATTTATGCGCGCGCTTTTCTCGAAGGTGCGCTGAGCGAAAAGGATTTGACGTTTTATCGCCAGGAGATTGAAGCGAAAAAGCATGGCGCGCAAGGCTTGTCTTCGTATCCGCATCCGTGGCTGATGCCCAATTTCTGGCAATTTCCGACCGGTTCGATGGGCCTCGGACCGATTAGCGCAATTTACCAGGCGCGCTTCATGCGCTACCTCGAACATCGCAACCTGCTACAGGCGCAGGAACGCAAGGTGTGGGGCATATTCGGCGACGGCGAGATGGATGAACCGGAATCGCTGGCCGCGCTCAGTCTCGCCGCGCGCGAAAAACTGGATAACCTCGTATTTGTCGTCAACTGCAATCTGCAACGCCTGGACGGTCCGGTGCGCGGCAACGGTCACATCATCGATGAACTGGAAACGCTGTTTGCCGGCGCCGGCTGGAATGTCATCAAATTGTTGTGGGGTTCCGATTGGGACCCGCTGTTCGCGCGCGATAAAAGCGGCGAACTGGTCCGCGCACTGAATCAAACGGTCGACGGCCAGTTGCAGACGTTTGCCGCCAACGATGGAAAATTCAACCGCGAACATTTTTTCGGACAGACGCCCGGCGTGCAGGCCATCGGCGCGACCTTGACCGATGAAGAGATCAATCGCCTGCATCGCGGCGGCCACGACATGAAAAAAATTCATGCCGCTTATCATGCTGCCGCCAATCATTCGGGACAGCCTACGGTGATCCTGGCGCAAACCAAAAAAGGGTTCGGCATGGGTGCCGCAGGCGAAGGCAGGATGACCACGCATCAGCAGAAGAAGCTGGATGCACAGGCATTGCTCGAATTCAGGGACCGCTTCAGGTTGCCGCTGTCGGATGCGCAGTGCGAAAGCCTGGCGTTTTACAAGCCAACGTCCGACAGTCCCGAAATGCGCCATCTGCTGGCGCGCCGCGCTGCGCTGGGCGGCAGCATGCCGCGTCGCACCGATTCCGGGAAAAAACTTGCTGTTCCGGATATCGACTCGCATGCCAGGTTTGCGCTGCAGGCGAACGGCAAGGAAATGTCGACCACGATGGCGATCGTCCGAATACTGGGCAACCTGTTGAAAGACGCCGACTTCGGGAAATACGTGGTGCCGATCGTCGCCGACGAGGCGCGCACCTTCGGCATGGCAAACCTGTTCCGGCAAGTCGGTATCTACTCGTCGCAAGGGCAACTGTACGAACCCGAGGATATCGGTTCCATCCTGTATTACCGCGAGGCGAAAGACGGACAGATCCTGGAGGAGGGCATTACAGAGGCTGGCGCGATTTCTTCGTGGACCGCAGCGGCCACCAGTTACTCGGTGCATGGATTGCCGATGCTGCCTTTTTATATTTACTACTCGATGTTCGGCTTCCAGCGGGTAGGCGATCTTATCTGGGCCGCCGCCGACCAAAGGGCGCGCGGATTTCTGATAGGGGCGACGTCGGGGCGTACCACGCTTGGCGGCGAGGGGCTGCAGCACCAGGATGGCTCCAGCCACCTTGTTGCGTCGACCATCCCGAATTGCGTCGCATACGACCCGGCATACGCATACGAGATGGCCGTGATCGTGCAGGATGGTATGCGCCGCATGCTGGAAGACAATGAGGATATTTTCTATTACGTGACGGTGACCAATGCAAACGATGCGCAACCAGGCATGCCGCAAGGATCAGCCGAAGGAATCTTGCGCGGGATGTACTGTTTGCATCCGGCCGATGTGCCGCAAGTGCGCTTGCTGGCCGCCGGTCCGATGCTGAAAGAAGCCGTTGCCGCCGCCGCATTGCTGAAGGAACAGTTTTCCGTCATCGCCGAAGTCTGGAGCGTCACCAGTTTTTCCGAGCTGGCACGCGATGGAATGGCCGTCGAGCGCGGCAATCGCTTGCAGGATTCGACTGAAATGCCGTATGTAACGCGGCAGCTCGGACATAATGCCGCGCCTGTCATAGCGGTAAGCGATTACGTCAGAAGCGTTGCAGAAAGCATTCGCGCCTATGTCCCGTCGCGTTACGTTACATTAGGTACCGACGGATTCGGACGCAGCGATACGCGCGCCAATTTGCGGGATTTTTTTGAAGTCGATGCGCGCTGGATTGCATTTACCGCATTGTGCGAGCTGCATTATGGGTCGGAAGACAGAGTGAAATTTGCAAAAAAGCTCGGTCTGGACACGACCAGATCGTTTCCGCTCAACGCGTAAAAGCTGTGTCGAACCCTATCTCTTTCATTGAAGAAGATTGAATTCAATCGCGCGGGCAACAGCCAGTATTTTACTGTCTGACATTGCCGCACCCGCGACCATCAGCCCGACCGGCAGCGTGCCCGGTTCGTGGCAAGGCAGCGACAACGCACAGCCGTCTAGCAGATTGATGGCCGACGGATTGCGCAACAACAAGCCGTTTGCCTTGAAAAACGCTTCCTCCGAAGCTTCCAGGTCCGCAATCGGCGGCGCAATAATCGGAACGGTCGGCATGATCAATGCATCGAACGGCGCAATGCATGCCTCCATCCGCGCGATCCAGTTGCGCCTTCTCGCATGCAAATCGATGTAGTCCGCCGCGCTCAAGGCGGCGCCGGGCTTGATGCGCTTGGCAACGCGGAAATCGTAATCCGCTTCGTGTTCGGCCAAAAGCGTGCGATGCCAGGCATAGGCTTCCGCAACGGAAAATCCGTTCAGCTGGCCCAGTTCATCGAGCAGCGTCAGCGGCGTTTCGATGATCTTTGCACCCGCAGCCGACAGCCGCGACAATGCCGCTGAAAACGAGGCGGCGACGTGCGCGTCGAGTCCGTCGAGCATCATGGTGGCGGGAACCGCCAGCCGCAGGCCGGCAAGCGGCAGGCCAGGAACCGATAACGGTGTATCGGCAATGATGCCGTCGATCAGGATGCAGTCATCTACCGAACGTGTCATCGCGCAGATTGTATCGAGCGTCGTTGATAAAGGCACGGCGCCGGCGGTCGGCACGCGGCGTGCGGTCGGCTTGAAACCGACCAGTCCGCACAATGCGGCGGGAATGCGTATCGAGCCGCCGGTGTCGGAGCCGACGCCGGCCACGCAGATGCCGGATGCCACCGACACTGCTGCGCCTGAAGACGAGCCGCCCGGGATGCGAGCAGTCTGCCGGTCCATAGGATTAGCCGGTGTACCGTAATGCGGGTTGAGCCCGATGCCTGAAAATGCGAACTCCGTCATGTTGGTCTTGCCGAGGATCGCGGCCCCGGCCGCGCGCAGCCGCCGCACGACCGGCGCGTCCGCCTTGGCAGGTGGAGCGCCTTTCAGGACGACCGATCCGGCCAGCGTGGTCTCGCCTGCGATGTCGAGCAAATCCTTGACGGATACAGGCAAGCCGGCCAGCGGGGACAGCACAATGCCCGCGGCGTGCATTGCATCCGCATGCGATGCGGCGGCACGGGCCGCATCGGGATAAAGCCTGGTAAAAATGGAAGAGGATTTTTGCGCAGCGCCAATGCAGGCGTCTACCAATGCACGCCGCGAAGACAGGGCAAGGGCGGAGATCGGTTTGGAAACAGGTGGGTTCATGCGAAAATGGACTCTCAGGAATGGCTTCGACATCAAACATTACCACACCGAACGAGGCAGCATGCAACGCTGGCAATTCTGGATAGACCGTGGCGGCACTTTCACCGACATAGTCGCAAAGCGGCCCGATGGCACGCTGGCTACCCATAAGTTGCTGTCTGAAAATCCCGGGCAATACAAGGATGCCGCAGTTGCCGGCATTCGCCATCTGCTCGGCATTCCAGCCGGCGTGCCGATTCCTGCGGAGCAGATCGAAGCGGTAAAAATGGGAACCACGGTTGCCACCAATGCCCTGCTGGAGCGCAAGGGCGAACCGACCGTATTGGCGATCACGCGCGGTTTCCGGGATGCGTTGCGTATCGCCTACCAGAACCGCCCGCGCCTGTTCGACCGGCATATCGTGTTGCCGCAGCTGCTATATACCGACGTGGTCGAGATCGACGAACGCATCGGCGCGCATGGTGAAATCGTAATGCCGCTCGACGAAGGAAAAACACGTTCGGCGCTGCAGGCTGCATACGACAAGGGATTCCGTTCGATAGCAATCGTTTTCATGCACGGCTACCGCTACACCGGGCATGAAGCCCAGGTTGCATCGATTGCACGCGAGCTTGGTTTTACGCAGATTTCGGTATCGCACAAGGTCAGCCCGATGATGAAGCTGATTTCTCGCGGCGATACGACGGTGGTCGATGCCTATCTGTCGCCGATCTTGCGGCGCTACATCGATCAGGTGGATGGTGAATTGCCAAACGCAAGCCTGCAGTTCATGCAGTCGAACGGCGGACTGGCCGATGCCCATGCATTCCAGGGGAAGGACAGCATCCTGAGCGGCCCGGCGGGCGGCGTGGTCGGCATGGCGCGGACCAGCCGGCTGGCCGGATTCGACAAGGTGATCGGCTTCGATATGGGCGGCACGTCGACCGACGTGTCGCATTTCAGCGGCGAATTCGAGCGGGCGTTCGAGACGCAGGTGGCCGGGGTCCGGATGCGGGCGCCGATGATGAGCATTCATACCGTGGCCGCGGGGGGCGGCTCGATTCTGCATTTCGACGGCGCGCGCTATCGGGTCGGCCCGGACAGTGCCGGCGCCGACCCCGGACCTGCAAGTTATCGGCGCGGCGGACCGCTCGCGGTGACCGATTGCAATGTGATGCTCGGTAAAATCCAGCCCGCATATTTCCCGGCGATATTCGGGTCTGACGCGAATGAGTTGCTCGACCGCGATACGGTGACGCAGAAATTCATGCAAATGTCGGAACAGATCGGACAGGCTACCGGACGCAAGCCATCGCCGGAACAAATCGCGGAGGGCTTTATCGAGATCGCCGTGGGCAACATGGCTAATGCGATCAAGCAGATTTCGGTGCAGCGCGGTCATGATGTCACCGAATACGTGCTGGCGACTTTCGGCGGCGCCGGCGGACAGCACGCTTGCCTGGTCGCCGATGCATTGGGTATGACCAGGGTATTCGCGCATCCGCTGGCGGGCGTGCTGTCGGCTTACGGAATGGGGCTGGCGGACCAGACCGCGATGCGGGAATCGGCATTGGAAGTCAGGCTGGCGGACGATACATATGACGATCTGCAATCCAGGCTGGAACAGCTTGCCAATCAGGCGCAACGGGACGTGGAGAAGCAGGGCGTTGCGCACGAACGTATCAGCGTGGTTCGCCGTGTGCACCTGCGCTACGAAGGAACCGATTCGGCGTTGATTGTTTTGTTCGATCGCGTGGAAAACATGATCGCGCAGTTCGAGACAGCCTATCAGAAACGTTTTTCCTTTCTGATGCCAGGCAGGGGATTGATCGTGGAAGCGGTGTCGGTCGAGGCGATCGGCGCGTCCGATGCGCCGGCGGAAGCAGCGCTCTCGTTGCCGGCACGTTCCGGCGCATTGCGGGCGGTCGATACGGTGAAGATGTTCTCTGGTGGACAGTGGCGCGACACCGGGCTGTACAAGCGCGACGATATCCGTCCCCGGGACATCATCCTGGGACCGGCCATCATTGCCGAGGCGAATGCGACTACCGTCATCGAGCCGGGCTGGCAAGCGGAAGTCACCGCATTGAATCACCTGGTATTGACCCGCATTGCGGAGCGTCCCGAGCGCCGCGCAATCGGCACCAGGGCAGATCCGGTGATGCTGGAAATTTTCAACAATCTATTCATGTCGATTGCCGAACAAATGGGATTGCGGCTGCAAAACACCGCCTATTCGGTCAACATCAAGGAGCGGCTCGATTTTTCATGCGCGCTGTTCGACGCGCAAGGCAACCTGATCGCCAATGCGCCGCATATGCCGGTCCATCTCGGCTCGATGGGTGAAAGCATCAAGACCGTGATCCGCGAAAATGCCGGGCGAATGCAGGCAGGCGACGTCTTCATGCTGAACGACCCCTACCACGGCGGCACGCATTTGCCGGATGTGACCGTCATTACCCCGGTATTCGATGAAGCCGGCGCCGAGATCCTGTTCCATGTCGGCTCGCGCGGCCATCATGCGGATATCGGCGGCACCACGCCGGGATCGATGCCGCCCGATTCGACCGTAGTCGAAGAAGAGGGCGTGCTGATCGATAACTTCAAACTGGTGGAGGCAGGGCGCTTGCGCGAGCACGAGACGCGTGCATTGCTCGCTGCGGCAAAATATCCGGCCCGTAATCCCGATCAGAACATGGGCGATCTGCGCGCGCAGATCGCCGCCAACCAGAAAGGTGTCGATGAATTGCGCAACATGGTCGCGCATTTTGGTCTGGATGTGGTGCAGGCTTACATGAAACATGTGCAGGACAATGCCGAAGAATCGGTGCGCCGCGTCATTACCGCGCTCAAAGACGGCGCATATGAAGTCCGCCTTGACAATGGCGCGCTGATCAAGGTGGCGATTCGCGTCGATCGCAGCGGTCGCAGTGCCGAGATCGATTTCACCGGCACTTCGGCGCAATTGACCAACAACTTCAATGCGCCGTCGGCAGTCTGCATGGCCGCCGTGCTGTATGTGTTTCGCACCTTGATCGATGATGACATTCCGCTCAATGCCGGTTGCCTGAAACCGTTGAAAGTAATCATTCCGGAACGATCAATGCTCAATCCGCGTTACCCGGCCTCGGTCGTCTCGGGCAATGTCGAGACTTCAACCTGCATCACCAACGCATTGTACGGCGCGCTCGGCGTGATGGCGGCGTCGCAGGGCACGATGAATAATTTCACCTTCGGCAATGACAAATACCAATACTATGAAACCATTTCCGGCGGATCGGGGGCCGGCAGCGGCTTTGACGGCACCGATGTGGTACAGACGAACATGACGAATTCCCGCCTGACCGACCCCGAGGTGCTTGAATTCCGCTTCCCGGTGCGACTGGAAAGCTACGAGATCCGACAAGGTTCGGGCGGCAACGGTAAATGGCATGGCGGCAACGGCGGCACGCGCAAAATCCGGTTCCTGCAACCGATGACCGCATCCATCCTGTCCAACAACCGGCTCCATGCGCCGTTCGGCATGGCTGGCGGGGAACCCGGTGCGAAAGGGCGAAATACAGTCGTGCGCGCCGATGGCCGAGTCGACGAATTGCCTCACGTCGGCAAGACAGAGATGCGTGCCGGCGATATATTTACCATCGAGACGCCCGGCGGCGGTGGCTATGGCCATGCCGGCGATGCCGCCGGCAA
>DASYKE010000201.1:0-3119 GCA_035995725.1 Burkholderiaceae bacterium | reverse complement strand
GCGCCAGCGCGGCGCATCGCTCGCGGCTTGCGGGTTCAGTCCAAGGTCCGCGACGTTGCGCACCATCTGCACATGGCCCTGCGCCTGCATCGATCCACCCATCAGGCCAAAGCTCATCAGCGGTTTGCCATTCTGCATCAGGAAGCCGGGGATGATGGTGTGGAATGGACGCTTTCCAGGCGCCACTTCGTTCAGATGGCCCGGACGCAAATTGAAGCCCCAGCCGCGATTTTGCAAGGCGATGCCGGTATTGGGCACGACCACGCCCGAACCGAAGCCCTTGAAGTTCGACTGAATAAACGAAACCATCATGCCCTTGCTGTCGGCAGCAGTCAGATACACCGTGCCGCCGCTATGCGGTTTGCCCACGCGAGCCGGCGCTGCGGACTCGGGGTCGATCAACTTGGCGCGTTTCGCGAGATATGCAGGGTTGAGCAGATCGGCCGGCGTTACTTCCGTCATGTGATCTACGTCGCCAACGTATTCATGCAGGTCGGCAAACGCCAGCTTCATCGCTTCGATCTTCAGGTGCATCGCCAGCGCGGAATCAGGGTCCATGCTCTTCAAATCGAAATGCTCAAGCATGCCTAGCGCCATCTGCGCCGCAATGCCTTGACCGTTAGGTCCGATCTCATGCAGTTCAACATCCCTGTAACGGATGCTGATCGGCTCGACCCAGTCCGCCTCATTCGCGGCGAGGTCGGCTTCGGTGATAGCGCCGCCGGTGTTGCGCGCGTGCTGGGCAATCGCACCGGCGAGCTCGCCATGGTAAAAGTCGTCGCCCTTGGTGCGCGCGATCCGTTCGAGCGTATTTGCCTGTCCCGGGCAAATGAAGCGCTCTCCCTGGAGCGGTGCACGGCCATTGGGCGCGAACGCTTCGCGGTAGCCCGGCTGATCGATCAATTCGTCGATCTGCTTTTGCCACTGATTGTGCACATTGTGGGAAACGAAGTAGCCGTCACGCGCGTAGCGCAGCGCCGGCTCGAACAGGTCTTCAAACGGCAGACTGCCAAAGCGTTCCCATGCGGCCCGCCACGCTGAAACGGTGCCCGGCACGGTCACCGAGTCCCAGCCACGCTTCGGCATTTCCTTGTATTTCGAGAAATACTCGCGCGTCCATGCGGCCGGCGCGCGGCCCGACGCGTTCAAACCGTGCAATTTCTTTCCATCCCAAATCAAGGCAAACGCGTCGCCGCCGATACCGTTGTTGCACGGCTCAACCACCGTCAAGGCGATTGCCGTCGCCAGCGCCGCGTCGACTGCATTGCCACCGCGTAGCAGCATCTGCAAGCCGGCCGATGCAGCAAGCGGCTGCGAGGTAGCGACGACGTTGCCGGCGACCAGCGGCAAACGCTGTGACGTGTAGGGGAAGGTCCAAAATGCGTTTTGATTCGATTTCATGATTTTTTTTCGTTGCAAATAGCAGCCGACGGGAAATTGGCAGTGACAAGCCGTTCAGGTGAGTACGGCGGTTGGAAAACCGTCGACACGGTCAAGCGCGTCCACGGCAAGGATATGGGCACTTCCAGCCAATCGGAAACCAGGTAGAGCGAATCCATTGGTTGTCAGCGGCCTAAGGCGGGCAAAGCCGCCCCAGTTAATTAATTAATTAATGCGCACGTTCGCGTCTTTCACCACTTTCGTCCATTTCGCCAGATCTTTTTTCATGAATGCGGTTAGCTGTTCCGGCGTGCTTGCCTCCATGACAGCGCCCTGCCTGGACAGATGCTCCACCACATCGGGCGCTTTGATGGCCTTCGCGACCTGTGCGTTGAGCACTTGCACGATCTCTTTCGGTGTGCCGGCCGGAGCAAGCAATGCGTACCAATTTTTGACTTCGAAACCGGGCACGCCGGATTCGGCGACGGTTGGAATATCCGGATTTATAGCCAAGCGTTTGTCGCTTAGGACCGCCAGCGCTTTCAGCTGTCCTTTCTTCACGAACGGCATGGATGAAGTAACGCTGTCGAAAAACACGGTAACATTCCCGGCCAGCAGGTCCGGCATCACGTTGCTACTGCCCTTATATGGGACATGCAGCATATTCGCTCCCGTAGCACCCATGAACATTTCCAGCTCCAGATGGGACAGGGTGCCGTTGCCCTGAGAGGCGGCGTTCAACTGTCCGGGCTTGGCTTTGGCCAGGGCTATGAGTTCCTTGACCGAATTTGCCGGGACGGATGGGTGCACTACCAGCATGTGAGGCACATGGCAAATCAGCGATATCGGCGCGAAGCTCTTGATCATGTCGAAGCTAAGTTTGCTGTAGAGAGTGGTAGAAATGGCAGTCGAGCCTGTCGCCATCAGCAACGTGTAGCCATCAGGCGCAGCTTTGGCAACCGAGTCTGCGCCAATGGTGCTGCCTGCACCGGGGCGGTTTTCTACTACCACCGTTTGACCAAGGCCTTCGGACAGCTTCTGGGCAATCTCCCGAGCTACGACATCTGTGGCACCGGCGGGAGGAAATGGCACAATCAACCTGATCGGCTTGTTCGGATACTGCTGCGCCATCGCCATGCCCGCGGTGGTAGCCAATACGCCCATCGATATCACCAAGCTTACAGCGCGAAAAAACTTTTTCATTGAAATCACTCCCTGTCCTGACATATATAAAAATACCGCACCGGATTCGTACCGACGGCTGCATTTAGCAATGTCTATGCCAGTATGGTAGTGCAATGCAGCACCAATTTGGGGCAGCGACATGCGCTATTATGGATTGATCGGTCACAATCCGCTATCTGGTTCGGTCAGATCGTGGGTGGCGCATACTGCCGATTCATTTTAGCAGCCGACGGAAAGTCGGCCATGACAAGCCGTTCAGATGAGTACGGCGGTTGAAAAACCGTCGACGCGGTCAAGTGCATCCCCGGGAAGGATATGGGACTTCCAACCAGTCAGAAACCAAGTAGAGCGAATAATCCGTTGGTTGCGAGTTATTGTCAATTGCTGCATTTCCCTCGCGGGAACCGGTATCGTTTTCGTCAGCAAGCTTTCTCCATCTGTGAGCTTCTCAGACATGCCCTAACACGGGGTGCGGTTCGTATCCTGCTTCCAGACGATGGATGTCGTCTTCAGTAAGGGTCACGTTGACCGCATCGAGCGCTTGGTCCAACTGG
>DASYKE010000200.1:0-2954 GCA_035995725.1 Burkholderiaceae bacterium | reverse complement strand
CATTTTCGGTGCTTACCGCAAGTTTGCCCCCGTTGGGCATTGCATCCCGGGCATTGACAATAAGATTTAACAGCGCAGCCTCAAACCGGGCGGCGTCCAGCGACACTGTCTTTAACGCGGGTGCCAACTTTATCTCGAATGCAATCGAAGAATTGGCCGCACGGCGAAGGACGGATTCAAAACCGCCGATCAGCGCATTCAAACTGTAATTCTCTACTTTCAAGGGCTGCTGACGGGCAAACGACAACAGCTGCTGCGTTAACGTTGCACCCCGTTCGACAGCACGCCGCATGGCTTTCAGCAAATTGATATCGTTTTCATTTTGCAGCCGCATTGAAAACAGTTCCAGGCCGCTGGACATCACGGCCAGCAGGTTGTTGAAGTCATGCGCAATGCCGCCGGTCAGCTGGCCGATCGCTTCCATTTTCTGCGACTGGAAGAGGGCCGCATTGGCCCGGCTTAACGCTTCATCCGCCTGCTTTTTGTCTGTGATATCGCGGGTAATTTTGGCGAAGCCGACCAACTTGCCTTGCTCGTTGCGAATCGCATCGATGACCACATGCGCCCAGAATCTTGAGCCGTCCTTGCGTATACGCCAGCTTTCCTGCTCAAACCGTCCTTCCCCGGCTGCCGTAGCCAACGCATGCGACGGCGCGCCGTTGCGCCGGTCTTCCTCAAGATAGAACCGGGAAAAATGCGTGCCGACTACTTCATCATGCGTATAACCTTTGATGCGTTGGGCACCGGCATTCCAGTTGGTAATGTTGCCGGTCGGGGAAAGCATGTAGATAGCGTAATCGGTGACGCCCTGGACGAGCATGCGAAACCGCTCTTCGCTCTCGCGCAAGGCTTCCTGAGCGGCCTTGCGCTCGGTGATATCCCGTGTGATTTTGGCAAAGCCGATCAGCTTGCCCGAATCATCACGAATCGGATCGATGACAATGCTGGCCCAAAAGCGTGTGCCGTCCTTGCGCACCCGCCAGCCTTCGGCTTCAAATTTTCCTTCGTCGAGCGCAGTTTGCAGCGCCTTGGCAGGAATGCCGGCGGCCCGATCTTCTTCCGTGTAAAAGACGGAAAAATGCTGGCCGATAATCTCATGCGCCAGATAGCCTTTGAAGCGCTGTGCGCCGGCATTCCAGCTGTTTACATAGCCTTCAGGGTTAAGCATGTAAATCGCGTAATCGTTAACTCCGACAACGAGCAACTGGAAACGTTGCTCATCTGAAAGGTCGCTGACTATCGCTCTGTTATTAGTGGTCATCGAATATTATTCAATAGCAGCCAAAGCGATGAAGCTAAAGCATGAAGAAGAAGACAATAGCAGATTTTAGGGGTGGGATGCTGAACCGGATTTGCTGAATCATGGAAATCATGCATCACGAGAATTAACAATGGTACACCCGGAAGCTGGTTGCTTTCTTGACCAGTTTACTATCCGGACAGATGAGCGCTTACCCGCTGCCTGTGCCCCCAACTGCTCAGGTGCTCATGGCTGAAGGGTATTCGCGATGAGCCGCTCGGCTGGAACAAGATTGGACGCCAGCTCCGGAGGAAGCGAATGCCGTTCAATGATGTATGCCGCGGAATTGAAGCTGACAGACACTTGCCTGGGCACCGGTTCGGATACCAGAACCTTGAGAGGCAGATCGAGGCCCGACCGGGGCTGCGCCAGCATGAGTGGAGTTCCAGCCTTGGGATTGCCGAAGAGTATCAACGTGGTCGGCGGCATGGCGAGACCCGCGGTCGCAGCCTCGGCCTGTTGATCGATTGTGGCGAAGACCTTGATACCGTGATCGGCGAACGCGGAGAGCAAGCGGCGTACGGTATCGGCGAAAGGGTAGGGGCTCGCAATACTCACGATACCTTGAGTATTCTCATTGCCGGGACTGTGCGTAGTCATTGGAACCTCTTCGAGCGCATGAACCAATGGAAGTCCATCCGCCATTGCAAATGCGGCGTATAAGATCAATGCAGCGTAGATACGCTTCATGCAGTCTAATAGTAGAGCTCTAATAGCAGAGCTAACCGGCGCACCGTTTTTGCGCGTCCGCGTTGAACGACGGGTCGGGCTTAACGGTCTCGCGGATAATGTTTGCCGCAATGAAACCTGGCATGAGGGCGGCAACCGGCGATACGTAAAAGGCGACCACCAGGAACAGGCAGAGCGAAAAACCCGCAAAGACAAGCAACCGGTCTCTTGAGAATATACTCGGGCAGGACAAAAACAAGGCCATCATCAGTGTAACTGCGGCGAGCGGCCAGCCGACATGGGGCGCGGTCAGGCTTCGCAATCCGATCAGCGGAAGTTCGGATTCAGAAAAATTGGGCCACGACGCCGCAACCAAAAACCCAACTGCGGCAACCCAGGCGAGCGGTGCGTACGCCGGAGCGGCTGCCATAGTGGTTATATGGATAGCCATTCTTTACCTCTGTTGGTAGTGGTATTCCCATCGGGACTAACGTGGCAAGCCTTTCGATGCGACTCTAGCCTCGTCGCGAGCTCTGCGAGAAATGGATCGGCGCAGATGATCCAGCCCCATGGAATCGCTGCCAACGCCACTGCAGGCGGCGAGCAGAACAGAAATACCCGCTGTCAGGCCAGCATACAGTTGTTCAAGAAAAAGTATATCGATACCCTTTAAAAATTATTCGTTCAATGGCGGCGATGTATATTCATGCACCGTTCAAACCTCAACAGCATCTCCCGGATGCGCGTGCTGCCTGACCGCTTTTGGAAAAACCAGGGTGAAACAAGATCCATATCCCAGGGTACTTTCAACGGTGACAACTCCACCGTGCAAATCCATGATCGACCGCACCACGGCTAATCCCAAGCCGGTACTTTCACTGGAGCTGCGCGCGGTGTCGGTCCGATAAAAGCGATCGAAAAGGAAAGGCAAATGTTCCGGCGCGATTCCTGCTCCGGTGTCGGTCACGGACAGTGCTATGTCAGT
>DASYKE010000199.1:0-43651 GCA_035995725.1 Burkholderiaceae bacterium | reverse complement strand
TTGTGCAAATTGCTCGGCGCGGATGAGAAGGATCTGGTGCCATTTGAAAAATACGCCAACGCGGCGCAAGGACTTGCAAGCCCGTCCTCTGCGGCTCGGGCCTTGTTTGGCGGCGCGCTCAATATTGAACGGGTGGACCGTCTGGTGAAAACTGTCGCGGCGCAGAAGGGCATGCAGTCCGGTGCGATTGATGAGATCGTCGCTCTGGTCGATGCCCGGCTGGAGGCCAATCGGCGGGCAGCCTGATTGAATGAACAGAGTCAGCGTTAGCGTGTAGTGCTTGCTCCCGAACACGTTGCCATCGCTGCGCTATTGCTAGGGTCAACCTTGCTAGCGTCAGCCGACTGAAAAGTACCAGTAGGGACGCGAGCATCCGTATGCTGAAGCAGCCTGGCCGCGTCCTGCGTTGATTCGGGCGGCCGCTGGACCGCGATATAATTTCGCAATGAAAGATAACCCAGTGCCGCACAATCATGCACCCGGTGCTACCGCCTCCGGCAACGTGCCGGCGCCCCAATCGGGAAACATGACCCGCATTCGTAAAGCCTCCGTGGAAGACGCAGAAGCCCTTTGCCTGATCTATAACCATTACGTTCTGAATACAGTTATCACGTTCGAAGAAGAGCCGGTTACGGCCAGTCAAATGTCACAGCGGATTGAGGAAGTCACATCGAGCCTTCCTTGGCTGGTATGTGTTCGAGACGATGAAATCGTCGGTTACGCTTATGCGGCAAAATGGCGGGCTCGCTCGGCTTATCGGCATTCGGTTGAAAGTTCGGTGTATCTTCGCCATGGCATTGCACGCCAGCGGCTGGGGACTTTACTCTATGAAGCGCTGCTTGCCGAGCTTGCCAGGCGGCCGGTTCACGCCGTGATGGGTGGAATTGTCCTGCCGAACGAAAGCAGCATTGCACTTCACGAAAAGTTCGGTTTCGAGAAAACCGCCCATTTCAAGCAAGTCGGTTTCAAGTTTGGCCAGTGGTTGGATGTCGGTTATTGGCAATTGATTTTATAGCGGCCCACAGCGTCCGGTTCTTGTGCAATGACCTCAAGCTACAAAAATAAAATTGTCCTTACGCGCACTTGATTACCATTTCCTCAATGCCAATGCTCGTACAGAGTTGACGGGGCTGCGGCGTGCCATCGTCGAATTTTGGTACTTCGGCATCAAGCAAGTGCGGGCATGCCTGTTCGTGGGCCTTTTCTTCGCCGCCGTTTTTGCCGTTCCCCGGGCTGGCATCCTTGGAATTCCCCGCTATGACGTTCTTTTAATCATTGCTCTGGGCATTCAAGCGTGGATGGTTTGGGCAAAGCTTGAAACCTGGGACGAACTTAAGGCAATCAGCCTTTTTCACGTTATTGGCTTTGCGCTGGAAGTTTTCAAGACTTCAAGCGGCATCAGGTCGTGGAGCTACCCGGATTTTGCCTACACCAAGCTGTTGGGCGTACCGCTGTTCTCCGGGTTCATGTATGCAGCGGTCGGAAGCTACATTATTCAGGCATGGCGCTTCTTTGATTTACAGGTGAAACATCATCCTCCCTATTGGATGGCCACCCTTATTGCCGCCGCAATCTATATAAATTTTTTCACGCACCATTACATCGGCGACTACCGTTGGTATGTAGCCGCCTGTGCGCTCGGGCTGTATGCACTGCAACAGTCATTTTTCGCCCCCTTGATAAAGAGCGGACCATGCCGTTGTTAGTCTCATTTCTGCTAATCGGATTTTTTATCTGGATTGCCGAGAATATCAGCACGTTCTTCAGTGTCTGGCGGTATCCCAATCAAATGGGGGCATGGGCAACCGTCCACGTTGGAAAATGGAGTTCCTGGTCACTATTGGTCATCATGACGTTTACTATCGTTACCAACTTAAAGCACATCAAACAGCGGATACATGTGCCTGATTAAACCTATTATTGTTATGGGGAACGTTGGCACGCGTCGCTAGTTTGCCAGTTGCGGTATCACGGCCTTCACCTGTCGTTTCAGATGGAACGGCCGACTCTAACTGGTGGAGGTCTGAACGGCTTCTCTTCGTCTGGCCGATCTCGTTCCACATGCCCGGTCTGATGTAACCCGTAAACGTTGCCACTGATGTTGCCACTGATTTTTGACTGAAAAGTCATTGAAGTTGAGTCATGTCAAAGCGGCTCAGGCAGAACCGGAGTTCAATGGCGGTACGGGAGATGCATATATCTAGTCGACGTGACTAGCGATGTGATTTCCAGGCTACGCCAGCTTAGCTCACCGGGTAGAGCACATGACTTGTATTCATGAGGTAGGGGGTTCGAGACCTTCAGTTGGCACCATTCAAAAAGTCCGTCATGGTGTTTCGCATGACGGGCTTTTTTCTTCGCGGCTTTCCTCGCTACCGCAGCAATTGACGACCGGCATCGCAAAACAGTCCCGGACTAACAATGTCTGTTCGCAATGAGCCGACTACCTGCGGCCGTGACCGCCCCCATGATGCCCGCGGCCATCTCCTCGAAAATGCCCATGGTGATGATGCCCTCCCCAGCGATACCGATATCCTGACTGGTAGCCGAAGCCGAAATATACGGGAGGCCCTATGTATGCGGGGACTGCCGAATAAACTGGCGGGTAAGCATATGCAGGGTAAGCATATGCAGGCTGGCTATAAGGGTAAGGAGGGCCGTATCCGGCATATCCGGAGTCGTAGACAGCGCATCCTCCAACACTGGTGGCGATCGCAATCGACAGTGTGAGGCGTTCCGCTGTTTCTCTCAGAAAGCGGTTCATTCCGATTAGATAAACAGCGCTTTCCACAGTTCTGAAAAATTACATTTGTTACATTGGCCGCGCCGACCACATGGCAAACAACGAACGCCAAAACTTAATCCAGCGTCGTTGTCCGCCTTCCTGATGGTTCGAGCTTTGAGTCCCACGCGCTGTATTCGCACAACGTATTAAAGTAGCTTTCCAGTTTTTCCAGCTCGTTGGCGATGTCAGCGGGAAATCCCTGACGGTTTCCTCGTTTATCATGCATGAACCCGTGAAGGCGAGCCTTGAATTTTTCCGGGCGAAGCCATGCGGCTGCCAGAATGTTTGCGATACGCGGAAATCGCTTGCCAAGGAGTTGCGGGCGCACTTCTGCCGGCAGGTAGAGTATCCAGTCTATCGTAAGAGCGTTCAAGGGTACCGGTCTCGGGTCTCGTGGATAACGCAAAGCAGCAAAATCCGCAACAGCCGGCCGATCTGCGGGTAACGGCTTTGCTTGTTCCAGAGAATTTTTTACCCTCAAATCCAAACCGCCCATCATCGTCCCTCTACGCTTTTAAGTTTTTTACGGACATATTCAAGATATCGAAACCACTGACTTCTGTATCGATATCCATCAACTTGCCGGCCCTGAGTTGATGGCACGCGCGCCGCCATCTCAAGATTGCAGCAAGGAAGTTTTTTATTGCGTTCCTAACTTTCTTCGTGTGGCTTGAAATGTTGCGGGCTGATGCGGAATTTCTCGCGGCGGTCGCCCATTAAATGACGCAGCTCCTTGATGCTCAAATCGCTGACTTCATGCATGCGGATCAGTATTGATGCGCCCACCGGCAGTTTGCGGTGACGGATTTTACTGAGGACCGGCGGCGCGACTTCCAGCAAGCGTGACAGAGCAGCATCATTCTTGAGCTGTATCTTGTCGAGCAATGCGTCGAGCAAGTGGTTGGGATCATAGTCGGGGTGCTGTAAAAGCGGTTCGTTCATGGGGCTCCTTGCCATAGTTACTACAAAGACAAGAAATAGTATAACGGAAACATTGCGCTTATGACACAGTTCTTTGAAAAATTTTTGACAATTATTAACATTTCTTTCTTTAATTGCTGAGCGCGCCAAGTGCTGATCGTTAAACCGGTGGTTTGCTTTTCCGTTAAAGCTGGCTTATATTTAACCGCATGGTTAAATATAAGCCAGCTGAACTCGATACAGTTTTCAGCGGTTTGGGAGATAGTCCCAAATAACGACGGGCAAGAGTATTACGACCCAGGCTTCCGGCCGGGCGTGACGCCAGGGTCAGCAGTAGGCCGCGCTTCCGCGCCACCGGTCAAATTGCCGATTCCGGTCGATGCATCGCCTGTGTTTGCACTGCTCCCGCTGGTACCGGCCGATGACGATTGGCCCGCGCATGCTGATAGCGTCAGAGTGGCAGTGGATACAACAAGTACCGTGAGAAACAGCGGCCCAAACGTTTTCTTCGCAAGGATCTTCATTCTGAGTCCTCCGGCGTGACAAATGCAGACAAACAAAGCCGCCAAATGGCTATGAAACAGTGACGATTTAATAGGTATTATAAAAACATAGACCTTGGCAAAATATTAAAGTTCAAGGAACGCTTTTTGTCGCTACCAGGCTTAAGCCGCTTTCAAATTCTCAAGATAAAAGAGGAAGACAACAGAGCATTTACCGGACCTGAGCTGCTAGCGGAACTTGGGAAGCGTTAGCGCAACACCGGCAATCACGGGGCAACCGCTGCTGCGATTTTGACTGTGGACGATCAACACGGCTTGGGTATAAATCGCCCGTGTCAGACACCAATCTCGGACATCAATCAGACCGGTTCGCACCAGACCGTAGCCACCAGTCAGCGTTCAGCCGGAACTTCATTAAGACCAGCTCTCGAAAAAACTCGTGATGCTTGTCCGTTCTCCTTAAACGGCCATCACCCGCGCTGCGAAAGCACCGCCATTTTTAACGCCTCATCCCCCGTTAAGCGAACTACCGAACCGACAATGCCGGATTCAAAAGGTATATTGGTGACCTATTCTCTCTGGATGGCCTTGTCCCGCAGCCGAAAGGTTCGCGGGCTTTTTTTGCATGTGCGGTTCCCGTATTACCAAGAACCGCAATGTTGATTATTATCGGCTCATGATTGAGTCACCAGCCCGTTCCAAAGCCGATCCCGACGCCCCCTCGATGCCACCAGCTGCCAATACCGATTCCAACACCGAGGCTCGAGGACGGACCGGGATAGATCGGCCTGCCGTCCATATCGGTCATGGCCTGGGTGGTGCGGACGCTTTCAGGAACATAGTTCGAAGACGCACATCCGGAGAGCGATCCAAACAGAGTTGCAACGATAAGAAAGCACCTCATGAGACCCCCCAATAAGTCAAAACCATTAGATGAAACGATTCGCTACAGGTTCTGTTATGCATTGCCATGGCGCTTGCGTATTCTCGATATTGTTTTTTTACACTATTGAATCGGCGCAATCGGTCGGCAATGAAGAAAAATCCGTAAAGAGCATTTTTATTGGCAATTACGGTTATGGCGATATGAGCTATGGGCAAGCTCAATCCAGCTTGGCATTCGAGCGTTTTACCACGTCGCGCCAGCGCACGGTCTCTTGATCGACATAGGTGCCGAATTCGGCTTGGGTGATCTTGCCCGCGGTGGCGCCGAGTTCCTTCCAGCGCTTGACGATATCCGGATGCGCCAAGGCTTTGCTGACTTCGGCCGTCATTCTATCGACGATATTTTTGGGCGTGCCTTTGATAGCCCACAGGCCATACCAGCTTGAGACAACAAGATTCGGCATGCCGGCCTCAATCGCCGTCGGAATATTTTCAAAGCCCTCGACTCGTGCCGGGCCGGCAATCGCCAACGCCTTGAGCTGGCCATTCTTGATAAAACCGGCTGATCCTGCCAATGTATCAAACATCATGTCCACTTGTCCGGCAACGAGGTCCTGGAGCGCAGGACCTGTCCCGCGGTAAGGAACGTGGGTGATGAATAGTCCCGTTTGCAATTTGAATAATTCACCGGCCAAATGTTGCGACGTTCCGTTGCCCGTGGATGCATAGTTGAATTTGCCCGGCGACTTCTTCACGAGCTGGATCAGCGATTGCAAATCGGAGGATGGGACGTTTTTCGGATTGACGACAATTACATGGGGAACGCTGCTGAGCAGCGCGACAGGCTCAAAATCACGAGACAAGTCGTAACTGAGGTTGGAATAAAGACTCGGTGCGATTGCATGATGGACCGCGCCAATGAACCAGGTATAGCCATCTGGCGCCTTCTGTGCGGCAACGGCTGCGCCCACCGTCCCGCCGGCACCCCCGCGATTGTCCACAATGACTGGAACAGAAAGCTGTATGCCCAACTGTTTCGCCAAGGGGCGCCCAAATGCATCGACTGCGCCACCGGGAGGAAAAGGATTGATAAACGTAATAGCCTTGCCGGGATCCGGCCATGCTTGCTGGGCCATTGCCGTTGCCGCCGTGCCTATCAGGCTAATGATGGCCAACGCCATATTTAGCGAACGTTTCATTTTCATTTCTGTATCCTTCATATCTTTGGCAGGGCCGTAACCGAACCGACACAGATGCTGAAACTGTTTAGCGCAGCGGTTTGACGCCTCGCTTCAGCTGGTTGCGGAGTAAGAGTCATGACACAATTGTATTGACCGAAAATTCATAGTTATATAAATTGTGATGTCACTTTAACATCCAAAACAAACGATACAACCCTTTTTGGTGGGAAGCCACCAAAAATTGTTATAAGTTTGCAAAGTTATTGTGCTTGCCGGATTTGGCTGAACAGACCGGCATGACCAAGAGTAATATGCAGCGGACTTTGCAAAACACTTCTGACTTTGCCTTCACCTTCAGCTTCGGAAGTGACATGAAGAAATCGGCGGCGTCACGGTGAAGTCAGTCGATCGGATTTCGGCGCGATCGGCTTGTCTGGGCCGTTGGCGTGCTCGACCGAAAAGAAAATGAATATGGCTGCGCCGCATTCGGCCGGTACGGCGAAGCTTGTCTAAAACCAACCGTTGAAAGAAATGGATGAATCCGCAACAACCTCTGCTCGGCATACGCGTCGTCGAAATCTGCAACGTGGCTGCCGGACCCTATTGTTCAATGCTGCTGGCCGATTTGGGCGCCGATGTCATCAAGATTGAAAGTCCGGGCACCGGTGATACCTTGCGCTCCTGGCCCCCGCATACCGGGCCGGAAGACGATCGCCTGAGCGAAAATTTTGCTTCGTTGAATCGCAACAAGCGCTCTGTCGTTCTGGACCTGAAAGACCCGGAACAGAACGCGCAAGCCCGGGCGCTTATCGCGCAGGCTCAGGTTCTTGTTGAAAACAATCGTCCTGGCGTGATGCAGCGTCTGGGACTGGATTATGCGTCGATGCAGGCGATTAATCCCGCGCTGATCTATTGTTCCATTTCGGCTTACGGACAATCGGGACCACGTTCGCAAGAAGGGGGATTCGATGTGACGATTCAGGCTGTCAGCGGCATCATGAGTGTGACTGGCGAAGCCGACGGCGCCCCAGTCAAATGCGGCGTGCCGATTTCCGACTTTACCGCCGGTCTGTATGGAGCGATGAGCATCTGTGCAGAATTGCGCCAGGTCGCGGCTTCGGGCCAGGGGGTCCATATCGATGTGCCGATGATGGGCACATCGCTCGCCATCGCCGCCCTGCAGACGAGCGAGTACTTCGGCAATGGCCGCGATCCGGTGAAATTGGGATCGGCGCATCCGAGAAACGCGCCTTATCAGGCATTTCGGGCACAGGACGATTATTTGGTGATGGCGGCCGGCACTCAGGCACTCTGGCAAACCGTCTGCCGGGTGGTGCAAAGCGACGAGATGCTGCACGACTCGCGATTTGCAACAACGGCATTGCGGGCGGCGAATCAGGCCGCACTGAAGCAGATGCTTGAAAAAATTTTGCAGACGCGTACTGCCAGTTATTGGATCGACGCATTCAGCAAGGCTGGCGTTCCGTGTGCATCGATCAACAAGTACTCCGACGTAGTGGCCGATCCGCAGACGGTAGCCATGGAATGGGTTCAGCCGTTGCGGATGGCCAATGGGACCATCACGCGTACGATCGGTACGCCGCTGAAGTTCGATGGCAAGGCTGCCGCGATTGCGCGTCCTGCACCCCGTCTGGGCGAACATACGGAAGATGTTCTTGGAGACATCCGATGAGTCCCTTGATTGTCGAACAGCATGGCTTGGTCAAACGTCTGATCTTGAACCGGCCGGACAAGAGAAATGCCCTTAATTTGACCTTGGCAGATTCATTGCTGCGCGAGATCGGGCAAGCTGCGCATGACGGCACCCGACTGATCATCTTGCAGGGCAATGGCCCGAGCTTTTGTGCCGGATTCGATTTCAGTGACCTGAATATCGCGACGGCGGGCGATCTGCTGCTGCAATTTGTCCGGATTGAACAGATGTTGCAGGCAGTGGCGCATTCGCCGGTCGACACGGTGGTGATGGCGCATGGCCATACCGTCGGTGCAGGTGCCGATTTGCTGGTCGCCTGCCGTCACCGGATCGGCGCTGCTGATACGCAACTACGTTTTCCCGGCGCGCAGTTCGGTTTAATCCTGGGATCCCGGCGCCTGGCCCAGTGTGCCGGCGCGGATGCCGCGCAGGCTTTGATTGGTTCTTCCGAAAAAATCCCGGCCAGCGTAGCGCACCAGCTCGGCTTGCTCGGCGAAATTGCAGATCAGGCAGACTGGCCTGAGCGGGAACAGCGGATTTTGGCCCAGGTTTCTCTTGTCTCTGCGGCTACTCGGGCCAAGGTGTTGAGCGCCATGCGTCCGGACACGCGCGCGCAGGATTTGGCCGACTTGGCGGAGTCGGCTTCGCATACAGACATCAAGCAACGGATAATGTCCTATCTGGAGCAAGGCCGCAAGAGTCCGCGGGACTCAGCGAGCCGCGTGCCAACTTAGTTTGCTGTCGACATGGGATTTACCCACCGTGTCCGGATTCGGTCTGCCTGGCTTGGACGTTGGCAAGAAACCCGGCAAACACGCCAAAGGCTGTAAATTGTAAATATTACCGGCGACGGCGCTATTATTTTGCTATCCGTCGAACTTCGCGCAATCTTGCCAATCTCATTATGTCTTTGTTACTAATGGGAGAAATCCATGGAATCCGATGATGATATTGGTGCATTGCTGCAAAAATATACGGCGATCAGTGAAGTGCAGTCCGTAGAAAAAGTCGAGCAAGACTTTGATCAAGTCACTAAACGGGCACCCGTCCAGGAAGTGACTCAGGGATTGGCTGAAGTCTTCCGGTCTTGCCAAACTGCATCATTCGGACAGACGCTCGCAGAGGTGTTCGAACAGGGGGACTCCGGGCAACGCGCCGAGATGTTGAACCAGTTACTCGACGGAGCAGGCCCGAACGTGCTCGGTTCCTTGATCGGCGAAGGTTTGCTTGGCGATCCGGCACTCCGGCGCGCCGGGACGAAGCCCCCCATCAGTCCCGAGCAGGCGGAGCAATTTCGCCCCGAACATGTACAGCAAATCGCAGATGAAGCCGAAAAGGAGAATCCGGCCATCGTCGAAATGATGTGCAGTTTTTATGCGCAGAACCCGGCCTTGGCAAAACCGCTTGGTGGCGCTGTCCTAAGCACGGCAATGGATAATATCGCGCAGCGCAGGCAGGGTTGAATTTAGTTGGCGCCATGCCGGCTTCGCGCCACGCCACGTGCTTACGCCGGTGCGACAGGTTTGGCGCGCGGCGGCATGAATGAAACCGCTGGCGGTGTCATGCGGTCCCTCCCATGCAACAAATGCTCGGGTTCGAAGTGAGCACTCAACACATACGTCTGACAGCGCCCTGCTGCATCAGCGGGCCGATTCCGGACGCGACGAAAAACGCGGCATTGCAGCCGCGTGCCGCCCTTCCCCTCTTCAATCTTTTAACGGGAGCATAAAGACGAATTCGGAACCGCTACCCATCCCGCTCTCGACCGCGATCGTTCCACCGTGGGCCTCGACAAACGTCTTGCAAATGGATAAGCCAAGTCCGGTTCCCGAATTGCTCCGGTTCGGATCGGTCTCGAATTTGTCGAATACTTTGTCGATCAGCTCGGTCGGGATACCGCTGCCGTTGTCGCTCACCCGGCATTCGATCGCGTTTCCACCGGCATCGATACGCGCGGAAAGCACGATTTGACCGTATGGCGTATAAGCGAGTGCGTTGGCAATAAGATTCTGGTAAATACGGCGCAGCAGGCTGGCATCCGCATACACGACGAGATCGTCGGGAATATTGTTGATTATCTTCGTGCTGCCGGTCCCGCTTATCGGATTTAGGTCATAGATAAGCGCTTCAACCAATGGCCATAAATCCAGATAACGCCGTTCCAGCTTGACGCCGGTTTCCGTCTGGATGTTGGCATTCTCGTCCATGACCTTCTTGACGAGGTTCGTCAAATTTTGAATATTGCGATGCAGCGTCTTGAACAACTTGTCTGCGTTTGCCGTATTTGCCCCAGTTGCAGAAGTGGTTTCGAGTATTTTGGTTGCCAGGGTAATCGCGTTCAAGGGCGTGCGCAGATCATGTACGACGAAGGCAAGATATTCTTCGCGACGCTTCTGAACTTCATATGCTTTCTGCGCCGAATAGGCCTGAACGGCGGTGCGGATCGCCGCGTCCAGCGCATCGTTAAGGATGCGAAATGCCTTGCCTTGCAGCGCAATTCCTTTTTGGTCCGCCAGATCGTGGATGGAGCGGCGCAGCAAATTGTATTCCGCCACCACTTCGTCGATCTCGAAGCCGTCGACCACGCGCTGGAAACCGTGCTCTGCGGGAGTCCGTGCGGCAAACCTGGTGACGCCTTCCCCATGCGCTGCAGCCCGTAATGCGAGCGCCAGTTCTTTCAGGAAACCCGGAATGTGATCGTTCAGCGTCGGTACGTCAAGATTCCTGCTTCCCGCCAATTGCCATACCTCGGCTCGCCAGAGCTTGAGCAATTCGTCGGTTTCCGCCATAACAAGATCGGCCAGTCGCTCTAGATCGCTAATCGGGATCTCCTATTCGCAGTTAAGTTAGAAGATTATCGTGAACCAACAGAAATACATCCTAATTCATCAGCGGCGACATTCCCAATTTCAACTGCGAATCAATGATAAATATCAATAATTGAATGAATTCGATCAAGTCTGAATCCTGGATGGATAAAGGCAATATTGCGATTGAAGATTATTCACAATAAATTCCAACCGGAAGCGTCATGCGGCGTAAATAGGAAGGGTTATGACTTATTCGGCGCATGTCGACATATTACAGAATGTGCCAGCCGGCGGTGCTGCGCCGTCCAAAGCGCGGCACCGCCATTTTTTTACTTTCAACCGAAAATATATTCCTTAAAAATTTACAGTCAAAGTGACCCGGAAAGAACGTGATTCGATTGGATGGAAGTGAATGTCATTGACCGCCGGTTCGTTCGGCAAGCGCGACTCATAGTAATAATCGATCGCCGAATCTTGCCGGTTGGTCAGATTGAAACCTTCCAGTTCAATGCGCATCTTAGGGTTAAGCTTGTATCCGATGCGGCCATTAAGCGTCGCAGTGCTTTTGGATCGGACACTATTGTCTTCAGTCAAAGGACGCGGGCCGAAATATCGTAACTGCAAAGCGCCGAAATACGCGCCTACGTTGTCGACGGCCAGTGCGATCGATGCCACGCCTTCCACCGCGCCCGGGATGCGATTGCCTGCGGGATCAGAATTTCGAAACCTCGCCCGCGCAAATGCCACGTCCGCATCGATGGTCAGCCAATTGGCAGGTTTATAGTAATTGTTGAATTCGAACCCGTAACGGCGGCTTGGCCGGCCTGCTTCAGTGGTACCGGCGTCACCGACGAATAGAAGCTCCGAATCAAAGTCGAGTCGATAAACCGAGAATGAGCTCTGCAGTCCCCGGATTATTTCGGTACGTGCGCCAACCTCAACGCCTTTTGACCGTACCAGCGGCGTGACTCTCTCGGCGGGAGCTCGTGATTTAGGGTCGACGGTAATGGTGGTGCCGCGCGCGTCGTTACTATGGAATCCATTTCCCATGTTGAAGTAATACTCGGTCTTTGCCCAAGGACCGAAAATCAGTCCCAGCTTCGGACTGGCGATGCTGTCGTTTGTTTTACCCGAGTTGGCCGGGTTATTGCTGTTGACATCGAAGCGGTAGTAATCTTCGCGAATGCCGGCGACGGTCCTGAACTTGTCATGCCATCGAGTCTTGTTTTCAAAATACGCGCCAGCGCTGCTTTCAATAATATGATCTTCGCGCGTGGTCGATAATATTTGTCGTGCTCGGGTGTGATGCAGGCCGTTGAAGATATTGTCGTTTTGCAGTTGCAGACCGACAGTATTCTCGGATTCGCGCCCCAGCCATGGAGCGCGCCAGGTCTGACTCATATTCAAACCGGTCGTGGTCCGCTTGTCCGCCTGATTGAACTGGTCACCGTTGACCGGATCATCGTTAAAGTAAGTGAAATTGGAAAACAGGTCCAGCTTGTTGTGGATGATATACGTATTGATATTGCTGGATGTGGTTCCCGTATTTCTGCGCCACGCGGCCGATAGGCTGTAACGATGCGATTGGCCGCCGTCGGTAGGGTCGATCGCGTCAAAACGCGAAAGCGACCCATTGTCGACGGCGCGCTGCGGAATCTGATCGGTTGCATTCCATTTGCCTCTATATGCCATCCCGGTGACATTGAATCCGTTGCCGGCACTGCCTTCGCTATAACGCAATACGCTATTGATTTTGCGATAGTCGTCCGGATGCACAAACGGCCCGTCGTTATGAAATAACTCGAGCGCATACAGCAGGCTGCCATTACCAACTTTTGGCGAGTCCGCAAGCAAGGTCCGCCCGAAGCCGTTTTGGCCAAGTCCGATACTGGCAATTCCCTGCTCCAGCTTATCCGCATACACTACATTGACAGTTCCGGCCGATGCAAAATCGCCTTCTTCGGCATAGTAAGGCCCTTTCCTGTATTCGAGCCTGGTAGCCAGCTCGGGAATCAGAAAGTTGAGATCGGTCCAGCCTTGTCCATGCCCATGGCTGCGCTGATTCACCAGCATGCCGTCGACAGTGGTGCGTAAATCGGTACCGTGGTCGAGATTGAATCCGCGCAGGTAAAACTGATTGGCCTTTCCTTCGCCGCTATGCTGGCTGACAATCAAACCCGGCGTTGCTTCCAGCAGTTCGCCGGCACGATAGACTGTACGGGCTTCGAGCTGCTGTTGTGTGACTACGCCGGCGTTGGCGGACTCGGCAATGCCGAGCTGACTGGTACGGGAAGCTTCAACAACGACGGACGGAAGCACGCTTTCTTCGTCTGCGGCATACGCCGGCGCAAAGCCGGCGATGGATGCGCTTAGAAAGACGGAATTAATGACATTCAATCTTGATCTTTGAGTGGATTCTTTTTCGACAGGGATCATGAAGCGGAGTAAAAAGCAGACTGTTTTTGAAACCATGCAATTGATGACGCCGGCTGGCTCATGAACAATCGTATGTGGACTTTTTTAAAGCTATATTGCAACAAGACTTGGAGCAATAATTAAGTAAGGGCTGAAAAATTCGTTCAGCAGTTTCTCGCGTCCGCTCATGCCATTCATGTCTCCTTCGATGTTTCTGATTTGTCTTGATTTGTCCGCATACACCCGCTGATTAGCGGAAAACAGTTGCTTTGAAATTGCCGGAATCCATTGTATGGCTGAATTTATTCCGTCGCAATAAAATGAAACGCCGTTCTTCATAGAAGAACGCCCGTCTTGTCCATTTGGCAGCAGCGTCTTCCGAGCCGGCGCCGCTTCAACTTTAACTAAAGCAGCCGATTGAAAGAATGCAGAAGCTCTGGCGACCCGACCCTTTCCTCACCTTTTTGCAAAATCATCAGCCTTGATCGGTCGATGTTTCAGTTGACAGCAGCCACAGACGCACAGGCTGACACCAGCAGTAGCGATATCTATTGAGCAGGCAACCTGAGTACCGATGGCGGCGGCCATACTTGCCCCAAGCCATGAATGTTGTCACAGTGCAGCAAATACCTTGACTTTGTAAATGAGAATCGTTATTATTAATATCCACATTAACGATTCTCATTTACGGATATGAAAACCAGCCATTTCCTGCTCGCATCCTTCTTTTTCCTGCCTATTCTTGCAACGGCCGCGGATCCTGAAGTTAGTCTTGTCATCAAAGACCACCGGTTTAACCCTTCCGAGGTGAAAGTAAAAGCCGGTCAAAAGGTTAAATTGATTGTCGATAATCAAGATGCAACTCCCGAGGAGTTTGAAAGCCATGAGTTGAATCGTGAAAAGGTTATTGCGCCTCGTTCAAAGGCAACGATCTTCATCGGTCCCCTGAAGCCCGGCCGTTATGCATTCACGGGCGAGTTCAATCAGGAAACGGCAAAAGGCGTTGTCATCGCGGAGTAATCAATCATGTTCGGTTCAGCCATTATTGTTTTTCGCGAGTCGCTTGAAGCGGCATTGCTTATCGGAATCATTGCCGCTGCCACGCGCGGCCTTGCGCATCGGAACCGCTGGCTCGTAATCGGGATTACCGCCGGCGTCCTTGGCTCTCTCGTCGTTGCATTGCTGACTGAATCCATTGCGCAGCTCGCCGGCGGAAGCGGCCAGGAAATATTCAAGGCGACCATTCTAGGGATTGCCGTTCTGATGATCGGCTGGCACAACATCTGGATGGCGTCACACGGCAAAGAAATGGCAAACAAAGCCAAGAGCATTGGTGGCGCCATCCGCAACGGCAAACAGGAACTGTCGGCAATTGCCATAGCAATTGCACTCACGGTATTGCGCGAAGGCTCGGAAACAGCCCTTTTCCTGCAAGGCATGGCAGCCAGTGCGCCAGGCAACGGCAGTTCCGTGATGCTGGGCGGTTTGATCGGCCTTTTGGCCGGAGCAGCGCTGGGCATTGTCACTTATTTCGGGCTGCTGCGCATTCCGCTGCGCCGCTTTTTCTCGGTAACAAGCGGTCTTTTGCTGCTGCTCGCCGCCGGCCTGGCAGGCCAGATGGCGAAGTTTCTGATACAGGCCGACATCATTCCCTCTCTCGCGACGCCTTTATGGGATACGTCCTGGCTGCTTCCGGTCACTTCCGGACTGGGGTCGGCGCTTTCCATCCTGCTCGGGTATGAGGCGCAACCATCGGGTATGCAAGTGATTTTTTACGTGACCACTTTCGTCTGCATCGCCGCAGGCGCGTCGTGGGTACACCGTCGTTCCCAACTACCTTCCTACAACCTTAAATCAACATGAAAACAACTATCAGAAAAATCGGCGCTGCGAGCCCCGTGTTCGCGGCTGTCCTGTCCATCGGCAGCGCGGTTGCCGGTCCGGCAGATTACGTCTTCACACCGAGCGTCGAGTACGGCGAGCGCGAAATAGACTTCAAGTCCGGCACCGTTAAAAGGTCAGGGGAAGATCGGGAGAGCGCAGCTTCGATCGGATTCGGCTACGGCGCGACCCAGTACTGGTTCACCGAGTTGTATCTCAAATACAAGCGTGAGAGCGGTGGCGGAACATTCCACGATGCCGTCGAATGGGAAAACAAGTTTCAACTCACCCAGCCCGGACAATATCCCGTTGATATCGGGTTCATTACGGAAATAGAGCGCCCCCGAGACCACAGTGAAGGCTACGAATTCAAATTCGGGCCGTTGTTTCAAACCGAGTTCGGTAAAACGCAGTTAAATTTCAATGTCCTGTTCCAGCGCAACTACCGCGCGGCAGAAGCCAATACCATGAAATCGGGTTATCAATGGCAGACAAAGTACCGCTTGAAGCCGCAGTTCGAGTTCGGGCTTCAGGGGTTTGGTGAATTGGGTCAATGGAATCGCATTGCGCCCAGGGCCGAACAATCACATCTGCTGGGCCCGGCCGTGTTCGGAAAAATTGCCTTGGGCGGCCGCAATGCCATCAAGTACAACGCCGCCTATCTGATTGACGCATCCGACACCAAGCATAGCAATACGTTCAGAGCGCAAGTCGAGTACGAATTCTGATCAACAGTTGACAGTCCTGTTCGCCGGAGCGAATCACGCTCTGGCGTGTATGGGGCCACGACCTTTCACAGTTGAAAAACCGAAAGTGCCTACAAGGTTCTCGCTGTACCACTTGGTGCAGAAGGCAGTCAGGATAGGTCCAAATCCTGTCATCTTGTCCATTGCCGGCAAGTCATAATCTTTCACCCCGATCTGAGCTGCATCAATCTTTGATGCAGCGCCCATTCGCCACTGGTTATCGTAAAGCCGCCGGCCTATATTGATTAAGAAACGCCCCTCCATCCGGGAAGCGTCTCATGCATCAATATTCAATGGAGGTATCCGATGAAAAGTCTTTCGATTGTAATCGCGGTAACGTTACTGGCAAGCTGCTCAGGCATCGGCGGCACTGGCTATAACCATCCCAATTCTGAAAACCCTTTTGACAGAAATGGCCCATTTTACGAAAGTTTGGTCTACTAGTAATGAAACAGGCCTGCTTCCTTCGGTCAGGGAGCGCTCAGGGTCCTCTTTACAACAGCACTCCCTGTTCAAATTGAATCTGCACCGGCATCTACATTCGTAGAACGGATCGTCCGAAAATTCGCATGAGTACCGGATCTTGTTATTTCAGGTATTTGCACTGCTGCGCGCACCGTAATGTCAGGTCTGTTGGAGAATTTTTACTTGCAACAATGACTGGCATCATCTTCTGCGCCTGTAAAGCCTATTGGAGTTTCTCTACAGTTGGCCGGGCACAATCGCATTGATCGGCATCAAGCGGTTAAGGATTGCGAAGGACTATATCAAAAGAAATCAGTCACATGCTTTTCGTCCGCCGGTCTCTCGCTGCACCTAGGATAAGACCAGCTAGCAGGAGTGGAACATGGCATATCGAAGCGTAAATCCATACGACGGGAAGGTCCTCAAGACTTTCGAAGAGATCAGTGACGAGCAACTCGAGGGCGCACTGCAGAATGCGGAGCAATGCTTCGACACGTGGCGACACAAGACATTTTCAGAGCGTGCCAATGTGCTCAGGACTGCGGCCAATATTCTGCGCTCGCGTGCCGATGATTTTGCGCGGCTGGTCACACTGGAGATGGGCAAGCTGATCAAGGAAAGCCGGGCGGAGGTGACGCTCAGCGCAGATATCGTCGACTACTACGCCGAGAACGCCAAGCGCTTTCTCGCTCCCGAGAAACTCAACCCTGCATCGGGCGAGGCCACTGTCGAGAACAGTCCGCTCGGTGTGCTGTTCGGCATCCAGCCGTGGAATTTTCCGTATTACCAGCTGTCGCGTTTCGTCGCGCCGAATCTGATGGCAGGCAATGTCATGCTGGTAAAGCACGCTTCCAATGTGCCGCAGTGCGCGATCGCCTTTGCCGACCTGTTCATTGAGGCAGGTGCGCCGACCGGTGCCTACACCAACCTTATGGTCACGAAGGATCAGATCGCACGGACGATCGCCGACCCGCGAGTCAAGGGTGTGGCGCTGACCGGAGGTGACGCCACCGGGTCAGTCGTTGCTCGACAGGCGGGCCAGGCACTGAAAAAATCAACCATGGAGCTCGGCGGCAGCGATCCTTTCATCGTGCTGGAAGACGCCGACCTGGAGCAGGCGGTCAAGTGGGCGCTATGGGGCCGGATCCACAACGCGGGCCAGAGCTGCGTTGCATCGAAGCGCTTTATTGTGGTCGAACAACTGGCCGACCGCTTCCTCGAAAAGTTCAAGACGGCATTGAGCGGCCTGAAGACGGGCGATCCATTCGATCCGTCCACCACCCTCGCACCGCTATCTTCGAAGGAGGCGCTTGACAAGTTGGTGGACCAGGTGGAGCGGGCGGTTGCCAACGGCGCACATGTCGAACTGGGCGGCAAGCCGGTCCAGGGAGCCGCCACTTTCATGCAGCCAACCATCCTGACCAATATCGGGCGCGACAATCCAATCTATAACGAGGAATTCTTCGGGCCGGTCGCGCTGTTCTTCCGTGTGGCAGACGAAGATGCAGCGGTAACACTTGCCAACGACACATACTACGGCCTTGGAGGATCGATCTTCACCGAAGATATAGAGCGCGGCAAGCGCGTGGCGGACCGGATCGAATCGGGCATGGTGTTTATCAACCATCCGACCTGGACCGCTCCCGAGCTACCGTTCGGCGGCATCAAGCGTTCGGGTTACGGGCGCGAACTATCGCATATCGGGATTCAGGAATTCGTGAACAAGAAACTGATCCGCGTGACTGACTTGAACGCGCCTCCATGACGCCATGGCAGGTCAATTGAAGCAAGTGGACACAGTAAGTCAGCGTATTGAATGCCCTAGACTATACGTATGAGGCCTGAAGTATGCAGAAGCGGCGACCCTTTCCATCAACGCTTCCGATGGCAGTTGCCACGGACTGTTCTCGCCGAGAAGCCGCCCTACTCTCTCCAGAAGACGCACGTCACCAAGGGTAATCTCGACGGGTGTATTGTCGAAATGACAGATTGCTCCGAACGCCGGGCCATCGGACCCTGTGAGCGGCGCACCGCAGAAGGATTGCTGGTCACAACGGTTCGGGTGGTCGCGCAGCCGCTCGTCGTGCAGCGAGTCAGGCGTTCCGAATGCCTGCCCCGAACTGCGGATAAAAGCACAGTAGGAATCCGCCACGGCGATGTCAGGTGGCGCTACAGCAAGGGCAGGATGCTCGCGATCGTAAAAATAGATGTTCCTCAATGTTTCGCCGCTAAAATAGTACAGGGCAGTAAAACGATATTTGGTCAAACCATTCAGAAAGCTGATCGCAGCACCAACGCCTTCATTTCGAAGCAGGACTTTCAGCTTTGAAACTGCTTCTTCGCTAGAGAGTCGATTCATATTCTTTACGACCCCGGGCACTAGCTGCGGTTCCCTGAAAGTTGCGACTGATATCCGGGCTGCAGCGAGGATGCCCTCAACTCAAAATGCCATTCTTTCTTTTGGAGTCGAGATTGACCCGATCCAGCACTTCCTCCGGTTCCTCTGCTTCATCCACGGTTTCGTTATTGAGATGCATCTGCATCCGTTCGGAATCGAGATCACCGGTCCACTTGGCCACCACGATGGTCGCCACACCGTTGCCGATCAGATTGGTCAATGCCCGCGCCTCCGACATGAAACGATCAATACCGAGAATCAATGCCAGGCCTTCGACTGGCACATGACCGACTGCGGACAAGGATGCCGCCAATACGATGAAGCCGCTGCCAGTAATGCCGGCAGCACCCTTCGATGTCAGCAGCAACACCGCCAGCAAGGTAATCTGCTGGCCCAGGGTCATGGACGTATTGGTTGCCTGCGCGATAAACATCGCTGCCATGGTCAGGTAAATCGACGTGCCGTCCAGATTGAAGGAATAGCCGGTTGGAATCACGAGACCGACTACCGATTTCCTTACTCCCAGATTTTCCAGCTTGGCCATCATGCGCGGCAACACCGATTCAGACGAAGACGTGCCTAGTACGATCAGCAGTTCTTCCTTGATGTATTTGATGAATTTCCATATGCTGAAGCCATGCAGGCGGGCGATGATGCCAAGCACGCCAAAGATGAAAACCAGGCAGGTCAGGTAAAACGTGCCCATCAGCTTGCCGAGCGACAGCAAAGAACCGAGACCATATTTTCCGATGGTAAATGCCATCGCTCCGAACGCACCGATCGGCGCAAGTCTCATGATGATGCCGACGATGCCGAACAGGACATGCGACAGCTTTTCAACGAAGTCGAATACCAGTGTCCCCCGGCCGCCGAACCTGTGAAGCGCAAAGCCGAACAGAACGGAAAACAGCAGTACCTGCAGGATGTCGCCTTTGGCGAATGCGTCGACCACGGTGTTGGGAATGATGTTGAGCAAAAATTCCGTCACGGACTGCATTTTGGCCGGGTCGGTGTAGGCGCTGACTCCCTTGGTATCGAGTGCCTTGGGGTCCACGTTCATCCCGGCGCCGGGTTGTACCAGGTTGACAATGACGAGGCCGACGATCAGCGCAATGGTGCTGACGATCTCAAAATAAAGCAAGGCCAGTCCGCCTGTCTTCCCGACTTTTTTCATGTCCTCCATGCCGGCAATACCAACCACCACCGTGCAGAAAATGATCGGGGCAATGATCATCTTTATCAGCTTGATGAAGCCGTCTCCCAGCGGCTTCATCGCCGCGGCTGATTCGGGATAAAAATGTCCGAGCAGAATGCCGATGACGATCGCCGTCAGGACTTGGACATACAATGATTTATAAACAGGCTTGATTCGCATTCCATTTTCCAGTTGAAGCATTGATGTTTGAAGGATGACCTTGCACAAATGTGCTTATGGCAGCCCTGCATATCTCCAAAACCTATTGCCTTGAATTAACGCAATGATGCCATTGCCATTAAATCTCCGTCAATTCAATACAAGCAGCCGGTGCCTCGATCATTATGAATGTTCACGGCACCGGAAAGAGGATGCGCTGAGGATTAATTATTTTTAATGATTTGATTTCCTGATTTTTCTCAACCAAATCCTGGCGTAATCTGCGCTCGGCATTCGACAGGCATATGCAGGCGGTCCGCGATGATTGACGCTTTACCTGTGATTCCCGATAAGTGCATGAAGCGCCGTTGACCGAAACTCGCGGTAATAGAGAATTATCACCACCAACGTTGTCGCCAGCATGAACGCCAAAGGCTGCAAGAACCACGTCATTGCCGCTATCGCAAAATAATAGCCGCGCAAGCCGTCATTGAAAGTCTCTCCGGCGAGCGCAACCAGCTCGCCCGTCCTGTCGGCATAACTGATCCGAGCCGCTTCATCGCCGGCGTTGTAGCAAGCGGCAGATTGAGCAGCGCCGATCATGATTGCGCAAAAATTGAACTGTCTCAGCGACCAGGTAAAGCGGAAAAATGCGAATACGAACACGCATACCAACAGGATGATCTTGACGTTCCAGACCGACTCGGATGCCTTCACCGAGAATGGAATTTCAGACACGATTTCCACCACCTTTGCCGTTCCTCCCAACATGGCAAACAAACCGCCGATGATAATGATAGTGGTCGAAGCGAAGAATGTAGCGGAAGAAGACAGGTTCGCCATCAGCGCAACATCTGCGATGCGGTTTTCACGATGGGTTAATCGCAGTATCCATTCCCGACGGTAATGATTCATCTGCCGCAAAAGACTCGGATGCGATAACGAC
The DNA here is from genome assembly GCA_035995725.1 of Burkholderiaceae bacterium. Classification (GTDB taxonomy): domain Bacteria; phylum Pseudomonadota; class Gammaproteobacteria; order Burkholderiales; family Burkholderiaceae_D; genus JAQGLW01. The sequence goes on along the minus strand of DASYKE010000199.1, from coordinate 22,647 downwards.
CAATATTCCGCAAACCGATGATAGCCGGCCCACATCGCCAAAAACCAGCCCAATGCAATCCAGTCGATAACGGGGAAAATCATGATTTATCAATCAAATAGTACGTAGTGTGAACTTGCATCAATATTATAGAAATGCAAGCGATATCCAAAGGAGGCCGGTTAAAAAATATTGCCGGACTGGTCGATGCCGGAGTAATCAAGATCGTCGTTGGAACAGAACGCCCTTTATCCGAAACCCGAAATGCACAGAAACCAGCGAGAGCGGGCATGCCGCCAGGAAGATTACTCTCCAGGCGGCCGACCCGAAGCGAATAAGCGCCTATGCTGAAAGCGTGCACGGCAAATGTCCATGAGATGGAATAATGGCGAGAGAAAATTGTTCTCTTTCATCGTCAATATGGCGATTAAGGCTGCATTGACATGGATCACGGACAGGCGAACATTCGTGACTATCATGAATGCAGACGCGGCGCAACAGTGCGTGTGCGTCAGGTCTGTTTTATTGTTTTCATCAATAAGGTATGGCAATGAACAGGATATCCCGGAAACATTTTGACTGAAATAACGAAATGGAGGTCGATTATGGCACGTAACATGACACGCGCGAATCCGCGCAGCGATTTGGTTCGCGCAGGAGGAGGAGGAGGAGTTTTTCCTGGTATTGAAGATTTTTTCAGAGACCTTTCGCTGGCGCCGGCCTTGCGTGCGCTCGAGCAGGCGCCGCGCATGAAGGTGGATGTCGAGGAAAACGACCAGGCCTACATCTTGAGAGCAGATGTGCCTGGAGCGGACAGGGAAGACGTCACGGTTTCCATTGATGGCAACACGGTTTCCATCAGGGCAAATGTGGAGCAGGAGAGAACGGACCAGAGCGGAAACATGCTCCGTAGTGAGCGCATCTACGGCGAAGAATATCGCACCTTTACCCTTCCGCAAGAAGTCGATGAATCAAAGGCAGAAGCCAAAATTGAGAACGGCGTACTGATTTTAACGCTGCCGAAGAAATCCGGCACCGGCGGCAAAAAGCTTACGATTCAATAAAAGTTTTAAGAAATGCTGCCGAAGGACGTTTTTCTTGCATAATGCCTTCGCCCGTCAGACTGGCCGTGGATGCGAATCGCTAGAGGTAATTTATTGTCATTGCGAAGCGTTGCGGTATCAAGTTGCAATAGATATTAAGGCAGGTTATACCGGTCTTTGATTTGACTCCAATTTGGGTGAGATTTGCTGCGCAGGCGGCTTGGGAACCTTGCCGGCATGTGTGTATGTTCTCGCGCACAGCCGGCGCCTGCATGGCATCGTGAATAATATCGGGATGCCGTTTCAAGAGCGCGGCACCGATAGCAGATTTCTCCCGGCTTGCGTAGCGCCGCGCTGCGTCGCCATATGCTTCCGTTTGCGCCGAAGGTATTTCAGTCCAGTAGAAGAACGGGCGTTCGCCACGCCCGGTTAATAGGCAGGAATTGCAGATTATTCAATCAGCTTGATTCGTTGCGTCAATCCTGATTTGCTTCCTTCGCTGAAGAAAAAATGTCCCACACAGCAATGAACAGCGCTGCAATCGCCGGACCAATGACAAAACCGTTAAGGCCGAAAAGAGCCATGCCGCCAAGCGTCGAAATCAACACCACATAGTCCGGCATCTGGGTGTCCTTGCCGACCAGTATAGGCCGCAAAATATTATCCACCAGGCCAATCACGAGTACGCCAAAGGCAATCAGGATCACGCCATGCCAGATTGCTCCTGTAACAAGGAAATAAACTGCCACCGGCGCCCAGATCAATCCTGCGCCGATCGCGGGCAACAGGGAAAGAAATGCCATCAGCACGCCCCACAGCAGCGCTCCCTGAATGCCCAGAATCCAGAACATCACACCACCCAGCGCACCTTGCGTCGCGGCTACAACGACGTTGCCTTTTACCGTAGCCCGAATGACGGTAGTGAACTTGCTGAACAAATGCCGCTTGTTCTCCATGCTCAACGGAATCGCTTGCCTGATCCGCATCGACAGACCGGTGCCGTCACGGAGCAGAAAAAACAGCAGGTACAGCATGATGCCGAAGCTGACGACGAGATCAAATGCGTTCTGGCCGATGTTGATGGCCTGCTTCGCAACGATCTGGCTGCCTTGTACTGCGCCGGCTGACAGCTTCTCCTCAAGCAGGGGAATGCTAGTCAATCCGAAGCGGTCCAGCAGATTGACCACCCATGGCGGCAAGGCTTTGATGACCTGCTGAAAATACGCACCGAAATCCAGTTGTCCCGACCGGATGTTTTGATAAACAGTTGCCCCTTCCTGTATCAGTGAAGCGGTGATCATCGTAAGCGGGAAAATCACGACGATCAGACAGAGCAACAGCGTCGCGAGTGCAGCGAGATTTCGCCGCTGTCCCATGGCGACGAGCATCCGGCGATAGAGCGGCGTAAAAAGTATGGCCAGAACGGCGCTCCAGAACACCGCACCGTAGAACGGCCAGAGGATCCATCCGAATGCCAGGGTGACTACAATTAATAAAAGCAGAAACGTCTTTTGTTGAAGCTCTGTGTAGTTCATATGGTGTCCAGGTAATCGGCATTCATTAAATTCATGGCTCAATGCTACCCGAACGCGGGCCGTAAATGACGCCGGCAGACCGAGATACAGCAAAGTATACTTGCTGTCGCCTCATCCTCGAAGCCTTGCCGGCTGCCTCGTTGATTCGTGATTATACGAAACCGCAACGGGTTCCAAAAACCAGCGTCCGTTACAAAAGTCGATCCGCATGCTCGCCTGAAAGAGCCGATTGATCGGTTGTAGTGATTTTGAACGAAGCTCTTTCAAATTTCGTTCCTTGCGCCGGAGCCTTTTGCCGAACCGGTAATCATTCGAACGAACTCGCCGATCACGCTGGAATTTTCTTGCCGCCTCTGAACCACATAAACACCCGAATTCGGCGCATGGGGCCCGAGCGGAACAATCTGGATCAATTCGGCGTACATATGTTGCACAGACCGCGGAATCAGCCCGACGCCTATTCCGGCTGCAACCAGGCTCATTACAGCGGGGACCTCCAGCACCAGCTGCACGACATTTGGTGCAAACCCGGCTTGCACACAGCAATCGTATATGTGCTGGGCATAAGCCGACGAGTCCAGCCGCAGCATCACGAAGCGTTCATTGCGCAAGTCCGGTAAAGAGAGACGCTTGCGCCGGCCCAGCGTATGTCCACGCGGCAGAGCAGCCAGCATCGGATCGCTCCAGAGCAGTGTACTGGTCAGCGCCACATCATTGACCGGCGTACGCGAGATGCTTAAATCGATACGGCCGCTGCGCAACTCCTCCAGCTGCGTGGCCGGCTTCTGCTCATGCAGAACAACCGACACGTCCGGGTAATTTTGCATATACGCTGCGATCATTTTTGGCAGAGCTCCCAGGAAGTGGGAGCCGGACAGTCCGATTTCGATGCGCCCCGCGTGTCCGTTTCCGATGGCACGAGCACGGCTGCCCGCCGCTTCGACACGCTCCAGGATGGCCCGCGCATCGTTGAGAAATGCACGACCTGCGGGTGTCAGCTCGACGCGGCGGCTGGTGCGCGCCAGCAGAGAGACGCCGACTTCCTCCTCAAGCTGGCGGATCTGCATGCTCAGCGGCGGCTGGGAAATGTGGATTCGTTGCGATGCTCGAGTGAAGCTCAGCTCCTCGGCGAGGGCCACGAAATAGCGAAGATGGCGCAGTTCCATTCCGGATTTACCTATATATTAAAAGTATTGATCATGCTGAATAATATATTGGTTGCCAACTAAGGATTAACATAAACTTTCAGCGAAAATCGGTTTTTTCGAAGACAGGGGCTAATTAATTGAGCAGTGCCCTTGCGCGGCATGGTCTGCGCAAGTCGAAGCCCGGCGCAAGAGAGCCCCGTGAACAAACGCATGAAGACCGGCCGAATTACGGCCGGGAGAAACCCATCGACATGGCTCGACGCGACGGCACGCATTCCCACCGGTTGAGCAAGGAAAGCTCGATATTAAAGGACGACATGGTCATGAACCGCATATATCGCATTGGACAGATAGTCCCCAGTTCCAATACCACCATGGAGACTGAGATTCCCGCCATTCTGCGGGCTCGTGAAACCGTGGAGCCGGAGCGCTTTACCTTCCACTCCAGCCGCATGCGTATGCAGAAGGTGACCAAAGAAGAGCTCGAGGCAATGGATCGGGATTCGGATCGGTGCGCGGTCGAACTGGCCGATGCTCGCATGGATGTTTTGGGTTATGCATGCCTGGTCGCGATCATGAGCATGGGCAACGGCTACCATCGAGTGTCGGAAGCCCGACTGCACAGCCGCACTGCCGAAGCGGGCGGGCCTGCGCCGGTAGTGACCAGCGCCGGTGCACTGGTTGACGGCCTCAAGGCGCTTGGCGCAAAAAAGATATCGATTCTTACCCCTTACATGAAGCCGCTTACCGGACTCGTCATCGACTACCTTGGCAACGAGGGCATAGAGGTCATGGACAGCATATCGCTCGAGATTCCCGATAACCTGGAGGTCGGCCGGCAAGACCCGCGGGCGCCTCTGGAAATTACCAAACGGCTTAATACCAAAGGTATCGATGCGATTGTGGCATCAGCCTGCGTGCAGATGCCGTCGCTGGCTTCGATCCAGGCAATTGAAGATCGCGCCGGGCTGCCGGTCGTATCTTCGTCAGTCTGTACCGCGTACATGATGCTGAAGAAACTGGGGCTGAAGCCATATGCCCCGGCGTCCGGTTCGCTGTTGTCCGGAAAGTACTAAGGAAGGTCTTTACCTGGGGCCGACATGCGCAGGTCATCGCCCAGTTCTGCTTCTTCCTGCGCTTGTTCCCGGACTTATTCCATTTCATAACTGGAGACTCATGATGATCCGTAAATTTGCCTGTATTGCATTGCTGCTCTATTCGGCAGCGGCACTGGGACAAGGCTTTCCCAGCAAGCCTGTTACGTTGATCGTGCCGAACCCGCCGGGCGGCCTGGTGGATACGTCGGCGCGTCTTCTGAGCGACCCGCTTGCGCGTTTGCTGAACCAATCGGTCATCGTCGAAAACAGGCCCGGCGGCAGCGGCAACATCGCATACCAGGCCGTGGCGCGCGCCAAGCCCGATGGTTATACTTTGCTGGCGTCCTATTCGGCGTATCACACAGCAAATCCCGCGCTGATTCCGAAGCTGCAATGGGATCCGGTCAAGGATTTTGCGCCGGTTGCATTGCTGACGGTAGCCACCAACGTGATAGCGGTTCATCCGTCGCTGCCTGTCAATAACCTCAAGGAGTTCATTGAATACGCACGCAAGAATCCCGGCAAGCTGAATTATGCGTCGCAAGGCAATGGATCGCTATCGCATATCGGCACCGAATTGTTCAAGCAGCAAACCCAGACCGACATGGTGCACGTTCCGTACAAGGGTTCCGGCGCAGCGATCCAGGACGTGCTTTCGGGGCAGGTCCAAGTGTTCATCACGACTCCGCCGTCGGTGATGGGTCATGTTCAGGTCGGCAAGCTCAAGGCGCTGGCGGTTGCCGGCAGGTCGCGCCATCCGATGATGCCTAACGTTCCGACTACGGCGGAAGCCGGAGTGCCCGATTTTTCGCTGGAAGCATGGGTAGGGCTGTTTGCGCCGGCCGGGACGCCGCCGGAAGTCATTGCCAAGTTGAGCGAAGAGGTCAGGAATTCGCTCGAGACGCCGGAATCCAGGCAGCGTGCCGCCGCGCAAGGCGTCGAAATACGTTACCTGCCGCCCGATGCTCTGCGCAGCCTGTTGCGACGCGAGTTGGACTACTGGGGCAAGTTGATCCGCACGGCCAATATCACGGCTGACTGACCGCTGACTGAACGTTACGTTCCAGTTGGGCAGTCAATGGCTGAAAGTGCCGGCTTCGGCATTTCAGCCGGTTGCGTTGTGCTAGCGGCGGCGCCCGGCAAACGGCTAGCTGCAAGCTATTCTGCCTGCCAGGACTTCCCGGAAAGCCCGGATTGGATTGATTGCGATGCTCGCGCGAACGGGCATCTTGTTTATTGCGGTGCGAGCACCTCTTTACTGCAGCCAATACAAACAAAATCGAGCTTCTTGATTTCTTGATTTCTTGATTCTTTAGCCGGCATTTCCTGCCAGGTTCAGCAGAAGTACACCGGCAAAGATTGCAAAAAGTCCGGAGATTTTATACACGGTAACGGATTCGCCCAGAAAGACTATCCCGATCAAGGCAATGATCGCAAGCCCCGCGCCGCTCCATATCGCATACACGATGCCTACTTCCTGAGTCTTCAATACCTGTGCCAGCAAATAGATAGCCAGGCCGTAACCCGCCACGACAAGAGTTGAAGGTCCCGGTTTTGTGAATCCGTCGGAAAATTTTAAAGATGTCGTTGCCCCGAGTTCGGCGGCAATGGCAAAGGCCAGCATCAGCCAGGGATTCATGGGCTCATACTCCAATTCGATCAAGACATGTTCGATGGCATCGGACAGCGCTGTCAGTTTAGAAGCCGGACAATACGATCTTGCCGCGTGACTTTCCGCTTTCCAGCAGTTCGTGCGCGCGACGAAGGTTCGCCGCATTGATCGTACCGAAGCGCTCGGCCAGAGTCGATTTCAGCACTCCTGAATCGATCAGATCTGCAACCCTGTTCAATAGGCGATGCTGTTCGATCATGTCGGGCGTATTGAACATCGACCGTGTGTACATGAACTCCCAGTGCAGCGAAATGCTCTTTCGTTTGAGCAAAAGAATATTCAGCGATTCCGGATCATCGATCAGGCCGAGCTTTCCTTGCGGTGCGAGCGACGCGACGATCTCGGGCAGATGCAAGCCGGTGTGGGTCAGGCTTGCCACGTAATCCACTTGCGGAATGCCGATTTTCTTGAGCTCTTCCGAAAGCGGTCTGGAGTGATCAATGACGTGGTGGGCACCCAAGTTCTGGATCCAGGCTTTCGTTTCCGGTCTGGACGCACTGCCGACAACCGTCACACCGGTTAGCCGACGTGCCAGCTGCACCATGATCGATCCCACGCCGCCGGCGGCACCGACGATCATCAATGTCTGATTGCCGGCTGTTTCATATTCCTTGATCCGGAGTCGATCAAAAAGCATTTCCCAGGCCGTGATGGTAGTCAGCGGCAATGCTGCGGCTGCTTCGAAATCGAGGGTTTTTGGCGCATGTCCGACTATGCGTTCATCCACCAGGTGCAACTCGCTGTTTGTACCCGGCCGCAGAAGGGATCCTGCGTACATGACCCGGTCGCCGGGCTGGAACAGGGTCACCTGATCACCGATGGCGCGTACCACACCGGCCGCGTCCCATCCCAGCACTTTCACTTCCCCTTCAGGCGGCGCGGTGCTGCGGCGAACCTTGGTATCGACGGGATTGACCGAAATTGCGCGAACCTCCACCAGAATGTCGTGGCCGCCGGGAGATGGCTCGGGCAATTCAATATCCGTCAATGCATCCGGGTGGTCGATGGCATGAGGTTGTCTGTAACCAACTGCTTTCATGTTTACTCCTTGAAAAATGGCCGGACCATGCGCAACTTGCTGTAGAGAAGATTTCTGAATGCGCCCCAGCTTGGACAAAGCGTGGAAATCGACCGACTGGCAAGCATGTGACAAAGCATTGGCTCGCATCTTGAGACCACATGGCGGCTCCAAGGTTTGCCAAATTCATCTGCCACGCGGGCCAATTTACGAGATGGCTGCAGGTATGCAATCAACGGTACCGTCGTCGCTTGCGGAGTTTTCTTCCGTATCAACACTATTTGCAGGAATCAAGTGGCCGAGTTTGGACGTCTTGGTATCCAGATAGCGGTCGTTGAATGGATTGCGATTCACAATCAGCGGAAGGCGCTCCACTACCGACATGCCCAACTCTTGCAGCGCGGCGATCTTGCGCGGATTGTTGGTCATCAGCCGCAATTTCTTGATTCCAAGGTGGCGCAGCATTGGCCGGCACAGATCATAAGTGCGCTGATCGGCGCCAAATCCGAGTTCGTGGTTGGCCTCGACGGTGTCGGCACCGGCATCCTGCAATTGATAAGCGCGGATCTTGTTGACGAGCCCGATGCCGCGGCCTTCCTGCCGCAAATAGAGCAGCGCGCCGCGGCCTTCTTCGCCGATTTTTTTGAGGGCATTCTCCAATTGCGCACCGCAATCGCAGCGCTGGCTGAACAGCGCATCGCCGGTCAGGCACTCGGAATGAATTCGCGACAACACCGGCTCGCCATCGGCGACATCGCCAAGCGTGAGCGCCAAATGTTCTTTGCCGGAAGCTTGATCCGCAAAAGCATGGAGCACGAATACAGCCCAAGGCGTGGGCAGCTCACAGGACGCGATGTATTCCAGGTTCTCTTCCGATGATGAACCCGGAACTATAGTTGGTTGCTGGTGCATGGCAGCTCACAAGGTTGGTTGGGTATGAGGGAAGCCACCGGGATGGTGGCTTCATGTACTGCACTCGCCTCACGCTCTTCACACTTCGGCGGGGTAAAGCTGTCGGCTTGCATGGTGAACGCCAAGTTCACCATGCAAGGTCAAGCCACCTTCTTGTCATTCAGAAACGGATAATCGGTGTATCCTTTTGCGCCGCCGCCATACAGCGTATTGGCATCCAGGCTATTGAGAGGCGCCGCGATGGATAAGCGATCAACCAGATCCGGATTGGAAATGAACGGACGTCCGAACGCAACCAGGTCGGCTGTTCCGTCCTGACGCGCTTTCACCGCCAGTTCGCGATCATAACCGTTATTGGCAATGTAAATGCCCTTGAACAGGCGCCGCAAGATCTGCAGGTCGAAACCGTTTTCAACCTGGCGTGGCCCGCCGGTTGCGCCTTCGACCAGATGCAGATAAAGCAGGCCGAACCGGTTCAATTGCTCCACTGCATAGGTGAAGATTTTCGCGGGGTCGCTATCCTTCATGTCGTTGGCGGGGCTGATCGGCGACAGCCGTATGCCCACGCGGTCAGCGCCCCAAATGGCGACGACTGCGGCGGTCACTTCAAGCAATAGCCGAGCGCGGTTTTGCAGCGATCCGCCATACGCATCAGTGCGACGGTTGGTGCCGTCGCGTAGGAACTGGTCGATCAGGTAACCATTGGCGGCATGGATTTCGACGCCATCGAAACCGGCGTCCATAGCGTACTGCGAGGCGACACGGTATTGTTGGATGATGCCGGGTATTTCAGCGGTTTCCAGTGCTCGCGGCGTGACGAACGGCACGAAACCCGCTTCGGTAAATGCATTTCCTTCAGGCCGGACAGCCGATGGGGCGACCGGCAGGTCGCCATTCGGCTGCAGCGCAGGATGCGAAATACGGCCGACATGCCACAACTGCAAAAAAATACGCCCGCCTTCCTTGTGAACCGCCGCAGTGACGGCTTTCCATCCTTCAACCTGCGCTTCGTTATAAATGCCGGGCGTGAATGCATAGCCTTTGCCCTGCGGCGATATCTGGGTGGCCTCGGCGATGATCAGGCCCGCCGTGGCACGCTGTCTGTAATATTCCGGCGCGAGCACGCTCGGAACATCGCCTTTTTGCGCACGACTGCGCGTCAGCGGAGCCATCACGATGCGGTTGGCCAATTTGTATGGGCCGAATCGGACTGGTTCAAACAGGTCGGATTGAATGGTGGTATGCGCATTTAAATTGGACATAGTTTTTCCCTTGAGAAGATTGATTTGTGCTGCACAGAGGTGAATTCCGGGCGCTATCGCCCGGAATTCCGCTTGGGATTGCCCGCTTCGGTATCGATCGAATTTCTCGTCGACGGGCCGTGCCGGGTTTCCAGCCCGGCAATGAATGCAGCAATTTCATTTAGCGCGCCATCGTCCCGCGCGCATTCGCAACGTGCCTTCCCGTCTTGCAAAGGCACAGCCGGCAGGCGCCTGACCAGCGTCCTGATACCGGCCGCACTCAGCTTCCCGCCATATTGTTCGGCCTCGTCGCGCAGCGGATCGTCTTCGGCGGACAGGATTAGCGCAGCCGGCAAACCCTTCAAACGACTCGATTGCAGCGGCGAAGCATATGGGTGAGTCCGGTCGGCCGCACGCGGCAGATAGCCGCGATAGCCGGCCGCACACGCTTCAGCTACACCGGCCACACCGGGGCCGGCCGTCAACGAGCGCATCGAACAGCTTGTCAGACCCGGATCGAGCATCGGCATGATCAGAATTTGCGCAGCCAGGGCCGGCCCGCCACGATCACGTGCAACCAGTGCGGATACAGCTGCGAGGTTGCCCCCTGCTTCGATGCCTGCGGTAATCAGCCGTGTACCGTTCCAGCCCAGCGCCGCATGATTTTTGGCTGCCCAGCAAAGAACAGCATGGCTATCCTCGACTGCGGCAGGAAACGGCTGTTGGCCAGCCAGGGTATAGGCAGCGGCCAGCACCGGCAGATTGGTACGAAACGCCAGTGCGCGCACGAATTTATCGGACTCTTCCAGGCAGCCGCCGACAAAACCGCCTTGGTGAAAAAAGACTATCAGTCCATCGGCAGCCTGGGCGGCCGGTATCGCATACAGCCGTGCGGCAAGTTCATCGTGCGCGCCCGGCAAAGCGAGCGCTCGTACGGCCAATCCCGATTCATCGCTGTTTGCGGCAACAGGTGTTGCGGGTCGCGTCATGACTGGATCAATCGCATGGTTCATTGCGCTCATTTGCCGCCAGTCTGCGTGGTCAATGTCGCAGGCTGTGCGCCGTTCAAGCCGTTGCCGGCAGGCCTGTTCTTCCCGAAAACCTGGTAGGCCAACGCGTCGAACCCGACGTATTCCGCATGCAACTGCCGGCTGCCATCCAGATCATTCGAAGCGACAATGGCGATACCGGCCAGGGTGAGCGACGCCAAGCCGAGCGATGCCAGGCTCATCAAAAACAAAGCGGCTGTCCGATCTGGGAACATCATGATTTTTCTCGATTACAATAATAATGTTGCAAAGCACAAATATAACTGTATTTATTTATCAGATAAACTAGTGTTATATGAATTGACTGTTCATAAATCTGAACAATAGGCCCAAATGGATAAATTGCAGGCAATGGAAGTGTTTGTGCATGTGGTCGATTCCGGCGGCTTTACGCGCGCGGCGGAAAACCTGCACATGCCCAAGGCAACCGTATCCACGCTTATTCAGGGACTGGAAGCAACGCTCTCCGTCAAGCTGCTTAACCGCACCACGCGCCAGGTCAGCGTGACGGCAGATGGCGCTGCGTACTACGAGCGGTGCCTGAGCATCCTGGCCGATGTACGCGATACCGAGGAATCGCTTTCAAGCAACCGCAGCAGCCCAAGCGGACGGCTGCGGGTGGATGTGCCGACCGGCCTCGGGCGCCAGATCATCATTCCCGCGCTGCCGCTTTTTTTCGAGCGGTATCCGGGTATCGTGCTGGAGATGGGATGCGGCGACCGGCCGGTGGATTTGATCGAAGAAGGCGTCGATTGCGCCGTACGCGGCGGCGAACTGCCGGACTCGACATTGATTGCACGACGGGTCGGTGCACTGTATTTTTCCACCTGCGCCGCTCCATCCTATCTTGACCGGCACGGCCGCCCGGGCCATCCGCACGATCTCATGCGGCATAACTGCATCAATTATTTCTCCGCCAAGACCGGCAATATCATTGACTGGGACTTTGCCAAAGGCGGCGAACGGATTCAGCTTGCGCTGCACGGCAGCTTTGCCGTCAACAATTCCGACGCGCACATGGCGGCAGGCCTGTCGGGCCTCGGCGTGATGCAGCTGCCGTCATTTCAGCTGCCGCACCATCTTCAATCCGGACGGCTTGAATTGCTGCTCGAAGACTGGCGTACCGATCCGATTCCGCTGCATGTGGTATATCCGCAGAACCGGCATTTGTCGGCCAAGGTACGGGCGTTTGTTGAATGGATTGCGGAGCTGTTTGCCACCCATCACGCATTGCAGATTGGCGCAGGCGCGGCATAGATTGCCTGCTGCTACGCGCGGGGCGGACATGCTGGGTCACTCCTGCGCCCTGGTTAATTGTCGTTTTAAAATGGTCAAAATGACGACCTTTTTTCTTTGAGAAAGGCAAGTTCCTCCGGTGAGGACTCCCGTCCAAGAATCTGGTTGCGATGCGGGAAACGGTTGAACCGCTTGATAATATCTCGGTGACGTATGGCGAAGCGAAGGAAACCGTCAAACTTTGGCCCGTGTTCTGAATTGCGTCCGGATGCCAGTTCCTCATATAAAGCGACTGACTGATTCTGGTCTTCCGGTGACTCCGAATGTTCCAACGGCAGATAAAAAAAGACCCGCTCGATGGGCCGAAGGCGCTTGTGGAAACCATGCTGGATTCCATCTTTACACCATGATCGCGCCAACGGATCGAATGAAAAACACCTTGGGGTATTTCGATAGATATTTCTTGGAAACTGGTCCGTTAATAGAATCAGTGCCAGGCATCCACCCGGGGTCGCCGCCCATGAATCGAGCTCATGATTTGCGGCCTTGGTCATCATTGTTTCGAATCGCTGCCGCATGTCTTTGTCAGTCGCCGGATTTTTCGACCACCATAGGCGGGAACGGTCTTCCACGACGGCTTTGTCATCGGTGTTCGGGCCGAACCAGAATTCTCTAATCGTTTCGTATGTTTCCATCACGGCTCTCAAGGCAAACCTTTTAACACGGCCTTTTGAGCCTTTTGAGATAAGCCCGCACGCCAGTTGCGTCCTTTACGGTTTTTCAATTTTCTGTTAGCGGAGATCGCGCCCAGGTGGAGCGCCAATATTGCCACTCTACTGGTTTGCGGGCACGAGAGAAAATACCTCTCGTGCGGTGCGCAATAATAAGTCATGCCGGCGCAGAATCATCCCCCCATCTGCCGGAACGGATCCAGGGCCAGGTCAATCAGGCGTCGCTCGCGCACGACGATTTCTGCAATCGCCGTCATCCCGTATCGCAACGGATACTTGTTGTCTGCGACCTGGTAATGATCCCGTTCGAGCGTGACGCGCCCCTCGTACACCGGTTGCTTGGTTTGTGGCGCCGGTTTGGTAGCGGGTGAAATATATTGCAGCGTGCCATTGATGAGGCCATAGCGCTGATAGGGAAACGCATTGAATTTCAGCTTGACCGGAAGTCCTTCCCGCAAGAAGGCGCGGTCGTGCTCGGGAATCTCGATCTTCACAACCTGCCGCGCATTTTTCGGCGCAATTCCGCCCAGTGGCGTATTGGCCTGAATCTTGTCCCCCTGCTGAGTGGGAATTACATCGGTGATGACGCCGTCTACCGGCGCAACGATGAGCAGAAAATTGTCCTTATCGATGTTTTCAAACCGGATTCTGGCTGCGGCATCGGCAACCAGTCGCGCCGTTTGCACCTGCAGCCGCGACTTGTCTTCTGCGCTGCCGGTTTCCTTCAGCGCCGCATCATACTGTAACTGCAGTTTCGTGAGCTGCTGGCCGCTGCCCTCCAGTTGCGCACTGGCTTCTCCATACTCCTGGCTTAGCCGGAAGTTCAGTTCGCCGAGTTTTGATTGCGCCACCCGCAGGGTGTTTTCAGCGGCCAGCAGGGCATTCTTCTTGGCTTCGACCTGAACCTGGGGAACCCCGCCTCCTCCGGGCAGCGCGAACAGCCGTGCATATTTGTCTGCCTCCTCCTTGGCAACGTCGCGGGCCCGACGGGCGTTGTCCAGATTGCTGCGCGCTTCCTGCAGTTGCGCTTTCTGCCCCTCCGCCAGCTTTGTCGTGCCTTCCGAAATGCGCTTCTCATGCAGACGCTCTTCCACTTCTATCTGCTGTTTCAAGGCTGCTGCTTTGCGCTCCATCAGCGCTTTCCTCTCCGGAAATTGCCGCCATTCCCGTTCCGCATCCTCGAGCTTCAATTGGGCTTCGAGTGCATTGGTCGCAGCTTCAATTGCGCCTCTGGCGTTGAGGCGGGCAAGCACGTCGCCCTTCGACACCGGCTGACCTTCCGCGATGTAGAGATTGGCCAATTCGCCATCAACCGGCGCATAAACACGCCGCACCTCCGACTCGGGCAAGAGCGTGCCCTGGGCCGTCGCGATTACATCGGCGCGCCCGACAAACGACCAGATCAGGGCGGACAGCACGAGCGCTACCATCGCAATGACAGTCGCCTGGGTAAACCGCCAGGGTTCCGCAGTCAGTATCGCAATGCCTTCGGCACTGTGATCCTCGAGTGCCTCAGTTAACGATCTTAGACGGTTGCCGTTCATCATTGCCTCCCCCTCCTAATAATGCGAGTTTCGCCTTCAGCAGCCCAGGTTCCAGAACCCTGCTCAATTCCAGCAGCGCCCTGCGCTGCAGCTCGGCTTCGGCATTGACCTCATCCTGAACCTTGCTCCACTGGGCGGGGCGTTCCGCTTTCAATTGCGCGTATATCCGCATGCCTTGTTGTGCATCGTCACGCGCTTCTGACAATAGCCTGGCTTGTGTGCGGAACTGGTCCGAGATCCCGGCTTCAAGCCGCTGCCCGCCTCCAATCGGGCCGTTCTCCCGATAACGACGCCACAGTGCCTGGGCTTTAGTCAACAGCTCCTGCCCATGCTTGAGTGCCTTGTCCCGGTATATGCCGACATCCGCCTCGGTCGCCCGGATAAAATAAACATCTTCGTCCGGATCGAGCGATCCGTAAAAAGCAAGAAGACGCTCGTCGTATCCCTTTGCGCCACGTGCCTTTTGCAGCTGGGCGAACTGGTCCATGACCGTTTTCTTATGCGCCAGTTGGCTTGAGGCGACGTCCGCCCATGGACCATTGGCCATTTTCTGCAAGCCGGCGACAGCCTGCTCCGTTTGGCCTTCGCGCCAAGCCTTGGATACGGCTTCATATTGATGAACGGCATCGGCAGAAGGAAGCCGGCCACTTGCTGTCAGGGTGCGAAATTTTTCCTGAAAAGGCGGAGTGGAAAACCGGACCCTGGCAAGGAGAGCGACGAGCGGGCCCAACCTTCTCGCGCGCGCTTCGTTGTCGATTTCAATGTACTGGCGCAAGTCCTGGCGCAGGTTATCCAGTCCGCCAAGCCTCGGATACTTTTCCGAATACTCTTTCAACACCACTTCCAATGCCTGAGGCTGATCCCGATTCAACTCTGTGCTGATGGTCGTTTTCAACCGCTCGATCGCAGCCAGATACACTGAATCATCGCTCTGGAGCCTGCGCAGATGGCTCAGCGCCTCGGCGTACGGATCCTTGAACTCGGGAACATAGGATGCGATTCTGGCGAGCGCCCGTTGGTGCCCCATCGTGTCCTCATCCCACCGCTTGAGAAGAATCTTTATCCTTTCCTCATCCGCGTAGATGCGAATCGGCGCATCCGTCCCTCCTCTGCGCATCACGAATTGCTCAAGATTACCGATCCATTCAAGTTCATTCACCAACGACTGCACGTCAGGATTACGGCTGCCGAGTTGTTTCATGTCGTTGAGGGCGGCGGCCGCGCGATCGAACTCGCGTGCCCTCAACGTCGCCAGCCATTTGGGAACATTCGCCTTGAGTAATGCTTCTGTGCCCAGCGTCTGGACTTTTGGATTGTCCGGGTATCGTTCCAGGTACTGGTTGGCCACGGTCACCGCCTGTGCATATTCGCCGCGTGCAACCAGGTCCTTCAATTCCCGCTCAGGCGCACCGTCGAGATACAGCACAAATGCAGCCATCGCCAGCACGGCGGCAAGCGCCGTTCCCAACCAGACGGTACGTCGTATATTTTTGCGTTCGTTTCCCGTGAAAGCGATGTTCAGTTCTGACAGGAAGGTTGCGAATTTACCGCGTGCCTGACGTTTGTCCGTGTCCTTTCGCCCATCGCCGGACTGCTTCAAGTCCTCATTGTTGTTAACCTCGTCGTCCTGTTGCGCCTGCTGGTCGACACAGAATATGTCAAGGAACGAGTTTGCGGACGCTATAAACGTGGTCTTGTCCGCATCGCCGGAATCCGCCACAGGATGGCGAACAGCCGGACTCAGTTTCGTCACTGTGGAATCGACTTCGGTGAGCTTCTTTTCTTCTTCCTTTTGAAGACTCACCTGGTACACGAAGTGATGTCCGCCGAAAGCAAGCAAATCACCATCGGCCAGCGGAACCGCGTGCTCTTCCAGACGCTTGCCGGCAACGAAGGTGCCGTTGGTGCTGCCAAGGTCCTCGACGAAAGGTACGCCGTTCTTCAGGAAAATATGGGCATGGCGCCGCGACAGATAGTTCACCTGGTGCGGATACTCGTCCTTGTAACGCGCAAATGCCGCGTCGGCCTTGCTGATCAGGAACGGGAAGTCAGTCAAGACGATCGGCTGCAGCCCCAGGTCGCTACGCTCGGGGGTCAGCGTCAGACTAACGAGTTTCGCAGCACGCTTCGCTTTCTGCGCATGCGCAGAAAGCTGCACCCGGTACGACAAAACCCGTCCGAAGCAGATCTCGTCGCCATGGTGCAGCCTGGTGGTTTTTTGGCGGACGCTGACACCATTCACGGTCGTTCCGTTCTTGCTGTCCAGGTCAGCGATATAGGCGGCGCCGTACTGGGAAAAAATTCTTGCGTGCCGGCGTGACAGGTCGGCAACGGTATCAGCCGGATAAGACGCGAACGGAGGCTCGGTCCGTCCGATAGCAAACAGATTTTCATCAATACGGATATCGCCCAACTCCGGATGGGAGAGAGGCGTGAGCACGATATCGAACTCCTGATCTACGGTCGCGTGCATCTCGGCAATCGGGGCTTCCTCAGGAGCATGCTTTGACATAACCTTCATTGACTCGCGCTTCCGACTTCGACATTCGGCCAGCCTCCGCCGAGCGCCTTGTAGAGCGTTACCGTGTCCGACAGGATCTGCTGATGGTTTGCCAACAATGCGAGTTGCGCCGCCAGGAATGACCGCTCTGTCTCGAACACTTCCAGCTGAGACACGATGCCTTCCTTCAGTTGTATTTCGGTCTGCGCACCAACCACCTTCAGATTATCGATCTGCTGCTGCAATTCTGTTCTTTGTTTTTTATGCGCATCGAGATTGATGAGTGCATTCTCCACTTCTTCAAAAGCGCCAATCACGGTGCGCCGATACTGCTCTTCGACGACCCGGGTTTGTGCCTCGGTCGTCTTGACGCGTGCCTTGACGCTTGGGTCCAGCAAGGGAATGTTGATGCTCGGCAGAAGACCGAAGGTGAAGGATTTGAGCAAATCGGTCAGTGCAAAACTGGATGTCCCGCCCCGACCGGTCAAACTGATTGACGGCAATTGCGCTAGCTTTGCCTGTCCTACCAGATCATATGCCTCCAGCACCCGATACTCAGCCGCAACCACATCGGGTCTGCGCTTGAGCAGCTGCGATGGCAGACCGGCGGGTACCGCCGGAAGCTGGACCCGTTCCTGCAAGCGGCCAGGCGGGACCTTGAAGTCTCCTGCCGGTATGCCCATCAACGTGGCAAGCGCATTGCCTGCCAGGTCGCGCGCCCTGCGCAGCTCCAACAAGTCGGTCGTCAGCCGGTTGGTCTCTGCACGCTGCTGCAGTACTTGAGTGTTGGGAAGCAGACCGTTCTTGTGCTGGGCCTCATAGATCGCCAATATCTGTTTGGCCTTGCCCAGGGATTTTTGTTGCTGGTCGATCTGTTCGTCAAGCTGGAGAATCTGAAAATAAGTCGTCGACACGTTGGACACGAGTATCAGATAGCCGGCCCGCCAATCCGCTTCCGACGCGCGGTATTCGGCGGTCTGCGCCTGAACGCCTTTTTCAACCTTGCCCCAGACATCAAGGTCCCAATTGACCTGGGTCCCCAGGTTGAATTGCTTCGAGAATTTCTGCCCGGTGCTTTTTTCAAAGCTTGCCCCGGCGCCTGCATCCAGCGTCGGCAGCGCTCCCGCACGCGCCTCGCCTATTTCTGCGCCGGCAACCTGGATACGTGCAGCAAGGATTTTCACATCGTAGTTGCCCTGGATTGCCTTGCCCACCAGATTGTCCAGATAGGGATCGCGGAATTCTTTCCACCAATCCGGAGCGATCGTTTCGGATGCCGAGACGGGAGCCGCCGTCTGCTGGGACCACGAAGATTTGACAGGGGTGTCGGGACGCCGATATTCCGGCATGCTAACGTCGGCGCAACTGCATAACAATGCCGCGCACACACCGGCAAAAATGGAGCGCCTCACAAACGAGGGGTTCCTGCACCAGGAACCGCCATAAGGCCACTCAGGCCACTTATCGGGCAGTTCAGCACGCAGATCCACTGCTCGTACCATGCCTCGATTGAAAACGGAGAAAAACTGATCGCTATACATTTTGCAATTGTTGCTAACAAATAATGCCAGGAAGCCGGCGGCTCATGCCGCCAGCCAGACACTGGAATCGACAAACACCCTGAACAATCTGGAGTCGAGGTGCCCTGCACAGCATTCCAGTGCCATCAGATCCAGTGCCTGTTCCACCGGCACCGCTTTCTTGTACGGCCGGTCTCCGGCCGTGAGCGCATCGTAGATATCGCAAATGGTCAGAATCCGGGTTTGAATGCTTATCTGGCTGCCGCGCAAACCCATCGGATAACCTGAACCATCCAGCTTCTCGTGATGACCGTGAGCGATAGCAGGAACGCCGGCGAGATCACGGGTCCAGGGGATCAGGATCAGGAAGGAATAGGTATCTGCTACATGCGCCTCTATCTGCTTTCGCTCTTCCGGGGTCAGGCATCCTCTGGAAACGCTCAGTGCGGAGAATTCACATTCCTTCAACAGCGGTAGCGCGAGGCTATCCGATTCTTGGTAAGCGTAATCCAGAATATCACTAAGATCCGGCAAGCCCGCGGTATGCGAGATTGCAGGTTCGTTCGCGCGCTGGATTGCTACGAGAAACTTATCGAGGCGGTCGAATTCTTCACACAGGTTCTCATCGATCCTGCTCTTTTCCTCTCTGAACGCGGCAATGGTTAACTCACGCTGAGAATGCAATTCCGCCAGATGCCGGTACGCCTTTCGTTCCAGGCAAGCCCGTGCGTATTTGAAGCGATGTTCCAGCAGGTGCATCTCATGATGATGCAGCTTTTTCTCCTTGCGCAGCACGTGTTCGCGCACGCCTACCTTGCCGAAATCATGCAGCAACGCTGCATATCGGATCTCGCGCAACTGGTCTTTCGTAAACACAATATCGCGCAGCTCGGGGCCGTCAGCCTGGTCCACTGCTTTTGCCAGGTGTTCGGCGTAACCCGCCACCCGGAAGGAATGACCGGCGGTAACCGGATCGCGTTCCTCGATCGCCTGGACCGAAGCACGCACGAAACCATCCAGCAGCCGTTCGATATCGGAATACAGCTGGAAGTTTTTCAGGGCCACCGCGGTTTCCGCACAGACACCGGTGAGCATTTCAAGGTCCTGCTCCTTGAACGCGTACGGGTCCGAAGAAGTATCCACCTGAATCAAGCCCAGACATTCGCCTTCCAGCACTAGCGGGACACACATGACACTGCGAATCGCCTGGGCAATAACGGAATCCTGAGCCCCGAAATGGCGATCCGACAAGGTGTCGACCGAGAGAATCGACTGTTTCTTGTTGAGTACTTCGCTCACGATCGTGCGCGACATCCGGACCCGCTCCGGATCTTCAATCGTACCGTCGCGCCGACGTGCAGCGACGGGTACCGGTGCTTCGGTCTCGTTTTTCTTCAAGAGGATGAAAGCGCGCTCGGCCAGAGGAAACAGCTCGAAGATAAAGTTCATTATCTTCTCAATCAATGTGGCGCGGTCAGTCACCGCACCCAGCGCAATACTGACTTGAGCCATGGCATGGAGCTTTTGGACGGTGCGCTGCATATCGCCCTGAGTGGCGTCAGGCGCGGTTTCGAACATTCTCGTCAGCTCGGTTGCGTCGACCGCTTTGGTAATGATGGTTGGCATGCTTTCGCGAGCCGGCACCATCAGCGAGTGGAACACAATCTGGGCAGAGGACACAGTAAGCCCGTCGCCATCCCGGAGCGGGTGCCAGGCGCCGGGTTCGAGCCTGTTGCCCAGGACGAAGGTTCCATTGAATGAGTGGAGATCTTCCACAAAATAAGTGTCGCCGCGGCGTCTGATTCGCGCGTGCCGCCGGCTTACGGTGTGCTCGGGGATACAGAGAAATCTGTCTGACGCCAGCGAGTCTTGCGGGTCTCGCCCGATGACGACCTCGTCACGCAGCGGGAACATGGTCGGCCGATTCGTGCCGTCCCCGGCGACTTCCAAGTACGCATTCACTGTATCGACCGACTCGGAAAAACCCGCTGTGTTCTCCATCTCTCCTCCCTTTGCCCGATCTGCAGGGCGCGGAACGTCAAGCCACAGTTATGTCAGTATGTTTGACGTTGGCCAAAAACGCTAGGGATGCGGAACTTCAAGTTATAGCAAATCCAGTATGTTTGATATTCGCCAAGTACTACTCCAATCAGAATACCGCCGCGACTTGATCCGGGTTGTGGACGGCCACCGTTTCGAGATGTCTTGCAGAACTGACCGGTGGAAACAAGGATGCCATCAGATGATTGTCGGCAGGTGAACAACGCGGAACAGCCCACCAACACAGAATGCGTGCTTATCCGCAACCCCTCATTTGACGGTAATGGTGATCTTTTTCGAATGTATCGGTGGATTGTGGGGAATGTGCTTATCGTCTCCCATCAACAATTGCAAGGTATGCTTTCCCGGAGGCAGCTCCACCATCGTCTCCGTTTCACCCGCTCCGAAATGCAGGTGATTCCTATCCGAGGAAATCTCCTGGTCCGCTGGCGGCAAGGGCGAATCGATCAGCAGATGGTGATGACCTGTGTTCGGAAACTTGACGCCTTTCGGTGCGACGCCCATGTCGCGGAGCCCAAACCAGACTCGAAACGGCTTCCCCGCCGAAATAACCTGCCCGTCGTTCGGCCAGCCGATGTAGAGGTAGGCGTTGGCAGGAGCCGGAGTGGGGCCCGCAAATACGGCATCGGAGAAAAGGAAGACTGCGAACGTAGTCACAACGAATACCTTGTACATAAGTGTGCCCCCAAGCGAGCGATATTGTGCCTCAACGCACGGTGATCGAAATCTTCCTCGAATACACGGGGGGATTGTGAGGTACATGGCCATGGTCCCCCAGAAGCAGCTGCAAGGTATGTTTTCCCGGCGGGAGCTCGATGCGTGCCTCGGTCTCGCCTGCCCCGAAATGGAGATGGTTTCTGTCAGATGGAATTGGCTGGTCCATAGCCGGCAGATCGGTATCGACCAATATGTGGTGGTGGCCTACGTTGGCCATGTTCACGCCCTTCGGAGCCACGCCCATATTGCGCAGGCCCATGCGCACCCAAAACTTGCCACCATTAATGACGGCGCCATTGGAAGGCCAGATCACATAGACCTCCGCATTTTTCGGCGACGGTGTTCGCTCGGCAAACGATGGCGTGATTCCCACAGCGAGAGTGGATAAAGCGGCAAGAATGACTGCTCTTAGCATGCTGCGCATCCTCGGGGAATCTGCCGACATTCGCTTTGGGAGCGCGAACAGGACGAATGGATTGCGGGCCTGGAACGCGCACATGAGAACGCATGATCGTCGTACTTGTTGGTAGTAATCACTGTTGGTAGTAATCACATTAAAGAGAACGACTGGTTGTTGTTGCTGTTGTTGCTCTTTGTCAGTACTTTACACTTCACACCGTTCTAGGTTAGGACAGAATTTTTTAGAAGGAAACGTATATATGTTCATGCTTTGAACTTTATCAGAGAGATACATGAAATTATGCGAGAAAGTTCAAAGGTAATCGTCAACCGAACCTATATGCGTTTCGGCTCGCCGTGTCTTTATGCCGCGACTCTCGGCTTCGGAGATTGACTGTTCCTCGGGCGCAGCAACGCCGCAATGCGAATTTCTAAAGTCAAAGGTCTGGCTGTGTGGCGAAAACTTTTGATAGTTTGCGTATTCGGGGCCATCTCGTGGAAATCGGCCGAGATTAATATCACGGCGCCTGAAGCTGACCGGTCGATAGAACGCGTCATTCCCGGCACAAACAATTCCGGCGCCAGGCCCGAAGACAGGCGCATTGCGCTCGTGATCGGGAATGGAGACTACCGCGATGATCCACTGAGCAATCCGGTAAACGACGTTCGCGCAATAAGCAAGACGCTAGGATTGCTCGGATTCGAGGTCATGCGCTACGAGAACCTGTCCCGGCAGCAGATGACGGACGTGATCCTTGAATTCAACAAGCGCCTTCGTGCCGGTGGCGTTGGCCTGTTCTATTTTGCGGGGCACGGATTACGAGTCGCCGACAGAACACTGCTGGTTCCGGTTGATGCGGAGAGCCATTCTCCTGCGCGCCTGCTCACCCATGGAATCGATTTGCGCACCGTGCTTGAAAGCATGTCCGAGCCGCGCCCAGGCAAACTGAGTCTGATCGTACTCGACACCTGCCTGAACAACCCGTTCGGCACTGCGTCCGACACCGGCACCGCAGGCTCGGCGAATCTTCCCGCGCAAACCCTGATTGCCTACGCAACGGCTCCGGGCGCTTTCGCGGCCGATGGGGCTCGCCATGGTTTGTATACTGCAGAGTTGCTGAAAGCCATGGTTTCCCCCGGCCAGGACGTCGCGGAAGTGTTACAGCGCGTTGCATCCGCAGTTCGTCAGGCAACCGATCAGCGGCAGGCGCCCTGGTTGTCTTCGTCGCTTTCCAGGAAATTCCA
>DASYKE010000198.1:0-3425 GCA_035995725.1 Burkholderiaceae bacterium | reverse complement strand
CGGGCGGTGCGGTTCACGGGAAGCCGGTCGGCACCGTCTGCTTCGGCTGGGCGACGAGCGACGGCACGCACACCGAACGCCTGGTCTTCGCCGGCGACCGGCATACAGTGCGCGAAAAAACCGTGGCGCACGCGTTGCAAGGCTTGTTACGCATCCTGGACTAGTTGCGCCGCCGGCAACAAGGTCTTTCCCCTTTCCACGGGCGCCGGCTTTCCCGGCACACATCCGGAACCCGCAAGAATTGATCAAACCGGCATAAAATGCGTTGAACGCGGCATGCACGGCACCCTTGCCGCCGCGCTGACTTTGCTTATTTTACTTATCGGGTACGGAAAAGGTTAATCGCGTCGCGCGTCTCCAGCGCGGCACGCCGCGCAGCCTGCGCGAAATCCTCACCCGCTTTTTGATCCGGCTTCGCATACAGAATCGCGCGCGAAGAATTGATCATCATCCCGGCCCCGGCTGCCGTTCTGCCCGCCTCTACCGTAGCCTGTATATCGCCGCCCTGCGCGCCGATGCCCGGCACCAGCAACGGCATATCGCCGACGATGCTGCGCACTTGCGCCAACTCAGCCGGGAAAGTTGCGCCGACCACCAATCCGCACTGGCCGCCGGTATTCCATTTTTCCGCGACCAATTGCGCCACGCGCTGATACAGCGGCTTGCCGTCTACGCTCAGGAACTGCAAATCCGATCCGCCCGGATTGGAGGTACGGCACAGGATGATCACGCCGCGATCTTTTCGTTCCAGATACGGCGCCACCGAGTCGAAACCCATGTACGGATTGACCGTCACCGCATCTGCGCCGTAACGCTCGAACGCTTCGCGCGCATATTGTTCGGCCGTGGCGCCAATGTCGCCTCGCTTGGCATCGAGTACGATCGGCACATGCGGATATTGCTCACGCAAATAGGCGCAAACCGCCTGTAACTGGTCCTCCGCTCCCAATGCCGCAAAATACGCGATTTGCGGCTTGAAGGCGCATGCCGCATCGGCGGTCGCATCGATAATCGCTTTGCAAAACGCGAAAATCGCATCCGGACGATCCTGCAAATGATCCGGGAATTTGGCGGGATCAGGGTCCAGCCCTACGCACAGCAAGGAGTTGTGCGCAGTCCATGCAGCGGATAATTTGGCAATGAAGGTCATGGCGGTACCTCGACATTTCTAAGATGCACATTGTAACGTGCCGTGCTATCGTTTCGGCATGACTTCACTTTCGCGCAACGACTGGACCCTTCTCGTACTCCTCACCTTGTGCTGGGGCATCAATTGGCCAATCATGAAAATCGGCGTGCAAGATTTTCCTCCGATGACTTTTCGCGCCTTGTGCATGATCGGCGGATTGCCGGCCTTGTGGCTGATAGCCCGAATACAGGGCGCATCCCTGGCGATCCCTGAAGGACAAGGCAAAACGATCATCAGACTGGCCATACCCAATATGGTAATCTGGCATCTATGCGCTATCCTGGGTGTGAAAATGCTGTCTTCCGGGCGTGCGGCGATTCTCGGATACACGATGCCGATATGGGCGGTGTTGTGCGGCCTGATATTTTTCGGTGAACGAGTGACGCGGCTGGCGTGGCTCGGTATCGGATTCGCACTGGCGGGCGCACTGCTTCTGCTGTCGAGCGAACTCGCGACCCTGAGCGGCCAACCCCTGGGCAGTCTGCTGATCCTGATTGCCGCCGCCTGCTGGGGTTACGGCACGGTTATCATGAAACGCATCCATGTCGAAATGCCGACCATTGCGCTGACGTTCTGGATGCTCGCGTTCGCTGCCTTGATCGTGGCAGGCGCGTCCATCCTGTTTGAACGCGCTGCGTGGCGGCTGCCGACGCCGACCGAATGGATGGCCATTGTCTACAACGCGCTGATCATCTTCGGCTTCGCCCACGTGGTATGGTTCAAGCTCGCGAGAACCCTGCCGCCGGTCGCTTCCAGCTTGTCGGTGATGATGATCCCGGTGCTGGGCGTGTTCTCGGGCGCATGGCTATTGGGCGAGACGCCTCATTGGCAGGATTACGCAGCGATGGCACTGATCCTGGCAGCAATGAGCACCGTGCTGTTGAAACCGCGTACGCTTGTCCCACTTGAATCCAATATTTAATGCGCGCTTGAAATAAGCGCTTGAATCGTTGCGCATGGTTTGTTAATTTGCCAATTTACTGTTTGAAGGAAGTCCGTGATGAAAAAATGGCTGAAATGGTGTGCGGTCGCCGTCTTTGCTTCAATGCTGACCGGCTGTGGCTATAACGAGTTCCAGACCAAGGATGAAGCCATCAAGGCTTCCTGGAGCGAAGTGGTTAACCAGTATCAACGCCGGGCTGACCTGATCCCGAATCTGGTCAATACCGTCAAAGGCTATGCGGGACATGAGAAAGAAACCCTGGAGGCCGTCACCAGGGCACGCGCGGCAGCGACCAGTTTCCAGATCACACCGGAGGTGCTGAATGATCCTCAGGCATTCCAGAAATTTCAGCAAGTGCAAGGCGAGCTATCCTCTGCCCTGTCGCGCCTGATGGCCGTTGCCGAAAACTATCCGCAATTGAAAGCCGACGCCCTTTTCCGCGACCTTCAATCGCAACTGGAAGGCACCGAAAACCGGATTACCGTTGCCCGCCAGCGCTATATCGTGACAGTGCGGGACTACAATGTTCTTGCACGCAGCTT
Organism: Burkholderiaceae bacterium; assembly: GCA_035995725.1. GTDB lineage: Bacteria > Pseudomonadota > Gammaproteobacteria > Burkholderiales > Burkholderiaceae_D > JAQGLW01. The sequence goes on along the minus strand of DASYKE010000198.1, from coordinate 751 downwards.
TCCGACCAACCTGACGGCAAAGATATTCAATTACGAGGTCAAACCATCGTTTACGGTTGAAAATGAAAAGGCGATTTCAAATGCGCCTGCAGTCAATTTCGGCAAGTAACCGGGCAAGAACCGGGTCATAAGCAATGGCTTTATTCCGCAGTCTGTCGGCGCTGGCGCTGATGTTCATCCTGACGTTGGCCGGCGCCCAGGATTTCGCGCCGGTCCCGCCATTGCAGTCGCATGTGACCGACATGGCGGGGATGCTCGATCCGAGCCAACGGACGGCGCTGGAAAATGTGCTCAAGGAATATGAAAGCCGGACCGGCAGCCAGATCGCGGTTTTATTGATCCGCAGCACGGCACCGGAAGCCATCGAACAATACGGCATCCGGGTCGCCGATGCATGGAAGCTGGGCCGCAAGGGAGTGGACGACGGCGTCATTCTGATCGTCGCCAAAGACAATCCGCCGGCATTGCGGCGTCTGCGCATCGAGGCCGGGCGCGGCGTGCAGGGAACGGTAACCGACGCGCAATCAAAACGTATTTTGCAGGACGTGATCGCGCCGCATTTTCGCCAGAATGATTTTTATGGTGGACTGGCGGCAGGTGTCTCGGCCCTGACGAGCTTGCTGGACCAGGAACACTTTCCGGCGCCGGCCGGACAGCGGGCAGGCCCGGAAGCTGGTTCCAGCCTTTCGGACCTGCTCCCGATCCTGTTCATCGCATTGATGATCATCGGCGTCATGATGATGTCGCGCTC
>DASYKE010000197.1:0-10772 GCA_035995725.1 Burkholderiaceae bacterium | reverse complement strand
ATGCCGGACGCAGGTGCGTGGTCGGCATTCGCGGCGACATTGAAGCGGAAGAGAATGGCACGTATATCGATAACTTCGATACTGGTTTCTGCGGGAATGAAAGTTGGTGAACTGGAAGGTGAATTCGTCATATTGCCGGAGGTTGCCTGATATGAAATTCCTGGCCATCTTTATTGGTCAATGGCTGAAGTTTTTACCGTGTCTGCAAAAATCGATTCAACACTGTATTTTGCGCAAGCCGTTGTTACTTCCTGTTACTTCCGACAACATAATTTGCGCGTCGGGAGCGCACTGGCTGACTTATAGCTAATATGGACGCACGCACGGATTGCACCATTATTTCTCCTAGGCACGCTGAATTGCACAACGTCAGACCGCCGGAGGATTTATGCGGGCAGCGCTTGTCACCAATATGACGCAATACACCGGTCCCGGTGCCGTAGAAGCTCTCCTGAGGCAGGCATGCGGGTCGTCGTCACGACATGACAATCAGGCCGTCTGAGTGGCTGAAATGCCAGTTGATTAAAGGTTAGTTGCCACTGGTTTGGATGCAAAAACTCGCGTAACTCGCCCTCCCGATCAACTACATCGTGCGCCGGCGCAGCTAACCATGCGAGGACCGACTCACGCCGAAAGGTTCGCCAAACATCTGCAACAGGTCAATATTAGCTCCCCCGATTTCACCGATACTTCAGCAGATTTTTTGACCCCAACGATCTTCTCCACCGAAAACCGTTTCGTCTTCATCGCAAGCATCCTCCTGTAAAGAGTAAAGCCTGGCGAAACTAATATTGCGTTTGGTCTGGATTTCCTAAACCAGATCAGGTGGTTTGAATACGCTCCAGGAATTTGAACCGCCAGTGACCCAGCCCGAAATAACCTAGCGAGGTCTGCGAGGCCAACGCTCGATTCTTTCCGAAAGAACATACTCACTGTCCAGCGGATGCACTAATGGACAAGTTTTGCTATGGCTTGTGCAAGGTCAAACGTCACATCGATGCGCGAACTATGGTGAATAAAGTGGAAAGAGAAAAATCCGTTCCAGAGGAAAGCTACTTCATATCCGCGCTAATGAAAGGAACGACAAATGCAACCTCGCAAAGTCATGCTGACTTCCTTGGTAGCCTTTGGTCTTGCACCGACTCTTCATGCCGAGACGACTGAGTACCTGCTGCTTCCGATGAGCGCGGATCTTGGCCCAAATACACATGCCGTCGTCATCGAGCCGCTGCAGCTTGTATCTTTTAGGGTAGACGACTGCGGCATTACGTCGCCCGTTGGCGAAACCAGCGAGCTGGTTAACTTCTCGCCATCAAAGAATCACGCAGGCACGGCCTACACAGACGAGATAAAGATTGACGATTCCGGGCAGGTCTCCTCGGGATACGTGATGAGCCACGCGATGAACGTGGGGACGCAATTGTCCAATTTTACAATTCTGGAAGACGGCCAAACCTGTTCGGAAATGGTCAATGGCAAGTTCCTTGTGTTCAAAAAGTATTCCGCCGTCGGGCGTTAACGCCATCAACCAGGTGGTTGCCCCACCAGAGGAAAAACGGGATATGCGGCTTTTACCAGTTACAGTGAAATTGCGAAACAGATACGGCTGGTGCAGACGGTTCATGTTAAAAACTTTAAAGGAGCATCAATGCGTAAAGCGACATTGGGATGCTTGGCAGTAGCGACGATATTGGCCGCCTGCAGCAAACTGGGGTGATAACCTCGCCCGGATTGCCTATACCGCGGCGCCGCTTGTCAACTGTCGCATGCGGAAAATTAACTCGGCGCTCGCAGCGCCCATGCAACTGCTACAGCGAGGGGGGACACGGTGAGTTGTATTGGAAGGCGCGTCATAACAAGGATAACGGCCAGCAGAAGTATGCTGATACTGCTGTTGGCGGTGCTATCGGGAATCTCCGCCTGCAGCCAAAAAAATGCCGCGCCGCCGCAGCCGCCGACACCTGAAGTCTCAGTGATCAAGGTAACCACCGCACCGGTAACCGTGTATCAGGAATATGCCGCGCAGGCAGAAGCGGTTGAGGCGGTCGAGATTCGTTCCCGGGTTAACGGCATTTTGGAGCGCCAGGCATTCCGGGATGGCGCGAAGGTGAAGAGAGGCGACTTGCTCTTCGTTATCGACCGACAGCCGTATATCGCGGTGCTGGCGCAAGCCAAGGCAAATCTCGCACAGGCGCAGGCTTCCTATCTGAACTCGCAGCAGAATCTGGCGCGGCTACGGCCGCTCCTGGCCGATCAGGCGATCAGCCAGCAAGACCTGGACGCCGCCATCGCCAAGGAGAGAGCCGATGCAGCCGCTGTCGCGGCCGGTCAGGCGCAAGTGAAACAGGCAGAGCTTAACCTTGACTACACGACGATTCGTGCGCCGCGCGATGGCGTCACGAGCAGGGCGCTGATCAAGACCGGCGGTTTGGTCAATGCATCGAGCACGCTGTTGACGACGCTGTATTCGATCGACCCGGTCTATGTTTACTTCACGATCAGTGAACAGAACCTGGCCCAATTGCAAAAGCAATTCGATCTGCGCGGGCAGAAAAATCCAGCCCCGCCGTTCAGATTGAAACTCATCGATGGCAGCGATTACCAATACAGCGGCAAACTCAATTTTGTCGATGCGGCGGTCGATCCGAAAAACGGTACTCTCCAGGTTCGGCTTTCGGTGCCAAATCCGCAGGAAGCGCTGCGGCCGGGGCAATTCGTTCGCGTGGTCGCGCCTGCGCAGCAGAATCCGAAAGCCATCCTGGTGCCGCAGAAAGCAGTGCAGGAGTTGCAGGGCAAGTATTCGGTATTTGTGGTCGGCCCGGATAACAAGGCAATCTATCGCGATATCCGGGCCACGATGCGAGTGGGTAACGATTGGGTAGTGGAAAGCGGTCTCAATCCGGGTGAGACGGTGGTGGTGGAAGGTATTTCCAAGATACGGCCGGGCGCGCCGGTGAAACCTGTGCTGCTTGTGCAGAATGCCAGCAGGCCATAAATGCTCAACTTTTTCATCGACCGTCCGATCTTCTCCACGGTGATTTCACTAATCATCGTACTGGCGGGTGCGCTGGCGGCATTGAGTTTGCCGATCGCGCAGTATCCTCAGATCGTGCCGCCGCAGGTGCAGGTCACGGCCAACCTTCCGGGCGCGAATGCCGATGTCGTGAACCAATCGATTGCCGCGCCGATCGAGCAACAGGTCAACGGCGCCAAGAACATGATCTACATGGATTCGAAAAGCGCCAACGACGGCTCCTATAATCTCGTCGTTACATTCGATGTCGGCACTGACCAGGATCTTGCTGCAGTCGATGTGCAAAACCGGCTGGCAGTCGCACAAGGCACGTTACCGGCCGACGTGATCCGGCAGGGCATCACGGTTCGCAAGCAATCGACCGATTTTCTCGAAGTGATCGCGCTGACGTCGCCGGACGGCCGCTTCGATACGACTTTCATGAGCAACTATGCGCTGCTCAATGTGCAAGATACGCTGTCGCGTATTCCCGGAGTCGCGCTAGTGCGCATTTTCGGTGCGCGCGATTACAGCATGCGCATCTGGCTAGATCCCGACAAGATGGCAAGGCTGGGTGTGACGACAAGCGACATCCAGCGTGTGATTCAGGAGCAGAACGTGGTGGCGCCGGTCGGCCGCATCGGTGTGCCGCCAGTGCCAAAGGGGCAGCAGATGCAATATTCGGCCACTGTCCAGGGGCGGCTCAACGATCCCAACCAATACCGGAACATGATTGTCCGTGCCGCACCCAATGGACAGATCGTGCACCTGAGCGACGTTGCACGGATTGAACTGGGCGGCGCCGATTACAGCATCAACGTGGAGCAAGACGGCCTGGCCGGCGTGTTCATCGGTATTTTCCTGCAGCCGGATGCCAATGCATTGGACGTCGCACGGCAGGTCAAGGAAACCATGGAGCCACTGGCTCAGCGTTTTCCGCCCGGCATGGTTTATTCGGTGCCCTATACCACCACACCGTTCGTCACAGAATCGCTAAAGGAAGTGATGAAAACGCTGGGTATCGCGTTCGTGCTGGTGATGATAGTGGTGTTCGTGTTTTTGCAATCGTGGCGCGCGACCCTGATCCCGATGCTGGCGATCCCGGTGTCGCTGATTGGCACCTTCGCGGCGTTCGCCGCGCTCGGATTTTCCATCAATACGTTGACGTTGTTCGGTCTGGTGCTGGCGATCGGCATCGTGGTCGACGATGCGATCGTGGTGGTGGAGGCGGTACAGCACCGGCTCGATACCGAGCGGACTTCCGCGCCCCAGGCGACCAAGGCGGCGATTGCCGATGTCGGCGGCCCGGTGATCGCGATTGCGCTGGTGCTGTCCGCGGTCTTCATTCCGGTGGCTTTTCTCGGCGGCTTGACCGGGCAGTTATACAAGCAGTTTGCGTTGACGCTGGCGACGTCGGTGATTTTGTCGGCGGTGACGGCGCTGACGCTGACGCCGGCACTGTGCGCACTGCTATTGCGGCCGGCGGAACAGGACAGGCCACACGGACCGATAGCCCGTTTCTTCGACTGGTTCAATCGCGGCTTTACCTCATTCACCAACCGCTATACGGCAACAGTCGTGACGTTGGCGCGCCACGCTGCGCTGGTTGCGCTGACGTTCGTCGTGCTGCTGGCGGTTCTGGCCGGTATGATACGTGCCCGTCCGACCGGACTGGTGCCGGATGAAGACCAGGGCTACATGTTCGCCGTGCTGCAACTGCCGCCAGGCGCATCGCTCGAGCGCACCAATGCAGCACTCGCGCAATTGACAAAAATCGCGAATGAAACCAAGGGCGTTGCCGGCGTGGCCTCGCTGGCCGGATTCAACCTGCTGACAGGCTTGGCGACCTCTTACAACTCGACGACCTTCGTGCGGCTCAAGCCCTGGGATGAGCGAAAAAGCCCGGAGCAGAGTCTGACCAGCATCTTGCGCACCTTGACCGCCCGCCTCAATGGCGAGATCAAGGAGGCCACCGCACTGGTACTGAATCCGCCGCCGATACGCGGCCTCAGCACCACCGGCGGCTTTGACTTCGTGCTGCAGGACAGGATCGGCGGCGATCCAAAACAGTTTTCGCAAGTGCTGCAGAATGTCCTGGGTGCGGCGCGCAAGCGGCCCGAAATCGGCCTCGTATTCGCCAACTACGACGACCGCACGCCGCAGATCGAGTATGAGGTGGACCGCGACAAAGTGAAGACTTTTGGCCTGACGCTCAACGATGTATTCTTCACCTTGCAGGCGCTCATGGGCAGCTATTACGTCAACGACTTTAACCTGTATGGCCGTACCTTCAGAGTGCAGATGCAGGCGGAAGGCCCCACACGGGCCAGCCCGGACGACGTGAACCGCTACTATGTGCGCAATGCCGCTGGCGACATGGTGCCGCTCAGCGCCGTGATGAAAGCCCGGTCGGTCAACGGCCCGGAATTCCTGGAGCGCTACAATATCTATCGTGCCGCGACCATTACCGGTTCGCCCGCGCCGGGCTACAGTTCAGGGCAGGCGGCGCAGGCGATGGAAGAAGTCGCCCGGAGCCTGCCGTCCGGCTTTGGCTTCGAGTGGACGGGCGCGATTTACCAGGAACAAAAAACCGGCGGTCAGACCGGCTACATCTTCGCGCTGTCGCTGATGTTCGTGTTCCTGGTGCTGGCCGCACTGTATGAGAGCTGGGCCATGCCGGTGGCGATCCTGATGGTGATTCCATTTGGCGTGCTGGGTGCATTCACCGGATTGACGCTGCGCGGATCGGTCAATAACGTGTACACCCAGATCGGGCTGATCATGCTGATCGGGCTTGCCGCGAAAAATGCGATCCTGATCGTCGAATTTGCCAAGCTCGCACACGAGCGTGGCGCAACCATCATCGAGGCCGCCAGGCAAGGCGCGCAACTGCGCCTGCGGCCAATCCTGATGACCTCGTTCGCATTTATTTTCGGTAGTTTGCCATTGGCGATCGCGACCGGAGCAGGTGCCGGCGCGCGGCAATCGATCGGTACGACTGTCGTGTTCGGCATGTTGTTTGCGACCATGATCGGGATTTTTGTGGTCCCGGTTTTTTATGTGATGATTCAGCGCATCAGCGAACGCAAGATGCCTTTCCGCGCGGACGAGCTGCCAACCGGCGGTAGTCCAACGGCCGCCAACCCGCCGCCCGCCGCGCCGGAGCAGGGTGGGACATGAAAGTGCGTTTGATTTACCTCGCAGGCGTGATTGCGCTAACCTGCTGTTCAGTCGGTCCGCAATACAGGAGGCCGGCGCCCGATGTACCGGATTCCTTTCGCGCCCAGGAAGAAACGCCGAGCGAACAATCGTTGGCCGACCTGACCTGGTGGGATATTTACCAGGACAAGACGCTGCAGCAGCTCTTGCAAACCGCTCTGGCGCAGAACCGGGATGTGAAAATCGCCGCGGCCCGTATGGCGGAAGCGCGTGCGCAAGTTGGCGTGAGTCACCTCGCGCAACTGCCACAGGCGAATTTTTCGTTAAGTGCACAGCGCGGCCGCGTCTTCCTGGGGCGTGATACCGTGACCGGCGCCCTGTTCAATGGCGCTGCGGATGTCTCTTTTGAGGTCGACGTGTGGCAGCGGCTCGCCAGTCTCAGCGACGTCGCCCGGGCTAATTTGCTGGCGACGGAATACGCACGCAGCAGCGTGCAGATCGGCTTGATCGGCGATGTGGCTGCTACCTATTTCACTCTGCTTTCGCTCGATCAGCAGTTCAACATCGCGGAACGAACCGCCGCCACGCGCGAACGTTTTTTTCAGCTCACGCAAAGAAAATTCCGCCGAGGCGCCGCTGCCGGTTTGGATGTAAGCCGCGCCGAAGCAAGTCTGGCCGCTGTGCGCGCCGTCCTGCCCGATTTGCAGAGACAGATCGCGCAGACCGAAAATCAGCTACAGATTTTGTTGGGGTTAAATCCAGCGCCGATTGCGCGCGTCCGCCTCGACTTGCAGGCGATGCCGGTTCCGCGCGATGTGCCGGCAGGGTTGCCTTCTGCACTGCTGGAGCGCCGGCCCGACGTGCGGCAAGCCGAGCTCAACCTGGTGGCGGCAACCGCCAATGTGCGGGCTGCGAAGGCGGCGTTGTTCCCGACCATCTCGCTCACCGGAAGTTACGGCTCGGAGAGCTTCGAATTGTCGAAACTCTTTAGCGGTCCGACCAGGATATGGTCGTTCGGCTTGAATCTGCTGCAGCCACTGATCAATGCGCAACGCAGCGGCTTCCAGGTGGATGCGGCACAAGCGCGCCGGGAGCAGGCGATTCTGCAATACCAGAGTACGGTTGCGCAAGCGTTTCGTGACGTGTCCGACGCACTGGCGGCACGGCGCGGTTACACCGACTTCGTGCGCGAGCAGGAACAACAGGTCAATGCATTGCGGACAGCCAGCTTCCGCGTGTTGCGTCGCTACGAGGTCGGCTATTCATCTTACTTTGAAGTGATCGACGCCGATAGCAATTTGCTAACAGCAGAATTGCAATTGGTGCAGGCTTATCGCAATAATCTGATATCGCTGGTTCAACTTTATAAAGCACTGGGCGGAGGATGGGAGCAGATTGCTTCTCTGCCGGATGCCTCGCCTCCGATGAAGCAACCCTAGCTGGTCAAACATGAACGAACTGATCAAGACCTGCACCATTTGCATGCCGAACATATCATATCGAACTCGCCGTTTTCTCGGATCATCTTTTGATATAGATTGAAATCCGAAAATACATAGCTGGAAATATGTGGCCAATTCAACATAGCCTTAAGCTTGATCAAAACAGGGATGCAATTGTATTGTTAATTTCTTGTCCAATACTCATCAAGTAACAAATAGTACTGAAGATAGTACTGAAAACAAAAAGGCAAGAAATGGCGGCTCCCACCCGGAAATATTTCCCTGAAATTTATTCGACCTTCACTCTTTATATAGCGTTTTGCGGCCTATGGAGGCCCTGATGGAAGGTATCCGCAGCGGTTTCGCCGAGAACATGCGCACAGTCGGCAACAACTCACTCTCTCTATTGCGTTCGGTAGATTTTCGCCGCGCCGACGGTAAAAACATGAAATCATGGCCGAGTGCCGATACCACGGCTCCTCTAGATTTCGGGGGACCGATTGATGATACGTTCGATCGATTCGACGACTCCTGGATTGAGCGGCCGATCATGGAGCGCTTCGAGGAAATAGCCGTCCGCTATGCAACTCGCCCGGCTGTCGGCGACAGCTCGAATACCTGGACGTACGCCGAGTTGCGTCGCTGGGCCTACCGCCTTGCCGAGGGCGTCACTAATGTCGCAGCAGGGCGTCCTGTTGGCATTCTGCTGCCGCACGATGCGCGTATGCCGGTTGCCGCCTTGGCATGTCTGGCCGCCGGTTGCCCCTATGTACCGATTGATCTGAAGTATCCCGCTGCGCGCATCGACGCCATCGTCAGAGAAGCGGGTTTGGCCGCAGTGATTCTGGAAGCCGCATCGGACGCCGCGCGGCTGGTGCCTGCGGAAATGGCACTGATCGACATCGGCATCGCGCCGCCGCTTGCCGATGAGCCTTTCACGCCAGTTGCATCTACACAAAGCCTGGCCGTGATCCTGTATACCTCCGGCAGCACCGGGAAGCCCAAGGGAATTTGCAATAATCAGCCTGCAATTCTTCAACGCGTGGCGGAGTACACAAATTCCTGCCATGTCAACGCTGACGACCGTTTCATTCTCCTTAGTTCGCCTGGCACGATCGCCGGCCAGCGCGAGACGTTCACCGCGCTGCTCAATGGCGCTACGCTGCATGTCACCGATCCGCAGCAGGACGGCATTCACAGCGTGCTTAGAACGATTGGAGAGCGCCATATCACTATCGGCTATGCGGTGCCCTCGCTGCTACGCATGTTGCTGCGCTTGCCGGGAGCAAAGGAATCGTTTTCGCATTTGCGCGTCCTGCGCGTCGGCGGCGACGTCACGCTTGACAGCGATCTTGCACTGTTTCGTAAAATCGCGCCTCCATCCTGCCATTTTTTTGCCAGCTTCAGTTCCACTGAAACGCCTGCCGTCTTTCAATGGTTCGTGCCCCCGGAGTGGGAAATCAGCGGTCCTCGTGTTCCAATAGGAAATCCGCGGCCTGGGGTTGATTTCAAAGTGATAGGAGAAGACGAAGAACCCGTGCCTGATGGCGAGATCGGCGAACTCGTCGTGCGCAGCCGCTATCTCGCCTTGGGTCAATGGCAGGAGGGCCGCTTGCGGTCGGGACCATTCCTGAGCGATCCGGACGACCCCTCGATGCGAATCTTCCGTACAGGCGATATGGTAAAGCTGCGCGCGGACGGACTGTGGGAACTGATCGGACGCAAGGACCGGCAAGTAAAGGTCAGAGGGTTACGCATTGATGTGGGAGAAGTGGAGGCGGCACTGCGCAGTTGCGATAGCGTGACGGACGTTGCAGTGATAGGACGCCGCAGCGGCGAGGAGGTAACTGCCTTGGCTGCGTTCGTCGTAACGGTCGATTCGCGCCAGGAGGCGCTGCTGCACGAACTCAAAAGCGTGTTGAATGCACGCATTCCCGCATACATGCATCCGGCCGATATTGTCGTCATCGACCGGATCCCCCAGTTGCCCGGCTTCAAGCCCGACCTTGGCGCTCTCGAAAGACTCGACAGGCAGGAATCGGAACGCAGGGCTGCGAAGCATCTCGCTGACAATATCGCTGACAACAAGGACGCCTTCGGGCGTGGGCAGCGGGGGAGCGTGCGCTCCGATATACCACCCTATATCCGCGACGCCGTGGAGTATGCCTGGACGGCGGTGCTTGGCGCCAAATCTTTTGAGCAGAACCGGCCCTGGAATGAAACCGACGGCGATTCGCTGAAGGCAATAGAGCTCTGGTTCTATATCGAGGTCAAGCTGGGTTTCAAGCTGCCGTTGGACGCTCTCGACGAAAATACGACGCCAAGCGGCCTGGTTGCCGCCATCGCCGATCATCTCCGACGGGTTGACACTGGTGGCAATACCGATCGTTCCCAGGCTCCTGTCGTCTTCCTGATGCCGGGAATCCTGAGCGATGATCCGGCGCTGACCCGCTTCCGCGCCTCTCTTGGAAACAACGTCCGGTTCAAGACCCTGGATTATCCGGGATGGCGGCAGATGGTGGCTGCGGGCGGCGGATTTGACGCTATCGTCGATGCGGTTTTTGCGAAGATTTGCACTGCGCCCGTTTGTGACGTCTATCGTCTCGCGGGCTATTCGTTCGGCGGGCTCGTGGCTTTCGAAGTGGCACACCGCCTCGTGGCGTCCGGCCGTCGCGTCGACTTTTTGGGCTTGCTCGATGCCCGCCGATGGGACTTGATGTCCTCGGATCTGGCAAGAAGCTTTCATACTTTTCTTGGCGAGCAGCCCTCTTTGCTGCTTGACCCGGTGAAGTGGATGATCGCCGTGCTTGTCCGCCAGCGCCGGTTCGCATTGCTCAGCTCCTTGGAGCGGCTTGTCATGCTGCGGCCATCGAAGCTTTCATTCTGGTTTAAGCGCCAGGTGACGAAAGAGTTCAGGTACCGGGCATTGCGAGAATGGAAGCCGGCTGCGATTGACGTTCCGACCACCTTTTTTATGTCAGATGAAAGGTGGCCGGGTGAACCGGATAACTCCGGGTGGTCGGATGTGTGCAGCCGGCTGGTTAAAGTGCACATCGGCGGCACCCATGCATCCGTACTCCAGCGTCATGAGTCGCTTTGCGCCAGGTTTCTCCAAGCTCTGGGAATATCTGGGGCCAGACTCGACAGATGCTAAATAG
>DASYKE010000196.1:0-27049 GCA_035995725.1 Burkholderiaceae bacterium | reverse complement strand
CAAACTACGATATCGGCTTTCCGATCAGTTTTTCACCGACGAACCACAACGGTTCAGGATTCGTCGAGATGACGGTCATCACCAAGAATGGAAAATTCCTGAATTAAACCGACTGCGGCTGCCGACAGGCGTGCCGATGCTGTCTTAAGTGGGCACAACAGCCCATACTGTTACATTTGGCAGAGTCGCCTGCCTCCCGTGCGTTGTTGCGGGCGGTTTCTGATCGGCCCTAAAAAACGAGGGAGGTACAGTACGGCTGACATGCCACGCTTGCCGATAACTTTTTACAATTTACAATTCTTCGTATCTGAGCGATACAACGAAATCACGTAAAATGTCGCTCATGCGGGTGTAGTTCAATGGTAGAACGAAAGCTTCCCAAGCTCTAGACGAGGGTTCGATCCCCTTCACCCGCTCCAGGTCACATCAAGGCACCCTCGGTCTGGTGCTTTTTTATTAGCCCTCGCCGACGCACAAAACTATCATTTAAGCATGTCCGATAATAAATTCGAAGGCGAGTCCGGCAAGCCTCTGTTTTATGACCCGACCGAGCATCGCATCCGCAGCTTCGTCACGCGGGCAGGACGCCTGTCGACCGCGCAGGCGCGGGCGATTGAGGATCTCGGTCCGCAATTCTGCATCTCTTACGCCAAAGTACCGCTCGATCTTGATCAGGCTTTCGGACGCAATGCGCCGACGATTCTGGAAATCGGCTTTGGGATGGGCGAGACTACTGCGAAAATTGCAGCAGGCATGCCGGAGAAAAATTTCATCGGGGTGGAAGTTCACACCCCGGGTGTGGGCAGCCTGTTGAAACTGATTGGCGAGCAAGGGCTCGCCAACTTGCGGCTGATCCAGCACGATGCCTTTGAGGTGATTACTAACATGATTGCTCCGGCATCGCTGGCGGGCGCACATATTTTCTTCCCCGACCCGTGGCACAAGGCGCGGCATAACAAGCGGCGATTGATTCAGGCACCGTTTGTCAGCCTGCTGGCATCGCGCGTTGCACCTGGCGGCTATTTGCACTGCGCGACCGACTGGCAGGAATATGCGGAACAGATGCTGGAGGTGTTGAGTGCGGAACCGGCTCTGCGCAACACGGCGGCGGACTACGCACCGCGCCCCGATTATCGGCCGGTAACCAAGTTTGAAAACCGCGGGCTGCGGCTCGGGCATGGAGTATGGGATCTGGTGTTTTCGAAGCGCTAAAGCAATTCTCAACTTGATTTCATTATTGCATTGCCGGCTTGCCGCGCACGAGAAGAAGTGCAGGATTGTTTTCAGCGCATCTCCGCTATCAGCGCAACAATCTCTTCGCCGTATGTCTCCAGCTTCTTCTCGCCTACCCCGGACACGCCACGCAAATCGCTTAAGGAAGCCGGCTTTGCCTTGGCAATTTCGCGCATGGTCGCATCGTGAAAGATTACGTAGGCCGGCACGTTGTGCTTGCGCGCCGTTTCCACCCGCCACCAGCGCAACTTGTCGAAAATCGCTTGTTCGGTCGCCGACAGATCGCTTTCGACATAACCTTTCGGCTTGGCGGTCGGACGTTTTTGCTTGACCGGCTTCTGGTATTGCCGCAACTGGATTTTTTGGCCGCCACGCAACACCGGGCGGGCATCATCGGTCAATTTCAGCGCGCTGTATGCTTCATGATCGACCGTCACCAGTCCCAATGCAATCGATTGCCGCAGGATCGCGCGCCACTCCGCTTCGCTACGCTCGGAACCGATACCGAAGGTCGATAATTTTTCATGCCGCCATTGCTTGACCTTGTCCGAATCGATGCCTCGCAGCACGTCAATCACATGCACTGCGCCGAAGCGCTGATCGACCCGGTAAATCGCAGACAATAATTTCTGTACCGGGACCGTGGCGTCGAACGATACAGGAGGATTCAGGCAGGTATCGCAATTGCCGCACGACGGCTGTGCACTTTCTGCGGTCGCAGCGGCCTGGCCGAAGTATTCGAGCAGCCGCGCCCGGCGGCAACTGAGCGTTTCGCACAGGCCGAGCATCGCATCGAGCTTCAGGCCCTGTACGCGCTTGAAGGTTTCATCGGCATCCGATTCATCGATCATCCTGCGCTGCTGCACCACGTCCTGCAAACCATATGCCATCCATGCGTTCGCCGGCAGGCCGTCGCGACCGGCACGGCCTGTCTCCTGATAGTATCCTTCGATGCTCTTGGGCAAATCCAGATGCGCCACGAAGCGCACATCGGGTTTGTCGATGCCCATGCCGAAGGCGATGGTAGCCACCATCACGATACTTTCTTCACGCAGAAAACGGGCTTGATTGGCGGTGCGTGCAGCGATCTCCATGCCGGCGTGATACGGCAATGCGGTGATGCCGCTTTCATTCAGGAAATCAGCGGTTTCCTCGACTTTCTTGCGTGACAGGCAATAGACAATGCCGGCATCGCCCGCATGCTCGCTTTCGATGAAATCGAGCAGTTGTTTGCGGCCATTGGCCTTCTCGACAATCTGGTAGCGGATGTTGGGCCGGTCGAACGACGAGATGAATTGCTGCGCATTTTCAAGCTGCAGGCGCTTTGCGATTTCGGCGCGGGTTTGCCGGTCGGCGGTCGCAGTCAGTGCGATGCGGGGTATGGCGGGAAAGCGTTCATGCAGCACCGACAACTTGATGTATTCGGGACGGAAGTCATGCCCCCATTGCGACACGCAATGAGCCTCGTCGATGGCGAACAGCGCAATTTTCGACGCCTCCAGCAAATCCAGGCAACGCGGCGTCATCAACCGTTCGGGCGCGACATACACCAGGTCCAGATCGCCGCTGCGCACGCGCCGTTCGATGCGCGCGGACTCTTCGTAGGTTTGCGTCGAATTGAGAAATGCCGCGCGTACGCCGACTTCGTCCAATGCATCGACCTGATCCTGCATCAGTGCGATCAATGGCGATATCACCACACCGACACCGTCGCGCAGCAGTGCCGGGATCTGATAGCACAACGATTTGCCGCCGCCGGTCGGCATCAGTACCAGCGCATCGCCACCCTGCACAACCAGTTCCACGATCTCGGCTTGCTGGCCGCGAAACGATGGATAACCGAAAACGGTTTGCAGCAGGTGCAGCGCACGGCCACTGACGGCGGATTGTGTCATTCCAGTGTCTTAATCAGCCCACACGACCCAGCCGCTGTAGGCACTAATGATCACGACAATTCCAAAGACGATGCGATACCAGGCAAACACGGTGAAGTCATGGGTGCTGATATAACGCAACAACCAGCGTACACAAAAAAATGCCGACACGAATGCCGATACCGTGCCGATGCCGAACAGAGGAATGTCCGCCATCGACAGCAAGGCCCGGTCCTTGTAGAGAGAATAGATGGTGGCGGCAAACAGTGTCGGAATCGCCAGGAAGAATGAGAATTCGGTTGCCGCCTTGCGCGACAGTCCGAACAGCATGCCGCCGATAATGGTCGCACCCGAGCGGCTGGTGCCGGGTATCAGCGCGAAGGCTTGTGCGAAACCCACTTTCAGCGCATCGAGCGGCGTCATGTCATCGATCGACTTGATGCGGGCGGCGACCGGATTGGCCTTGTGACGCCGCTCCACCCACAGAATGATTACGCCACCGATAATAAACGCGAGCGCCACCGGCACCGGGGCAAACAGGACAGCCTTGATTTTTTTACTGAACAGCAAGCCCAGAACCGCAGCAGGCAAAAAAGCGATCACGAGATTGAGCACGAATCTCTGCGCCTTGGCGTCGCTGAACAAGCCGGCGATCACGCTGCTGATTTTTACGCGATATTCCCAGCATACTGCCAGCATCGCGCCGGCCTGAATCGCGATCTCGAACACCTTGATTTTCTCGCCGGTGAAATTAAGCAGACTGCCTGCCAGGATCAGATGACCGGTCGATGAAATCGGCAAAAATTCAGTCAGGCCTTCGACGATACCCATGATGAGCGCTTTTAGCGCAAGAATAAGATCCATGTTTGTTGTGATGACGATATGAGAATTTCAATAAAAAACCCGCTGGCATCAGCGCCGCGCGGGTTGTACAGCCTGTTACGGATTGTCTTGAGAGCAGCTTATCTCGCGGGTTCAAAGGTTACCACGAGACCGTTCGATTTTGTGGTGATTTTCGATGGGAGGAAGCTGGTGCCGGCGTACCTGAAATCGTCCGGGCCGAATGTATAGAGCGGCGTATCCTTTAAAATCTGCTCGGCCAGCAAACCGCCGATCCTGGCGATTTGCTTCGTGTATCCGGATCCGGTATCGACACCGTCCAGCGCGAAATTTTCCATGCGCGGATCGGCCAGCACCACCGCACGTCTGGCCGGATCGAGCGCCAGCATGCCGGACAGCGTAAAACTGCCTTTCCAGGGTTTTGCCATGAACGGCGGTGCAATCGACGCGTCCATCGTGGTGACTATCCGGTTAGTGTCCGGCTGCAGCGCGAGCCTGGGATTGCTGACTTGGATATCGAATATTTCCAAATAACGGTTATTGAATGGAAACTTGCGGCCGAGCGCCTCCTGCAGCTGCGAAAGCGGCACGTCCACGTCGCGCGATCCGAGGAAGCCGGCGCACGAGGTCAGCAAAATAATCAGAGCTGCAATAATCATTGCGATAATTTTTGACTTCATGACTTTTTCTCAATATTTATCAACAACCATTTACACCGATGCCAGTCTGTCCACGCGGTACAGCACGACAAGATGATCACTCATAACGCAACGCCTGAATCGGCAGCAGCTGCGACGCTTTGCGTGCCGGATAAAAACCGAAAAAGATGCCGATCGCGGCAGAAAAACCGACCGCCAGCACGATCGACTCCGGCGATAACCGGGTTGCCCAGCCGGCGAATTCGCCGATCAGATACGATCCGGCCACGCCCAAAACAATGCCGATGAAACCGCCGATCACCGACAGCGTGATCGCTTCGACCAGAAACTGCATCAGGATATCCCTGGCCCTGGCGCCCACCGCCATCCGCAATCCGATTTCGCGCGTGCGCTCGGTCACCGATACCAGCATGATATTCATGATGCCGATACCGCCGACCAATAGCGATACCGATGCGACCGCAGCCAGCAGGATAGTCATGATGCGCGACGATTCTTCCTGCGTC
The DNA here is from genome assembly GCA_035995725.1 of Burkholderiaceae bacterium. Taxonomy (GTDB): domain Bacteria; phylum Pseudomonadota; class Gammaproteobacteria; order Burkholderiales; family Burkholderiaceae_D; genus JAQGLW01. Next base: position 21,937 of record DASYKE010000196.1, on the reverse strand, counting down.
TGCAGTATTTCGGTCAGGTTGCGGATCGTGAATGCATCGTCCTGTCCGGCCTGCGTGCGCTGACGCTGGCGCAGCAGTTCGCGGATTTTTTCTTCGGCATCTTTCATGCTCGCGCCTTCCAGCACTTTCACCTGTATCGTGCCGACCCGGCGCAGCTTGCCCTGCGCATTGCCGAACAGGCGATTGCGCGCCGTCGATAGCGGCACCATGGCGACATCGTCCTGATCCTGGCCCAGCATGCTCTGCCCTTTTTTGCTCAACAGGCCGATGACGGTAAACGGCACATTCTTGATGCGTACGGTTTGGTCGAGCGGGTCCATGTCGCCGAACAATTGGGTCGCGACGGTCTGGCCCAGCACCACGACTTTGGCCGATCCATTCAGTTCGGCCGCTTCGAACATTCGGCCGGAAGCCAGCGGCCAGTCACGCGCCTCGAGATAATCCGGCGTGATGCCGGAGATCTGGGTCGACCAGTTATTGTTGGCGGCAATTAACTGCCCGCTGCTGCGATTGGACGGCGCCGCAACCTGTACCTCGGGCACTTCCTTCACAATCGCGGCCGCGTCGTCTTCGGTCAGATTCTGATTGGCGCCTGCGCCCAGACGTACACCAGATGCAGTGGTAGAGCCGGGCATGATGATCATCAGGTTCGAGCCAAGGCTTTTAATCTGTTCCTGAATCCGCGACTGCGCGCCGCCGCCGACAGCTATCATCGTGATCACCGCCGCGACGCCGATGATGATGCCGAGCATGGTCAGAGTCGAGCGCAGCATGTTTACCCGCAACGCATTGAGGGCGATGCGCAAGGTAGCGAGCAGGCTCATGCGACCGCCCCCAGGGCCGCCAGCTGCGACTGCGCGTCCTGCGGCACGTTGGCTTGATCGGTGACTACCTGGCCGTCGCGGAAAGTGATGATGCGCGAAGCGAATGTGGCGATGTCGTGCTCATGCGTTACCACGACAATGGTCATGCCTTGCCTGTTCAGCTTTTGCATCAATGCCATGATTTCGATGCTGGTGCGCGAATCCAGTGCTCCGGTCGGCTCGTCGGCCAGAATCAGAGATGGATTGTTGACCAGTGCGCGTGCAATCGCTACCCGCTGCTGCTGACCGCCTGACAGTTGCGCCGGGTGATGATAGATCCGTTCGGCCAGGCCGACTTCGGTTAATCGCTGCATCGCGCGCGCCTTGCGTTCCGCGGCCGGCAATGCTGAATACAATAGAGGCAATTCGACGTTATCCAGTGCGGTCGTGCGCGGCAACAAATTAAATTGCTGGAACACGAAACCGATCCGCTTGTTGCGGATCGCCGCCAGTTCATCGCCGGTCAGCGTTGAAACCCTTTCGCCCGCGAGAATGTATTCGCCCGAGGTCGGCGAATCGAGGCAGCCTAGCAGGTTCATGAAGGTCGATTTGCCGGAACCGGATGCGCCCATGATTGCGACGAATTCACCTTCGCCGATCGAGATCGATACGCCGCGCAGTGCAAACACATGGTTGGTGCCCATCACATACTCTTTAACCAGGTTGTGCGTATCGATCAGCTGTGTCATGAATGGACCCTGTCTCAATATAAATTGCAAGTACAAACGAGCAGCAATATCCTGATATCCGTTCGTCTGATCGAGACACAGACTCTACGGTCATCAGAACATGCGCGGACCAGCCGGCCGCGTGGCGGGTCTGGATTCACTGTTTTGCGACTGCACGGTGCCGACAATGATTTCCATGCCCTCCCTGATCTCCGGCGAAATCACTTCGGTCATCGTGCCATCCGTCAAACCGAGGCGTACATTCAATTCTTTCGGCTGCCGGTCGGCGTCCAGCGTATAAATCCGCCCACGCGCGCCGACCGCTGCGGCGCCGGAACGGCGGTCGCTCTGCCCGGCGTCGATCTCTTCATATTTTTTCTTTTGCTCCGGCGTCAGCAGTTCGGCGATCCGGATGCGCATGTCTGCGCGATTGCGCTCGGCGAGTTTTTGGCGGTCGCCTTGCGGCGCCTCTCTGGAGGCCATCATTTTGTCGCGCATGCCGGCAAAAATCGTGTCGAGCCTGGTTTTTTGATCGTCAGTCAGTTGCAGCTCTTTTTCAAGCCGTTCGCGCATTGCCCTGTTCGGGCCGCCACCTGCGTTGCCGTCGCCGTTCCCGTGATCGCCGCCAACCGCCCTGCTGCCGGCATCGAGGGCGGCCGGCTTTTGCGCCGCCGCCCCGGCGGGTTTGAAGCGCAACGCTGCGTTGGGCACCTTCAGCACATCATTGCGGCTGTCCGTGACGACGCGCACGTTGGCGGTCATGCCGGGCAACAATTCCTGGCGTGGATTGGGAGCGGAGACTTCGACCATGTACGTGACCACATTGGAAACGTTTTGCGCCGCCTTGCGGATTTGCTTGACCACGCCTTCGAAGGTCCGTCCCGGAAATGCATCGACGGTAAACGTGGCTTTCTGCCCCACACCGATGCGCCCGATCTCGGATTCGTCAATCGCGGTGTCGACTCGCATGTCGGTCAGATTTTCGGCAATGATGAATAATTCCGGCGCCTGCAGGCTGGCGGCAACCGTCTGCCCTTTTTCGACGCTGCGCTTGATGACGATACCGTTCACCGGCGCCCTGATCGCGGTGCGCTCCAGCTCTATCCTGGCTTGCGCAAGCGAGGCCTGACGCTGCTTGACGACTGCATCGGCGCTGCCGGCATTGGACTCGGCAACCTGCACTTGCGCCTTGGCCGCCTTCACCTGCTCGGCTAATGCATTGTGAGTTGCCAGAACAGTGTCACGTTCGGCGCCGGAAATGAAACCTTTATCCATCAACTGCTGTTTGCGCTCCAGATCGCGCCTGGCGTTGGCCGCATTGACATCCACCTGCGCTGCCTGCGCGCGTTGCGCGGCGATGGTGGCCTGCTGCGTCATCGCCTGCGCGCGTGCCGCATCCAGATCGGCTTGCGCTTGCCGCACCTTGTATTCGAACGTTTCGGGATCGATGCGAGCGATCAGCTGACCCTGCTTCACTTCACTATTGAAATCGACCAGAACTTCCTTCAATTGGCCCGACACCTGCGATCCGATCTGGACCGATACCACCGGGCTCAATGTGCCCGAGGCGGACACGCTTGCAGTGAGCGCACCCTTTTCGGTTTTCGCCGTCCTGTACTCCGGCGCCGCATTTTTTTGCGACCAGAATTTTACTCCCAATCCGCCGGCCAGAATGACCGATGCTATCGCGAGCCAGATCCAGCGCTTTCTCAACCAATTCATGGAGACCAGTCTGAAAATTAGATAAAGCTTTGATTTTACTGGCAATGGTGCCAATCTGAATTGCCGTTTTGTAAGGACTTGTGACGCAGTAGAGATAATTGTGGCTGGTTGCGAGCTGCCTTGACGATAGGACAATTGACGATTATATTACTGACTCGTCAGTAAGTTACCACGGTATTTGTTGATCATGAACGATGCTTTAAAGAATAAGCCACGTTGGGAACGACGCAAAGATGCCCGCCCTCAGGAGCTGCTAGCCGCGGCACTCGACCTTTTCGTCGATCGGGGCTATGCCGCGACTCGCCTGGACGATGTTGCGGCGCAAGCCGGCGTATCGAAAGGAACGCTGTACCTGTATTTCACCAGCAAGGAAGATTTGTTCAAGGCAATGGTACGCGAAAACATGTTGCCGGTACTCAGTGAAGCGGAAGAAATCATCGATCAATATGACGGTTCCAGCGCCGAGCTGTTCCGCAGATGCATACGGAGTTGGTGGACACGGATCGGCGCTACCAAGCTCTCCGGAATCACCAAGCTGATGATGGCTGAATCAGGCAATTTTCCGGAAGTAACGCAGTTCTACCATGATGAAGTCATTTTGCGCAGCAAGGCGATCATCGTTCGCGTACTGGAACGCGGAATCGCACACGGTGAATTCCGCAACATAGACGTAGCCAACGCCAACAAGGTCATCGTTGCGCCGGTCATCATGCTGATGATGTGGAAACATTCTTTCGGCGTCTGCCAGATTGAACCGATTTCTCCGGAAGACTATCTCGATTGCTTCATCGACTTGCTGTTGCGCGGTTTGTTGACCGGCACGTCGGCGCCGTCACCATAAATGGATTCGTCATGTTGAAACGCCGTGCTTTCTGGGTCGCTGCGGTCGCTTTGTTGCTGGTGGCAGGCGTCGGCGCCACCATATCGAAAAAACGAAACCAGCCGGCAAGTCCCGCGGCTGCGGTCGCAGCTGCGCCGGCCGAACTCGAATTCCTGCCGACCGATGTTACCGAGGTCAAGCCGCGCGATTTACGGCAAATACTTCGTTCGTCCGGTTCGCTGCGCGCGGTCAATCAAGCTGCCGTCAAGGCCAGAATCTCAGGTGAAGTGCGTGAAGTACTGGTGCGCGAAGGCGAAGCGGTCAAAGCGGGCCAAGTGCTGGTCAAAATGGATACCAGCGAATACCAGGCCCGTGTCGGCCATGCTAAAGGCGCATTGCTGGCCGCGCGCGGCCAGCTCGATATTGCAACCAAGACGCGCGACAACAACAGGGCATTGCTGGCAAAAGGCTTTATTTCTCAATCCGCATTCGACAATGCCGAGAGTCAGTACGACATTGCGCAGGCAAATGTCGATTCCGCAAAAAGCATGCTTGATGTCGCGCAAAAATCGCTGAACGATACCGTGATCCGCGCGCCGATTTCGGGCCTGGTAAGCAGCCGCACGGTCCAGCCCGGCGAAAAAGTATCGCCCGACAACCGGTTGCTGGACGTGGTCGATTTGCGAAAAATGGAGATGGAAGCCGCAGTGCCTACATCCGATATCATGGCTATCGCACTGGGCCAGGAAGTGCAAGTCACGGTCGAAGGCTTGCCTTCAGCCCTGCCCGGCAAGGTTACCCGCATCAATCCATCGACGCAAACCGGTTCACGCTCGATTCTGGTCTATATCCAGATCGACAATGCGCAAGGCGCGCTGCGGGTGGGCATGTTTGGCGAGGCGCAACTGACGCTCGCGAAAAAAACCGGCGTGCTGACCGTACCGCAATCGGCAGTACAAAGCGAAGCCGCGAATCCTTATGTATACGCGATTGAAAACGGACAACTGGTCCAAAAGCCCGTTACGCTCGGCATCAAGGGCGATGACGGTGAAGGCGGCGCGATCGAGATCGTCAAAGGCCTGAATAGCGGCGTGCAAATCGTAAAAAACAATCTCGGCAATCTGCGTACCGGCACCGTGGTGAAATTTGCAAAAGCGGCGAATGGGACGGCGGCCGATGCAACTGTCAACAATGCCGCCCGATGATGGCGTGCGCCACGGACGCATCTGCGGGACAGCCTCCGAAACGATGAACCAAACGGTAAAAACACGCGCTGAAGCGCTCGCGAGCAAGGATTGACGCATGTGGTTTACTCGTATCAGTATCGGCAACCCCGTCCTCGCGACCATGATGATGGTCGCATTTGTGGTATTAGGGTTGTTTTCCTATCAGCGCCTGCGCGTCGATCAATTTCCTGACGTGACGTTTCCGGTGGTCGTGGTGCAAACCGATTATCCGGGCGCATCGCCGGAGACGGTCGAGACCGACATCACGCGCAAGGTCGAAGAGATCGTCAACACGATCAACGGCATCAATAGCCTGACCTCGCGTTCCTACGAAGGTTCGTCGGTGGTCATCATCGAGTTTGTGCTGACTGTCGATCCGGCCCAGGCCGCGCAAGATGTCCGCGAAAAAGTGGCACTGGTCAAATCGATTTTTCGCAAGGAAGTCAAAGAGCCGCGCGTCACGCGCTTTGATCCGGCTGACCGTCCCATCTTCTCGGTTTCAGTCGCCAATGATCCCGGCGCCAGCCAGCGCAGCCTGCGCGAACTGACCACCATCGCCGATCAAGTCGTCAAAAAGCGGCTGGAAAATGTGCGCGGCGTCGGTTCGGTGACATTGGTCGGCGGCGTCAAGCGCGAAATCCAGATCTACGTCAAGCCGAACGAGATGGAAGCGCTGGGCATCGGTGTTGACCAAGTTATCAATGCAGTGCGCAACGAGAACCAGGAATTGCCGACCGGCGCGATCCGTTCCTCGGCCGATGAGAAGGTGGTGCAGGTTCAGGGCCGGATCAGGAACCCGGAAGATTTCGGCCGCATCATCGTGGCGCGGCGCGGCGGGCAGCCGGTGCTGCTGTCGCAGATTGCAACGGTTGTCGACAGTCAGCAGGAACAGGAAACCCTGGCGCTTTACAACGGTCAGCGCACACTGGCGCTCGATATATTGAAAGCGCAGGGACAGAACACGATCGAAGTCGCCGATGGCCTGATCAATGCTCTGAAAGAGCTGGCTCCCACGCTGAAAGCGCTCTATCCTGGCGTCAAGGTAGAAGTCATCAAGGATGGCTCACGTCAGATTCGGGTAGGCGTCCAGGGTGTACGCGCCACCTTGATTGAAGGCGCCGCGCTGACGGTATTGATCGTATTCCTGTTCCTGAACTCGTGGCGTTCGACGGTGATCACCGGGCTGACGCTGCCGGTGGCGCTGATCGGCACGTTCCTGTTCATGTACATGTTCGGCTTCACGATCAACATGATCACGCTGATGGCGCTGTCGCTATGCGTCGGATTGCTGATCGATGATGCGATCGTGGTGCGCGAAAACATCGTGCGCCACGCCGGCATGAAGGTGGACGGCCAGTTCAAAAGCCACAAGAGCGCTGCACTGGAAGGCACCGCGGAAATCGGCCTGGCGGTATTGGCAACCACGTTTTCGATCGTCGCGGTGTTTTTGCCGGTCGGCTTCATGGGCGGAATTATCGGGCGCTTTTTTCACCAGTTCGGCATCACCGTCACCGCCGCGGTACTGATTTCAATGTTCGTTTCCTTTACGCTCGATCCGATGCTGTCATCGATCTGGCCCGACCCGGCAGTGCATGGCGCTCACGGACGACCGCAGGAAGTGCACCGCCAGCGCAAGGGAATTTATGCCAACACGATCGGTCGCGTGCTGGAACGGTTTGAACGCCTGGTGCATTGGCTATCGAACAGTTACCAGGTTTTGCTGAAGTGGTCGCTCAAGCATCGCATCGCAACGCTGGCGATTGCGGTAGCTACTTTTTTGGCGGGCCTGGCGATTCCTGCCAGCGGACTGATCGGCAGCGAATTCGTACCGCAAGCAGACTATTCCGAAACGGGCGTCACTTTCTACACACCGGTCGGCTCGTCGCTCGAGTTCACGGAAACGAAAGCACGCCAGGTGGAAGCGGTGCTGCGCGAGTTTCCCGAAGTGCGTGATCTCTACACCACGGTCAATACCGGCATTGCGCAAGGAAAAAGCTATGCCACCGTATTCGTCCGCCTGGCGCCGCGCAATCAGCGCGAGCGCAGCACTAGACAAATGAGCATCCCGCTGCGCGACCGTCTGTCGCAGATCGCCGGCATCACCGTTACCCATATCGGCACCCTTGACGGCGTCGGCGGCGACTACAAGCAATTGCGCCTGAGCTTTCTGGGGACCGACTTGAATCAACTGGCCCGGCTGTCCGAAGAAGCGCAGCGCAAGATCCGCGAGATTCCGGGCGTGGTTGATCTGGATTCGAGCCTGAAGGCGCAAAAGCCGACAATTTCAATAGAACCAAAGCGCGATCTCGGCGCCGATCTCGGGGTCGGCGTGGCTCAGATCGGCAACGCATTGCGACCGTTGCTGGCCGGTGAGGCGGCCAGCACATGGCGCGCGCCGGATGATGAAAATTACGATGTGAATGTGCGCTTGTCGCCGTCCGACCGCAACAACACGGCTGACCTCTCACGGCTGATGCTGGCCAGTTCCCAGACCAATGCCGACGGCTCTCCGAAGATGGTGCCACTGCGTCAGATCGCCAGCATCACACCGTCGTTCGGCGCCAACCAGATCAACCGGCGCGATTTGAATCGTGAAGTGGAACTTTCGGCCAACGTGATCGGGCGTTCCGCCGGCGAGGTCAATGCCGATGTCAAGAAAGCGCTCGACAGCATGCACTGGCAACCGGGCTATCGCTATCAAATCGGCGGTTCGGCCAAGAACATGCAGGAGTCGTTCGGCTATGCGTTGTCGGCGCTGGCACTGGCCATCATTTTCATTTACATGATCCTGGCGTCGCAGTTCGCCAGCTTTCTGCAGCCGATCGCGATCATGTCGGCGCTGCCTTTGACGCTGATCGGCGTATTCCTTGCCTTGATGTTTTTCCGGTCGACGCTCAACCTGTTTTCGATCATCGGTTTCATCATGCTGATGGGCCTGGTCACCAAGAATGCGATTCTGCTGGTCGACTTCGCCAACCAGGCGCGCAAGGCCGGTGCCGAGCGCATGGAAGCGTTGCTGGAAGCCGCGCATGTGCGATTGCGTCCGATTTTGATGACCACGCTGGCGATGGTCTTCGGCATGGTGCCGCTGGCGTTCGGCCTGGCGGAAGGTTCCGAACAGCGCGCGCCGATGGGGCAGGCGGTGATCGGGGGCATCATCACGTCGTCGCTGTTGACCCTGGTGGTGGTGCCGGTGATCTATACCTACCTGGATGATTTCGCCGCATGGGCCAGGCGCAAGTGGCGCCATGCGGATGCCCGCCGTGGCGGCGCCGCTGCCGCAACAGCGCAAGCCAAGCATGAAGACGCCGTTTGATAAAATACCGCCTTTCCACTTTTCAGCCACTGAGTATTCACCATGAATATCGAGCAAGCCCGCTTCAACATGATCGAACAGCAAATCCGCACATGGGACGTGCTGGACCAGGAAATACTCGACCTATTGGTCGTCGTCAAGCGTGAAGCCTTCGTTCCTGCCGCCTACAAGAGCCTGGCATTCGTCGATACCGAGATCCCGCTGCCATGCGGCGAGAACATGCTGACGCCGAAGTTCGAGGCGCGCATCCTGCAGGAAGCCGCCGTGAAAAAGCATGAGCATGTGCTGGAAATCGGGGCCGGATCGGGCTATATGGCGGCGCTGCTGGCGCACAGGGCACGGCATGTGACCACGGTTGAAATCGAGCCGGCCTTGAAAGGGTTGGCCGCGAAAAACCTGTCCGACTACGGCATCACCAATGTCAATGTGGAACTGGGCAACGGCGCACTGGGCTGGATCGGTTCCGATAACATCGGCGCGCCGTACGACGTGATCGTGATTTCCGGCTCATTGCCCGTTCTGCCTGACGCTTTTCTGCAACAGATCAAGGTCGGCGGGCGTATTTTGGCCGTCATCGGTGAAGCGCCGGTAATGTCGGCACAAGTGATCACGCGGATGTCCGAAGTCACCTACAACACGGTAAATCTTTTTGAAACGAGCGTCAAACCGCTGCGCAATGCGATTGTGCCGTCACCCTTCAAATTCTGAGGAACCACTATGCAACAGTTAACCGCACCACAGTTGGCCGACTGGATCGCCGACGCGTCGCGTGCCAGTCCGATAATGCTGGATGTACGCGAGCCGTGGGAATACCAGACCTGCCATATCGAAGGCGCGCTGCCGATGCCGATGAATACCGTGCCTGCGCGGCAGGAAGAACTGGATCCGGAAGCGCCTATCGTCTGCATCTGTCATCACGGCACACGAAGCATGCAGGTCGCGGCATTTTTGGAGCGCAATGGATTTACCCAAGTCGCCAACCTGACGGGCGGTGTCCATGCGTGGGCCACGCAGGTTGACGGCACGATGCCGACCTATTGATTTGATTTCGGACCAACTCAACCGGAGAATCTGATGCGCAACGCTGTTATCGCCACGTTAATCACCGGTGCCTTGCTGTCGCTCGATGCGCACGCGATCGATCTGCTGCAAGTGTACAGGGAAGCGCTGGCCAACGATGCAGTGTACGCAAGCGCACGTGCCACGCTGTCGGCGGGACTGGAGAGAATCACGCAGGGGCGCGCCGGATTGCTGCCGACCGTCGGCGTGGGCGGTAATTACACCCGATTTAACGGGGATCTGTCCGTTGCGGGATTGGACAGCTCCCGCAGCTCCACTTCCAGGGGCTATACAGTATCGCTGTCGCAGCCGCTTTTTCGCTGGGCCAACTGGGAACAGTACCAGCAGGGCAAATTGTCAGTAGCGGCAAGCGAAGCACAATTTGCACAAGCCGAGCAGGATCTGATCGTGCGCGTGTCTCAGGCTTACTTCGATGTGCTGTCGGCGCAGGATGTGCTTGCTTCGGTACAGGCTCAAAAGACCGCGATCACGGAACAGCTTGCGTCGGCCAAACGCAATTTTGAAGTCGGCACCGCTACCATCACCGATACGCACGAAGCCCAGGCCCGCTTCGACTTGGCAGTTGCGCAGGAGTTCGCCGCACTCAACGACCTCGAAATCAAGCGTACCGCGCTGGAACAGATCATCGGCAAGCCTGCCGGAGAATTGGCAAGCTTGCGGCCCGGTCTCGCATTGGCCGAGCCGCAGCCGGCGCAGATCGACAAATGGGTGAAAAGCGCGGAAAGCCGGAATTTCGGCGTGCTCGGGCAGCAATTTGCACTGGAATTCGCCCAACGGGAAATCAGCAAAAGTCGCGCCGGCCACCTGCCGACAGTCGACCTGGTGGCAAGCCGCAGCCACAACAATCAAAACGGCAGCACTTTCACCACGACTACCGGCAGCCTGTCGGACTCGAGCTCGATCGGTGTGCTATGGAATATCCCGTTGTTCGCCGGTTTCGCAGTCACCAGCAGAGTCCGTGAAACGATTGCGCTGGAAGAAAAAGCCCGTGCCGACCTTGAAAATGCGCGCCGCACCGCTATCCAGACAGCGCGCCAAGCCTATCTTGGGGTCAACAGCGGATTATCCCAGGTCAAGGCACTCGAAGCCGCAGAGGTATCAAGCCAATCCGCGCTCGAGTCCAATCGGCTCGGCTATCAAGTCGGCGTACGCATCAATATCGATGTACTCAATGCGCAGCAACAGCTGTTTTCGACCCGCAGGGACCTGGCGAAAGCGCGTTATGACACGCTGGTCAACGGTTTGCGCCTGAAGTCCGCCGCCGGCGTACTGAAAGAAGAAGATGTGGTGGAAGTCAATGCGCTGCTGGCGCACTGATCCGTGCGGCAGCTTACCGTGCCCGGCCCGGCATGGCTAGGCCGCTGCCGCGCGACATCACCGGGGTGATCGCGTCGTCAGACGGAGTTGAGCGTATCGTTCTTAATGAACGCGCACTGCGCAAGGTATCAAGGCAGGCGTCAACCAGTTTCTCTGCGTCACTGGCCAGATCGAAACGGACCGGTGAAAAAAGCCAGTTGTTAAGGAGTCCGTGGATAGTCGCGTGGAACGTGATACCGGCCAATCGTGTGTCGAGATCGTGCGGCAGCTGCCCTTTCGCGATCGCATTGCGCAGGATACGTTCGATATCGGCTTCACCCTGCAAAAAACACTCCTGCTGGCGTATTGAAATAGGATCGGCGGCATCGACGAACTCGCATTTATGAAACAGGATATCCAGCACCTTGCGCGAATGCGGGTTTTGCGCCGTGTCCTGCAATACAAATACGCATGTCTTGCGCAGCCGTCCCAGGGGATCGTTTTCGCGTTCATCGGCAGTGGCCTCTACCATTGCCTCCATCGGTAACCGCACCCGTTCGCACATTGCATCGAATAAATCGCTTTTGTTTTTAAAATGCCAATAGATCGCGCCGCGGCTTACGTTAGCTGCGTGTGCCACGTCCGCCAGCGATGTGCGCCCGACGCCATGCGCATGAAACACGTCCTCCGCGGCATCGAGAATCCGAGTGCGCGTTTCAAGTGCTTCTTCTTTTGTACATCTAGCCATGTTTAATTAGACATCCTTGTAATCATACGGATTATATTGCGCCGCTTGCGGCCAATATCAATGCTCTATACATACATTCATGAATGTATGTATACTAGCACCGGTTTCATTTCCCCATGTAAATCAACCATAGCCATGTGCGCCCTCCTTTCAGCGCCGTGTGGCTTCGTGATTTTCTTTTTTTGCGAAATCGGCCAAATGGCCGGTTCACTTCACTTTTACTGTGCGAGATCTTTATGAGCCCAGCTAGTTGTTCCATGCGCATCACCGCGATTGTCTTGTCGGTATTGTTTGCACTTGCAGGTTGCGGAGAAAAAAAGTCCGATGCACCGGCGCAAGGCGCAGCCATGCCGCCACCGCCTGAAGTTGCGGTTGTCACGGTGACGCCGAAAAGCCTGACTCTCACCACCGAACTGCCGGGCCGGCTGGAAGCCAGCAGAGTGGCTCAGGTCCGCGCGCGTGCCGCCGGAATCGTGCTGAAGCGGGTATTCCGCGAAGGCAGCGAGGTCAAGGCTGGCGATGTATTGTTCCGCATCGATCCCGCCCCTTTCCAGGCCACTCATGATAGTGCTCGGGCTGCACTCGCCAAAGCCGAGGCAAACCTGGCGCAAGCGACCCTGAAAGCCCAGCGTTTTAAACCGCTGGTCGAAACGAACGCGATCAGCAGGCAGGAATACGATGACGCGGTAACAGCAGAAAAACAGACTACTGCAGATGTCGCTGCAGCCAAGGCCGCGCTTCAGACCGCCAGCCTGAATCTCGGTTATGCAACCGTCACCGCCCCTATTTCCGGCCGCATCGGCCGTGCGCAAGTGACTGAAGGTGCATTGGTGGGTGTAGGTGAAGCAACACCGCTGGCCATCGTTCAGCAAGTCGATCCGATCTATGTGACCCTGACCCAATCCAGCACCGACATGCTGCGCCTGCGGCGGGCCATGGCCGGCGGCCAGCTGACGAGCGTCGGCAAAGGCCAGGCCAAGATAACGCTGGTTACCGAAGACGGCCGCGAGTATCCGCGGCCCGGCAAGCTGCTGTTTTCCGACCTGAGCGTCGATGAAAGCTCCGGTGCAATTACATTGCGCGCCGAATTCCCTAATCCCGACCGTCTTTTGCTGCCCGGTATGTATGTGCGGGCACAGCTTGGACAAGCGGTGAAGGAACAGGCAATTACGGTGCCGCAGCAAGCAGTAATCCGCACTCAGGAGGGCGCATCGGTGATGCTGGTGGATGACAGCGGCAAAGTCGTCGTGCGACCGATCAAGGCGGATACCGCGCAAGGCGACACATGGATTGTCAGCGACGGATTGAAATCCGGCGACCGCGTCATCGTTGAAGGCCTGCAAAAGGTAAAGCCTGGCGCGACAGTCAGGGTGGCACCGTGGAAAGGCCAGGCCGCAGTAGCGCAACAGGATGCTTCCGCCGCTCCGCAGCCGAGTCAGAAACCAAAGAATAAGTAAGGGAGCCTTCGCATGGCACAGTTCTTTATTGATCGCCCGGTTTTTGCGTGGGTGATCGCATTATTCATCATGCTGGGCGGCGCGTTATCGATCACGAGCCTGCCGGTGTCGCAGTATCCCACCATTGCTCCGCCGACGATCGTGGTGACAGCAGTCTATCCGGGCGCGTCGGCGCAAACACTGGACGACAGCGTCACCAGCTTGATCGAACAGGAAATGAACGGCGCCGAAGGTTTGCAGTACATCGAATCGCAAAGCCAGGCCAATGGCCAGGTGCAGATCACGGTGGCGTTCATACCCGGCACCAACCCCGATCTGGCAGCGGTCGATGTGCAAAACCGGTTGAAGCGCGTCGAGGCGCGGTTACCGCAGGCAGTGACGCAGCAAGGCGTGCAGGTTACCAAATCGCGCAGCAACTTCCTGATGTTCGCCACGCTGTCATCCACCGACGGACGGCTCGATCCGGTCGCGCTGGGCGACTATCTGTCGCGCAACGTACTCAATGAACTGAAACGCGTGCCGGGCGTCGGTCAGGCGCAACTGTTCGGTACTGAACGCGCGATGCGGATCTGGATCGACCCCGCCACGCTGGCCGGCCTGAAGCTGACCCCGGCCGATGTCGGTGCCGCCATCAGAGCGCAGAATGCGCAAGTCGCCTCCGGCACGCTTGGCGATTTGCCGAACCCGAGTTCACAGCAGATTTCCGCCAGCGTGGTAGTCAAAGGCCAGCTGTCGACTCCCGAGGAATTCGGCAAAATCGTGCTGCGCGCCAACCCGGATGGATCGGTAGTCCGGCTGGAGGACGTTGCTCGCATCGAAATCGGCGGCCAGGCATACGGTACCTCGGCCCGGCTCGACGGCAAGCCGACCTCGGCGGTCGGCATACAGCTGTCGCCGACCGCCAATGCGCTGGGCACCGCCAAGGCCGTTCGCGCCAAGCTCGATGAATTGTCGAGATTTTTCCCGGCCGGAGTCAAATACGATGTGCCGTACGATACCTCGAAATTCGTCCAGATATCGATCGAGGAAGTCGTCAAAACCCTGTTCGAAGCAGTCGTGCTGGTGTTCCTGGTGATGTTTCTTTTTCTGCAGAATTTGCGCTACACATTGATACCGGCGATCGTGGTGCCGGTGGCGTTGCTGGGCACGCTGGCGACGATGCTGATGTTCGGCTTTTCAATCAACGTATTGACCATGTTCGGCATGGTCCTGTCGGTCGGTATCCTGGTGGACGATGCGATCGTAGTGGTCGAAAACGTCGAACGCATCATGAGAGAGGAAGGCCTGCAGCCGCGCGAGGCGACCCGCAAGGCGATGGGGCAGATCACCAGTGCGATCATCGGCATGACACTGGTTCTAATCGCAGTGTTCATCCCGATGGCATTCTTCGGCGGCGCGGTCGGTGCAATCTATCGCCAGTTCTCGATGGCGATGGTGGCGTCGATCATCTTCTCGGCTTTCCTGGCGATGACACTGACGCCGGCGCTGTGCGCGACGCTGCTGAAGCCGGTCGAGCCAGGTCATCATGACAACAAGAAGTCGTTCTTCGGCTGGTTCAACCGCAAGTTCGACCGGACATCGAACGAGTATCAGAGCCTGGTCGGCAGAATGCTGGGCAAAACCGCACGCTACATGGTGGTGTACGGATTGATCCTGGTTTGCGTCGCATTGCTGTATATACGCTTGCCATCGTCGTTTCTGCCGGTAGAAGACCAGGGCTATCTGGTCACGAACATTCAGTTGCCGCCGGGCGCCAGCGCCAATCGGACACTGGATGTCATCAAGCAGGTCGAGCAGTATTATATGAAGCAGCCCGGCGTCGAGCACGTGGTTGCCGTGGCCGGCTTCAGCTTTTCGGGCACTGGCCAGAATGCCGGGCTGGCATTCGTGCCGCTGAAAGACTGGAGCCTGCGCGACGCGAGTCAGTCGGCCACTGCCATCGCGGGCAAGGCCTTTGGCGCATTTTCACAGATCCGCGACGCGATCGTATTCCCGGTCAATCCGCCGCCGATCCCGGAGCTGGGTAATGCGACCGGATTTACGTTCAGGCTGCAAGACCGCGGCGGCGTGGGCCATGATGCATTGATCGCCGCGCGCAACCAGTTGCTCGGGATGGGGGCACAGAGCAAAGTGCTGCAGGGCGTGCGTCCGGAAGGATTGGAAGATACGCCGCAACTGCAACTCGACATCGACCGTGACAAAGCCAATGCGCTCGGCGTCGCATTTGCCGATATCAATGCCACCTTGTCATCTGCGCTAGGGTCCGCCTATCTGAATGATTTCGCGAATCAGGGCCGGCAACAGCGGGTCATCATGCAAGCCGACCAGCAGCAGCGCCAACAGCCGGAAGATTTGCTCAAGCTGTATGTGCGCAACGCGAAAGGAGAGATGGTGCCATTTTCGTCTTTTGCCTCCTCGCGCTGGATCGTGGGCCCGGTACAGCTGATCAGGTACAACGGCTATCCGGCGGTAAAGATCTCCGGCAATGCCGCACCCGGCCGCAGTACCGGCGAGGCAATGGATGAAATGGAAAGGCTGACCGCGCAATTGCCGCCCGGCTTGGGTTTTGAATGGACCGGCCAGTCGCTGGAAGAAAAAACATCCGGTTCGCAAGCGCCGGCGCTCTACGCATTGTCGCTGCTGGCGGTGTTCCTGGTACTGGCGGCGCTTTATGAAAGTACGACCATTCCGATTGCGGTGATGCTGGTGGTCCCGCTGGGAATTCTCGGCGCACTGCTCGGTGCGACGCTGCGCGGCATGCCAAACGATGTGTATTTCAAGGTGGGCATGATTGCGATCATCGGTTTGTCCTCCAAGAATGCGATTTTGATCATCGAATTCGCCAAGGATCTGCAAGCACAGGGCAAAAGCCTGGTCGAGGCAACCCTGCAGGCAATTCGCCTGCGTTTCCGGCCGATCCTGATGACATCAATGGCTTTCATTCTCGGCGTGCTGCCGCTGGTAGTCGCAACCGGTGCGGGCTCTGCCAGCCAGCGCGCGATCGGCACCGGCGTGATGGGCGGAATGATTACCGCGACGGCACTCGCCGTGTTTTTCGTGCCCGTGTTCTTCGTCGTGGTACGTACATTATTCAAAGGAAGCGAGCGGCAACGTCGCATGTATGCCGCCCATATGAAAAATACTGCGGAGGATCAGAATGCTTAACTTTTTACCGCGGCAACTTGCAGCTGCACTGTTGACATGTGGTGTGCTGACAGGCTGTTCGCTGGCTCCGCACTATGTGCGGCCGGATGCGCCGGTTGCTGCGGCGTATCCGGCCACAGCAGCAGGACAGACTACGCGCAATGCAGTCGAGATCGGCTGGCGTGAATTTTTCCCGGATCAGCGCCTGCAGACGCTGATCGCTACCGCGCTCGACCAGAATCGCGACTTGCGGATGGCGGCATTGCGCATCGAGGAAGCGCGGGCGCAATACAATATTCAATCGGCCGATCTGTTGCCGAATCTGAGCGCCGGTGTCAGCGGCGCGCGCACGCGCACGCCGGCCGCTGCATCGCCGACCGGCACGTCGTTCGTCAGCAACAGCTATCAGGTCGGCCTCAATCTCGCTTCCTTCGAACTGGATTTTTTCGGCCGCGTGCGCAGCTTGAATCAAGCGGCGCTCGAGCAATATCTCGCCACCGAAGAAGCGCGTCGCTCGGTTCAGATCAGCCTGGTGTCGGAAGTTGCCAAAGCCTATCTGTCGGAGCGCGCCTTTGCGGAACAACTGGCATTGGCGCAACACACGCTGGAGGGACGCCAAACCGCATACAATCTGGCCAAACAACGATTTGATGTAGGCGCTTCATCGGCGCTCGATTTGCGTCTGAACGAAACACTGGTGCATTCCGCCCGTGTTTCGCTCCTGATCCTGACGCGGCTGCGTGCACAGGCAGAAAATGCGTTGACTTTGCTAGCCGGTAAACCGCTGACCGATTTGCCGCCGGCACAACCGCTGTCGGAGCAAAATATTGTGACCGATATTCCGGCCGGGATACCATCGGAGTTGCTGATGCGCCGTCCCGACATTCTTGCCGCAGAACATAGATTGAAAGCAGCCAACGCCAACATAGGCGCAGCGCGCGCCGCTTTCTTTCCGCGCATTTCGCTGACGGCGGGCATCGGCACCGCCAGCAGTGACTTATCCGGGCTGTTCGACGCCGGTTCGCGCAGCTGGGCGTTTGTACCGCAGCTGGTACTGCCGATTTTCGATGCCGGGCGTAACCGCGCCAATCTGAATCTAACTGAAGTGCGCACTGAAACAGCGGTTGCCGATTATGAAAAAACCATCCAGGTTGCATTTCGCGAAGTAGCCGATGCACTGGTGGCACGCGACACGCTGAACGAGCAAATCGATGCGCAACGTGCGGTACAGGAAGCACAGGCCGATCGCCTGAAGCTGGCCAGCCAGCGCTACCAGACCGGGGTAGCGAGTTCGCTCGATTTGCTGGATGCGCAGCGTGAATTGTTCTCGGCCGAGCAATCGCTGGTGCAGGCGCTCCTGCTGCGGTTGACGAATGCGGTCGATTTGTATCGGTCGCTGGGCGGCGGCTTGAATGAAGCAGCGGCGACGCCGGTGGCCGCTGGCAAATAAAGTTTGCCGTTTATTTTAAGTGCCCAGGTAACCAGACGGCAAACGATCTGCGGTGAAATTCACCCGTTGCCTATTTGATCAGCGTCTGCAGCAGCGCGATAGTCCGCATCGTCGCGCCGCGATGTTGCTGCGCGAAGGATTTTGCTTTTGCACCCATCTCCGCGCGCGCGTCCTCCGTTTGGAGCAGGCGCGCCGCCTGGTCCAGCATCGCTGGCGCATCCGGTATGCGCAACGCCGCGCCGGCTTCGATTGCGTCCTCGCTGACCGGACCGAAATTGAAAGTATGCGGACCGATCAATACCGGCTTGCCGAGTGCGCAGGCCTCGATCAGATTCTGCCCGCCCAGCGGCAACAGGCTGCCACCGATGAATGCAATATCGCATGCAGCATAATAGGCAAACATCTCGCCCATCGAATCACCCAGAAAAACCCGGACATCAGTCCCCAGCGGCGCCTCCCCCAGAGAGGAGCGGCGAGACACCGTCATCCCACGCGCAGCAACCATGCGCGCCACTTCATCGAAGCGCTGCGGATGGCGCGGTACGATGACAACCAGCGTACGCTGCAACTGCGGCTCTCTCATCGCATCCAGGATCAGTGCCTCTTCCCCCTCCCGCGTACTGGCGCATAACAGGACCGGGCGCGAACCGAATTGCGCGCGCAACTGCGCGCCTCTGATCAGAGCTGTTTCCGGCGGCGTCACGTCGAACTTGATGCTGCCGGTGACCTCCACATTGCGCACGCCGAACTGGCGTACGCGTGCCGCATCGGCTTCTGTCTGCGCCGCAACGCAGGAAATGCCAAGCGCCGCCTCGGTCATCAGGCCGGGCAATCGCCGCGCCTTGGCCAGCGAGCGCTCAGACAAGCGTGCATTGACCAGCGCAACCGGAACCCGATGCCTGACGCATTGCGCTATCAGGTTCGGCCACACTTCGGTCTCCATCAGCACACAGACGCTCGGCGCAAAATGCCGGATAAAACGCCCAGCCATGAAGCCGGTGTCATACGGCAAATAGCATTGACGTACACGTGGCGCGTGCTTGCCGAACAATGCCTGTCCGGTTGCCCGCCCGGTCGGCGTCATGTGCGTAAGTAAAATGGTGTGATCCGGATAACCGGCGAGCAGCGCGTCGATCAGAGGTTCTGCCGCACGCGTCTCACCGACCGAAACCGCATGCACCCAAATGAGAGGTGCATTCCCTGCGGTCAGCTGTGCATTCCCTGCGGTCATCGGCCCGCGTCGACCACCGGAGATGCCGCGATAAAACCCGAGCCGTTCACCCCAGTGCTGGCGATATCCGGGTTCTTTGCGACCGCGCCACCAGAGCCGGGCCAGTACCAGCGGCAACGCCGCCCACCACGCTGCTGAATAAAGCGCACGCATCAGAAGCATGTGCGACCGATGAGGCACGCCGGAAGCGCCGGCGAATCCGCGGCAAAATTGATTTGAGGATTTTTCTGTTTCATCGGCTGTATTATGCCGGTTTAGTCCGAACCGACGCTTCGTTTTGTGCCGGTTCCAGCAAAACATCCACCGCAGCATCCACCGCGGCCACGCTCGGCGGCGCACCCTGTTCACCCAGATTGATGATGTTCGGCGACCAGTCGCCTTGCGTCTTCCAGCGTGGCGAGTCGCAATATAGCTCGATTGTCGGCCGGTTATAGGCGGCGGCGATATGCGTCAATCCGGTATCGACACCGATGACAAGCGCGGCTCGTTGCGCGAGAGTGACGGCTTCCATCATCGGCAATTTCGGTAAAACGCGCGCATTCTTCATTTGCGCAGCGAGCCGCTCTGCAGCCTGCTTTTCCGCCGCGCTACCCCACGCCAGCAACACCGGCACGCCGCGTACCGCCAATCCATGTGCGATTTGCACCCAGTTAGTCGGTGCCCACTGCTTGGCCGAGCGTGCGGTGCCGTGAAAAAAAACGGCATAAGGCCGGCTCGGCAGCCAGTCCGGCGCGCTTGCCTGCAATGCATCCGGTGTGCGCAGATTGAAGGCGGCCGGACTATCGATGGCATAATCCAGGACCGCCGCGGCCACCAGGCGACCGCGCAACACCGCATGGGTATGGCGCCCAACCGGCACACTCATCGTATGAAAGATCCGCGACACTGCTTCATAGCCGGAGCCTTCGGTCGCATTCGCCAGGCCGACACGCCTGCCGTTGGGAGCAATACGCGCCAGTCCCATCAACAGACCGGTCTTGAGCAAACCTTGCGTATCGAACACGACATCGTAAGTGTCCATTCGCAGCGCTCGGTAAAACCGGCGCATCTCGGTGCGGGTGCCCAAAGAAAACAGGCTCTTGCGCCAGCGGCGCAGCGCGAACGGAATCACGTTGCGCACCCCGGCGTTCAGGCGCACCAGGCTGGTGTACGCCTCTTCCACTACCCAATCGATATTGGCGTCGGGATAATGGCGCAGGATGTCGGCCACCATCGGCATATTGTGAACCACGTCGCCCAGTGAGGAGACGCGGATGATCAGGATGTTCAAGTCAAATTCGCTTCAATTGGAAAAAAGCAAGGATACCGCATGGAGCGATTGCATGAAAAGGTGTGTATCCATTGAGATTATGGTGAGCTGAGGTCCGTTCGTCCTTAGTGGCATAAGCCTATATCGACGGAAGCTGTTTATGCCCACAGATCCTTCGATACGGCTTTCAGCCTACTCAGGACGAACGGCTCTACTAACAACCCTCTCAACGCGTGCTCCGGGACGAAGGGCCTGCTCAGGACGAACGGTAAATCAGGAAGCCGGATAACATCCATGTTTCACGCAATCGTCCATGGCTACAACAACCATCAATACGGCAACACGGCATCGGGCTTGGCGGCCATGATCACGCGCCTGAACTCACCCTGGATGCGCTTGAGCGCCGCCCCCGACTCGGCCTCGAACCGCATCACCACCACCGGCGTCGTGTTCGACGCGCGCGCCAGTCCAAACCCGTCTGCATACTCCACCCGCAATCCATCGATCGTGATGATTTGCTCGGCCCCCGGAAACTTCGCCTGGCGCTGCATCTTCTCTATCAACTCGACATTCTCTCCTTCGGCCAGCTGCAATTGCAGTTCCGGCGTACTCGACGATTGGGGCAATGCATTCAATACCGCCGATGGATCGGCTTGCCGGCTGAGCAACTCCAGCAGCCGCGCTCCCGCATATAACCCGTCGTCAAACCCGTACCACCGATCCTTGAAAAAAATATGCCCGCTCATCTCGCCGCCCAGCGGCGCACCCGTTTCGCGCATCTTGGCCTTGACCAGCGAATGCCCGGTCTTCCACATCGTCGGCTGGCCGCCCCGTGCACTGATCCAGGGCGCCAGGTGGCGCGTGCATTTGACGTCGTACAGGATCGGTTGGCCCGGATGGCGGGTGAGTACATCTTGCGCAAACAGCATGAGCTGGCGGTCCGGGTAGATGATTTGCCCATCCTTGGTGACCACGCCGAGGCGGTCGCCGTCGCCATCGAAGGCCAGCCCGATTTCAGCATCGCTGTCTTGCAGGCAACGAATCAGGTCTTGCAGGTTTTCCGGGTGGGCCGGGTCGGGATGGTGATTGGGGAAGGTGCCGTCGACGTCGCAAAACAGTTCGATGACTTCACAGCCCATGGCGCGGTACAGGGCGCCGGCAAAGGCGCCGGCCACGCCGTTGCCGCAATCGACGGCAATGCGCATCGGGCGGGCCAGCTTGACTTCGCCGGCAATGCGTTGCAAATAGGCGTCGCGCAGGTCATGGGTGCGGTAGCTGCCGGTGCCGACGGTGACATCGCGATGGACGATGGCCTGGTACAGTGCCTGGATGGCTTGGCCATGGATGGCTTCGCCGGCCAGCACCATCTTGAAGCCGTTGTAGTCGGGCGGGTTATGGCTGCCGGTGACCATGACGCCGGATTGGGCGTCGAGGAGGTGGGTGGCGAAATAGACCAGCGGGGTGGCTACCACGCCGATGTCGATCACATCGATGCCGGCTGCCTGCAGGCCCGATGCCAGGGCAGCGGACAGTTCGGGGCCGGACAGGCGGCCGTCGCGGCCGATGACGACGGCGGATTGGCCTTTGGCGCGCACGGCGCTGCCGAAGGCGTGGCCGATCTGGGTGGCGATGGTGGCATCGAGCGTCTTGCCCACGATGCCACGGAT
>DASYKE010000195.1:0-6325 GCA_035995725.1 Burkholderiaceae bacterium | reverse complement strand
CCTTCTTTACGGCTATTGATCATCTAAGTATGCAAGGAGCGATTGAATGGTTTCCGATATGCAGGTATGGATTGATTCACAAGTAATTGCTGGACAAACGATTGTTGTTCCTTATGTCAAGAGCGACATCGACAGAAACATGCGTTACCGTCTCGATGTAATCAAAAAGGGAGCCAGCGGGTTGTCCCGCATCAGCCAGGGCGGCACAGTGCTCGCCGTAGCCGAAAAGCCGGTTTCTTTGAGTCGTACATCCATCGATGTTAGACAAAATGATACATGCACACTAGAAATAGTCCTGACTGAAAAAGGCGTTGCCATAGGGACGTACCGATTCGATTGTCCTCGCTAGAGCGATTTACAACTTAACGTAATACCGATCCTCGGTCATGGCATTACGGGCGTCGAAGTCAAGTCGGCCTGACTGCGCGTGCAAACCGACCGGATAGTACCCGGGATTTCAGCCGGTCTTTATATCTCGATATCAACCCATAGTGCAGCATGATCGGATGCAGCATCTTTCTCTACAACGATGGTGGGCAAGTGCGGAAACAGCGTCCCGTTCTTGCCTCCCCAAACGCCGCTGCGCTCAATCCCGCCCTCGCTGACCTTGGCGGCCAGCTTTGGTGACATCAAAATATAGTCGAGTTTTGCCGACGCGGTGCCGTTGCCGTGCGTTCCCGGACGGCCGTCCCCCTGGAACTTTGGATGCGCCATGATATCGATGAGTGTTGAGCCCATTCGTACAAGCGGATCGAGCGGCGCCTCGCCTGGCAATTCGTTCAGATCGCCGGCAACGGCGATGTATTCGTAGCCCTGGGCAAGTCTTGCGTCGTATATGTCCCGTACCCGCTGGGCCTGCCGCCGGCGCTTGGCAGTCGATTCGGCGGCGTTGCCGTAGCCCTTGCTCTTGAAATGGTTGATCAGTACAAGGAGCCTATTTCCGTTGGCAGTGACGACTTCGTATTCGGCACAGTCGCGGCTAAAAATGACGCCCTCGTCATCCGTGTCATCTACCGCGCTGCGCATCTGGACGATGGCAAAGTTTTCACGGGTCATGATGCCCACATCGATCCCGCGGTCGTCATTGCCGTCTATGACCATCACATGGCTGTATGGAGCAGCCTCGATTTTTGTCATCACGTCTTCGTTAAAGCGTTTCAGGCCGATCCGGTTCTCGGCTTCCACCACGCACACCACGTCAGCGTCAAGCAGAGCGATGATGCGGGCGGTATTCTCGGTGGCGGTTTCCTTTACCGCTTCCTTCTCAAGCTCGAACCAGCCGATCCAGTCGCCTCGGCCGTCGGCGGCAATCTCGATCGGCTTGCCCTTTGGCTTCTTGAGGAATTTACCGCGAATGTCTCGTAGTCGAATATATTTACTGACGCCGTTTGCCGCAAGCCCCTTATGGCGCTGCATGATTTTCAGCATTTCTGTTTTAGCGGCCGCACTGTAGCTTTGGCGCTGAATCAATGTATTGAGCCTTTGGTAGTCCTCCAGAATACCTTTTCCTTCGGCCCACGTGTCCAGATTCATGGCTTTGGCCCGTTCGAACATATTCTCCACGTTGAAGGTCGCCAGTCTCATTTCAAGTCCTCCCAGGTCGGATTGCGTGTGTGTCGTTAGCTCTTATCGGATGTTTAATCGAACGCCCGGTGCAGCGTCCCGGCTGAACAATGTATCAGGTTTCTTTCATCAGACCGGGCTTCCCCATTAACCAAAGGATGTCGAAAAACACAGTTACCGGCCAAATGAGCTACTTTATGAGAGTGGTATTGGGGTACTATCCCGTCTCAACGATTACCAAGGAACATACCATGACCCATCCCTCGACAGACGTGACGATGACAGTTTTAGGCATAGGCTTCACAGTACGAGTTGACTGCGTAAATCGTGAGTGCTTTGTATCAAACGAAGCTCTTGCCAAACTTTCCGAACACATGACCCTGGGCCCGATGGAGGCTTTCTGCGAAATGGAACGGAATATCCGCGGTGTGGCTCGTCGGCTAGTTCAATCAGGAGTAAGCGGCACGCCTCTCCAGTTGGGCCCCAATACCTTTAATAATGCTAACGTTTCTTTGAGAGATAGGGGGGCTTGACTTTCGCTGCTTGCCGTATAGCAGAGCGATGTACGGCTGCTTTCAAAATGCATACACAAAAATAGAAAAGGGGCTACGCTCTCACGTAACCCCTTGTACCTTGTATATTCTGGCTCCCCGAACATATCTCAATACGAACCGTTTTTTGGCTCTGCCATTACCCAATATGCTGCGTCGCGAATTGCGGACGTCTCACCATATGACATAATTTGCTGGAGCTGTAGTGTGCAATCGTATCTACTCATGATTCGGAAACGTCGAGGTTTTTGATCTCAACAGCAGCGACCAACTTTCCCATTGCCACTGCCGTAACGCGCATCCTGGCGTTCCCTGAAAAATTCCTCATAACTCATGATGGGTTGATCAGGATGCGTGGCTTCCATGTGTGTGACATAGGCACTGTACTCGGGCATGCCGACCATGAGCCTCATGGTCTGCCCGAGATAGCGTCCTGCTTCAGATAATTTATCCAGCATGGTTTAGGCCTGAGGGATAATGCCAGGCGGGAAGGACTCGGATGGCGCTTCATCCACGCTAGGTCGATTTTTATTCCGGGCGGACAATATCGTGCGAATACCAAAAAACAGTACGCTCACTACTACGAACATGAATAAAAATGCCAGCGATGCATCGACGTAATCATTGAATATGATCTGCCGCATCTGATCGATTGATTTCGCGGGAGCCAGCAGCTTCCCTTGCTCAAGGGCAGTCCGATACCCATCGGCGTGCGCCAGGAAGCCGACCTTCGGATTGGCAGAGAACACTTTTTGCCAGCCTGCGGTGAGTGTGCATATCAATAGCCAGATTGTCGGTACGATGGTGACCCACGCATAGCGGTCGCGCTTCATTTTGAACAGGACAGCGGTCGCGAGTATGAGTGCGATGCCAGCGAGCATCTGATTGGAGATGCCGAATAATGGCCACAGGGTATTGATGCCGCCCAGCGGATCAACCACGCCCTGGTACAGGAAATAACCCCATCCGGCGACGCAGATGGTGGTCGCAATAAGACTCGCTACCAGCGACTCTGTTCGTCTCATTGAGGGCACGATGGTGCCAAGCAAATCTTGCAGCATGAAACGACCGGCGCGTGTGCCCGCATCCACCGCCGTCAGGATAAACAGGGCTTCGAACAAGATGGCGAAGTGATACCAGAAGGCCATCATTACTTTTCCGCCCACTACGCCAGACAGGATTTGCGCCATTCCGACCGCCAGCGTGGGCGCGCCTCCGGCACGCGAAAGAATCGTGTGTTCTCCAACATCCCTGGCCGTTTGGGTCAGCATGTCCGGCGTGAGCTGAAAGCCCCACTGCGAGATTACCTTGGCCGCGCTATCGACGGTGCTGCCGATCAATGCAGGCGGACTGTTCATCGCGAAATACACGCCCGGTTCTATGCAAGACGCCGCTACCAGCGCCATGATCGCGACAAACGATTCCATCAGCATTGCACCATAGCCGATGAACCGGACATGCATCTCGTTCTCAAGCAGCTTGGGTGTGGTACCGGATGAAATCAACGCGTGGAAACCCGATACCGCGCCGCAGGCAATCGTGATGAACAGAAACGGGAACAGAGTGCCGGACCATACCGGTCCCGTGCCATCGATGAAGCGCGTGGTCGGCGGCATCTTGAGCATCGGCATAACCAGCAGGATGCCGATCGCGAGCCCGACGATAGTGCCAATTTTCAAAAAGGTGGACAGATAGTCGCGCGGCGCCAGTAGCAACCAGATCGGCAGCACCGATGCGACGAAGCCATAGCCGATCAGCAACCATGTCAGTTGCGTGCCGGTGAAGGTGAACATCGGTCCAAAGGTGGGATGCTGCTGCACATACTGGCCGAATACGATCGCCAGCATCAACAGCACGAATCCGATCACGGATATTTCGCCGATGCGCCCGACCCTGATGAAGCGCATATACACGCCCATCAGCAGCGCAATCGGTATTGTCGCCATCACGGTAAAGGTGCCCCAAGGCGATTCCGCCAGCGCTTTCACCACAATCAGGGACAGCACCGCCAATATGATGAGCATGATCAGAAATGCACCAACCAGCG
This sequence comes from Burkholderiaceae bacterium, assembly GCA_035995725.1. Taxonomy (GTDB): domain Bacteria; phylum Pseudomonadota; class Gammaproteobacteria; order Burkholderiales; family Burkholderiaceae_D; genus JAQGLW01. The sequence continues at coordinate 2,164 of DASYKE010000195.1, read as the reverse complement.
TGATGACGCCGGCCACCGGGCCCAGCTCGGATTTGATCAGGTCGCCAAGCGAGCGGCCATTGCGGCGCATCGAAATGAACAACACCATCGAGTCTTGCACCGCTCCGGCAAAAACAACGCCGACCAGAATCCACAGCATGCCTGGCAGATAGCCCATTTGCGCGGCCAGCACCGGTCCGACCAGCGGGCCGGCGCCGGCAATTGCAGCGAAATGATGACCGAATAAAATGTATTTATTGGTTGGTACATAATCCAGCCCATCGTTGAATCTATATGCCGGCGTCATGCGGTTGCGATCGAGTCCCATTACACGATTTGCTATGAAGAGACTGTAGTAACGATAAGCAATCAGATAGGTGCAGACTGCGGCGATCACGATCCAGACCGCACTGATCGCTTCACCGCGCTGAAGGGCAATAGTGCCGAACGAAAAAGCACCTGCAACGGCAAGTGCAATCCAGGCGATATACTGTTTGAAATGGCTCATGGGTCCTCCGGAAGAGGCTGGGTAACCGATCAACAATAATCATGGATCGTAGCGAAGCGGAATTCGGGGTACTTCGATTCGCTTCATTCCATCGTGGCTACCGACTGTCCTTGATTAGCTTCCTTGATCACAATTAATTATGTGAGATTACCAGTGCAGCGAAAGTCGCGACGTGGACGATGCCTTACACGAGCAGTCAAACTCAAGATAGAAGAAATGCATCTTCGAAATTTGATATTAATCAATGGAGTTTGCGTAATTTAGCCGATCAGTGCGCGGCTAGCGGCCAGGCAGTTGGATAATGGTATGGATTGAGTCTCCGTACATATCGCAATAGAGGCCTGTCATGTTCAAGACGATTCTGGTTCCGACGGATGGATCACCCCGGTCGGAGAAAGCAGTCAACGCAGCGGTTAGATTCGCAAAGGAAATCAACAGCAAAATTATCGGAATATCGATTGCCGAACCTCATCCGTCCCCGTTGCTTTCCGATAGCGAGTTTTTTGGCACTACTCATGCATTTGACAAAAATGCGCATGATCTGGCATTGGAACATGTTAAAAAAGTCGCCGAAGCGGCGGCCGCCGAAGGTGTGCCATGTGAAACCGTCTTCGTGCACTCGTTCAAGCCTTACGAAGAAATTCTAAAGACCGCAGAAAAATACAATTGCGATCTTATCTTCATGGCCCCGTTCGGAAAAAAAGGCTGGACCGGTTTGTTTCTGGATAGCGAAACGCAGAAAGTACTGACGCACGCGACCATTCCGGTTTTGGTATTCCATTGAGACCTGAGAATCGCATGCGATTCAGGTATTCAAACGGGTTCAGGAAGTTGTGGACTGAGTCGCGCGATTTTTGTAGAGGCAAGCGCCCGCATAGAGATTGGTAATCCTCGATCGAGCGTTTTCGAATGCAGGGTGTTGCGCACGATACTGTTACGGTCTGCGCTCTCTGATTTGCGCCATCGCTCATCTCGATAAAGAGCTTCTATGGCGCAAAAATGGCGCAACAGCTCACAATTGGCACACAAAAAAGGGCCAGCACGCAGCTGGCCCTCGTATTCTGTGGCTCCCCGACCTGGACTCGAACCAGGGACCTGCGGATTAACAGTCCGTCGCTCTACCGACTGAGCTATCAGGGAAAAGAAGCAGCATTATAGGCTGATATGCGTTCGATTGTCAAAACCACCCGTCGTTCTAGCCGCTGTCTGACGGGTAAGTTTCGTTCCCTTATTCACGTTCCCGCAAGCTCAGAGCACTTTTGCAATCGCATCGACGATGCGGTCGATATTGCGCGTGTTCAGAGCGGCGACGCAAATGCGGCCGGTATCGATCGCATAGATGGAGGCCTCGTCGCGCAGGCGATCCACCTGGGTTTTGGTGAGCCCCGAGTAAGAGAACATGCCGCGCTGTCTGACGACAAATTCGAAATCGTGTTTCGGCGCTTTCGCTTTCAATTTCTGCGCCAGCAGCTGACGCATTTCACGGATGCGCACGCGCATGCCGGCCAGCTCTTTTTCCCATAATGCACGCAGCTCCGGGGTGGCAAGAGTGGTGGCGACCACTTGCCCGCCGTGCGTTGGCGGATTGGAATAATTGGTGCGGATTACCCGTTTCAATTGCGACAATACCCGCGCGGCTTCTTCGGCACTGACAGCGACGATGCTCAATGCGCCGAC
>DASYKE010000194.1:0-3370 GCA_035995725.1 Burkholderiaceae bacterium | reverse complement strand
GAGCACCAGCGCACGGGCCGGCTTGGCCGGGTCCTTGTTGAAATGCTGGTGCACGCAATTGTTGTGCACGATGGCAATGTCGCCGGCATCCCAGTCGTAGCGGATGCCGTCGTGGATTTCATAGCCGGTGCCGTCGAGGATATAGAACGCCGCTTCGTTGACGTGGCCATGCTTCTGCGTGCGTCCGCCCGGTGCGTATTCTTCCAGGTGCACGTGCAGCGTCTGCGTCATGCCGTCGACCGGTTCGATGAAGTGCTTGCTGAACGATTGCGGACCGTCCTGGAATTTCAATTCGGTGCCCTTGATCACGCGCGGCATCGAGCGCAGCCGCGTCAGCTCGTCCTTGAGATTGTAGGGACCTGCGATCGCGCGCAGAAATACCCGGTCCTTCTTGCTGTTGTAATGCGATTCCTTGCCCATGGCATTTCCTTCATAAAAACTCGATTACTTTTTCGGCTTGATGATGATGTCGTCGTACAACCTGGCCCACTTGTCGTTTTCGTCAAGAACGACCTTGGGGTCGACGAATTTGATCGGAAACTTGTTGAGCCTTGTAATCACTTTTGTGCTGGTCGGCACAAAGTCGCGATAGCTCATTATTTGCTGCGCATCCGTTACCATGAAATCGAAGAACAGCACGGCTGCATGCGGATGCGGCGCGCGCCGGGCAAGTGCCACCCCGTTAGGCCTGGCGATAGCCGGCGGAATGACGAACCAGTTCATCGAAGCGCCCCTGCTTTTGAGCTGCTCGGCCTTGTAGTTGTATACCGTCAGTGCGAGCGGAATCTCGCCTGTCGCAACCTGGTCGGCCAGCACCGAGTGGCCTTTGCGCACCGACATGCCATTGGCCGCCACGATATCGCGGAACAGCTTCAGACCCTTTTCTTCGCCCAACCCGGAAATGACGCCGGCAAACCAGTCCGAGTCTTCGGCTTCGATACCGAGCTTGCCTTTCCATTTAGGATCGAGCAAATCGTGATAGGTCTTCGGCAGATCCGTCTTTTTGACCAGTTTGCTGTTATACGCAAGCGCAAAAACATTGAGCCGGGTGCCAATCCACTCGCGGTGCGGCATGATGGCTTGCGAAATCAGATCGGCGAGATAGGGCGACTTGACCTCCTGCAGCAATTTCTGCCGATGCAGTGCTTCCAGTTCAGGCCCGTTCGTTTCGATAATGTCGACGTCGAATCGCCCCTCGCGAGCGTCAAGAACGGTCTTTTCTAATACTTTTTCGGAATTGCCACGCCACACCTTGACCTTGATGCCGTATTTTTTTTCAAACGCGGCCGTCAGTGCCGCCATGTCTTCAACCGGAGTCGATGTGTAAATCGTCAGCGCGCCTTCCTTCCTGGCGCCTTCAGCCAGGCGCTGCTCGCGATCGGTGCCGGTGTAGCTTGCCGGATCGACCCCGGATTTGTTTTGTGCCAGGACTGTGGGGGCGCCCAGAGACATCAATAGGGCTGCAGCCACACCATTTAACGTAGCCTTGAGAAACAGACGCTTGAAACCGCTTGCCGATGCCACTATGAGCTTTTGCATTTGAGTTTCCTCCCCTGTTGCACTTCGCTTGAAAAACCGGTTACCGCCTCGACTGCTTGGTGATAATTTCATCGTACAGCTTGGTCCACTTTTCATTTTCATCGAGAATCACCTTGGGATCGACGAACTTGAGCGGCATCTTATTGAGCGGCGTATTGACCTTCCTGCTGGTCGGAACAAAATCGCGCTCGAGCAAAATTGGCTGCGCATCGGTCAGCATGAAGTCGAAGAACAGCACGGCAGCATTCGGATGCGGCGCGCGCCTGGTAATGGCGACCCCATTCGGCCTGGCGATGGCCGGCGGAATGACGAACCAGTCCAGCGGCGCACCCTTGTTCTTGAGCTGCTCGGCCTTGTAGTTGTACACGGTGAGCGAAAGCGGAACTTCGCCCGAGGCGACCAGGTTGGTCAGCAGCGTGTGGCCCTTGCGCACCGACAAGCCGTTGGTCGAGACAATGTCGCGAAACAGCTTCAACCCTTTTTCCTCGCCCAACTGGCTGATCACGCCGGCAAACCAGTCGGCGTCTTCCGCTTCGATACCCAGCTTGCCTTTCCACTTCGGGTTCAGCAAATCCTGGTACGTCTTCGGCAATTCTTCCTTCTTCACCAGCTTGGTGTTGTAGGCCATCGCGAAAATATTGAGGCGGGTGCCGATCCATTCGCGATGCGGCAGGATGGCTTGCGGAATCAGATCGGCGAGATAGGGTGACTTGACTTCCTGCAGCAGTTTTTCGCGATGCAGCGACTCCAGTTCCGGTCCATTGGTTTCGACGACGTCAACGTCGAAACGGTTAGCCCGCGCCTCGGTCACGGCCCGCTGCAGCACCTTTTCGGAGCCGGCACGCCACAGCTTGACCTTGATGCCGTATTTTTTTTCAAATGCGGCTGTCAGCACCGCCATGTCGTCGACCGGAGCCGACGTGTATATCATCAGTTCGCCTTCCTTCTTGGCGGCGTTCACCAATCGTTGCTGCCGATCGGCGCCGGTGTAGCCGGCCGCTTCGGCACTGCCCTTGTTTTGTGCCAGTGCTACCGGCCCACCCAGCGACAGCAACACACCGGCAGCAACACTGCTTATCGCAATCTTGAGCGACAAACGTTTGAAATATTCTATGGACATCGTAGGAACCTTTTCATCGACTGGTTTAAAGATACTTCGGCGTGGCTAGCCAGACGCCGAGACATGCAAAACAACTGCCGCTATACATTGTTGCTGGATACCATCCTTAAATATTCCAGGAGGACGCCGAACTCTGGCGTTGCATTCCCTGCGACCAACGGGAGTGCACTCCCGTTGGTCGGCGGTGCACTCCCGTTGGTCGCCGCAGGAACCTTGATGCCGTATTTTTTTTCGAAGGCTTCGGTGATCGGTTGCGAATCTTTGAGATTGAGCGAGGTGTAGATGGATACCGTATCTTCCTTGCGAGCGCCTGCCATCAGGCGGTGCTCGCGGTCGGCTTCTTTGTACAGGTAGATATCGGCGGGAGATGCGGATTTTGCCTGGGTAAACACTGCACCCGGCAGTACGGGCAGGCTTACCGAACCGATGCTGCATAAACGTCGCACTTGATTCAGTGGATGAATTGTTTGCATCAATGTTCTCCTTTTGGTGCCGCTACGGAGCTGTCTTTGCACGGGTTTCCCGCAGCAGCTCTCGCTTGTCTCATGCCCGCGTCATGCTTGGACTTCGGGCTTATTTGTATGGGACCGGTGCATGCCGCCTTGCCTGCGCAGCATGCATCGGATACTGCCGGACGACGACCCGGGCTATGTAATGCCCGCCCGGGCCGCGTCTGTGATGCCTTCTTTAGAACGTGTGGCTGATGCCGAG
>DASYKE010000193.1:0-7876 GCA_035995725.1 Burkholderiaceae bacterium | reverse complement strand
AAAGCGCTACTTCCTTCGCCATAATTTCCCGCTTCCTTGCAGACGGTTGCCTCTCTGCAAGGAAAAACAAGGCATGATTAAATGAAGACGTAGAGCATCTAACAAAATGAAGCGAAGCGGTTCTGAGTAGGCGCGCCGACGCAGACAGTACGACGGTACGGCAAGGCGGGTGTAGCAGGGGTTTCATGGGGCATTGCCCCATGCCTGCGCCCGAAGGAAGTCCTCTTGGGGGACGGAACGGCAAGCGCTTGCAAGCGGTTGCGCGCCCTGCAAGGGTCGAATGGCATGCCATTCGCCTGCGCCCGAAGGCTGTGGCGTTGGCGTTGCATTCCCTTCGGTCACAGTCCCTGCGGTTACACTTCCTTCGGCGACCAGCGGGAGTGCAAAGCCGACCAGCGGGAGTGCAAAGCCGACCAACGGGAGTGCAGAGCTCGACTGTGCACTTCCTTCTGGCGGAAGTCCTCTAGGGGGGCGGAACGGTATCGCCTTGCGATACTCTCCGGCAAGGGCAACACCCTCAGAATCATTTTGTTAGATGCTCTTAGAAGGATTTGAACATTCAGGAATGCCAAACCATGGAGATTAATGCGTGAATTCTTATAAGTGGTTCATTACATTCTTGGTTTTCAATATGGCCGTTGCGTTCTCGTCCTCTTCATACGCGATGCCGGTGATGGACATTCACATTGAAGATTTGATGCTGCGTGTCGATGGCATTCAAAAATCACTGATGCTGAATTCCAATCAGCAATTGCTATGGCGGCAGGTCGAATCAAAATCGCGTGAGCTTTTGCGTGCGCGCCGGACAAGGCGAGAAAAGCTGCAGGCAGATTTACTTGCAAAGATGGATGACCCGACTACCGAGCTGCGCGATATGGCTGCCTGGGTGGACAGGGAAGCTGATTTGAGTATGCAGGAAGACAGGCAACTCCGCGAGTTATGGCTAACGATGAACGACGCTCTGGATGATCATCAACGACAAACCGTACTGGCGTTTCTGGCCGACGAATTGGCGCGCGTTGCGGAAGACCGCGTGCATAAGGCAGAAAAGTCCGATGGTCAAACGCATGGTCGCGGTATGGGACGGTCAAAGCAAGGTGGCGGGATGGGCGGTGGAATGCCATAGCCGGGGATGGCTCTGAACGGACTTGCTGGTACCCCTGCTACGCTAGTACGCAGTCAATCCCAGGCCTGAATGGATAAAGCCGGGTCAATGCGTGCGATGGTGCAGGCCGCCGGCAAAAAAACGGATCGCAACGTGCCGTCTCCCTCAGTCTGCCGGATGGATGGCCACAGCTTTTCCAGCTTTGCCGCTCCCGGTCCATCCTGAATCAAGCCGTCGCGGTCAGTGCGCGAACGAGGCCTGCAATTCCATTGCCGAGCGTAGCACCGCTTCATCGCTTCCGCGCGGACCGATTACCGACAGGCCTGCCGGCGCCCCTTCGACGGTCGCCCAGGGAAAGCTTACCTGCGGCAGGCCGGCCAGTCCAGCCATGCATAACAATTGCAGCGACCGGGCCCGGATGTTGTTGACTTCGGACAGCGGCGCATCGAGCCGCGGAGCGATGGTCGGCACGGTCGGCACGACCAGCACAGCGCCGCTATCGAATACCCGGGCCATCGTTGCCATGGCTTGCATCCGCTGCACCTGCGCTGCGGCCGTCTCCGCAGGCGTGATGAGCGCCGCAGCTTCGAAGCGCTGTGCCACGTCCTGGCCGAGGGATGGCCGGGTGGTACGGATCCATTCGCCATGCTGCTGCCAGACTTCCGCCGCCTGCAATGTACGGAAGGCAGCCGCCCACGCGCTCAGGGGCAAGGTCCCGGCAGGAACATGCCGCACCGATGGCTTGCCTGCGACGGCCCGATCGAATGCTGCCCGAATCGGAGCGTCGAGCAGTTCCAGCGTGTCGTCGGCTACCAGGATCTGCGCTGCCGCCGACCCGGACGACACGCTCGAACCCGCCAGCTGCTCGAACACGGTGGTCAGCAGCGCGCCGTTGCGGGCAAACCAGCCGACCGTATCAAAGCTGTGCGCCAGCGTAAAGCAGCCGTTGGTCGCAATGCGGCCGTGCGTGGGGCGCATGCCCCAGATACCGCAATAACTGGCCGGCAGCCGGATTGAGCCGCCGCAGTCGGTCCCCAGCGCGATATCGGCATGCCCCCCAGCCACGGCAACTACCGAACCGGAAGAGGAACCGCCGGGCAGCCGTTCGGGCGCGGCAGGATTCTGCGGCGTGCCGTAATGCGCGTTGATGCCGGCCAGACTGTAGGTCAATTCGTCGGTCACGGTCTTGCCGACCCACTGCGCGCCGGCATCGAGCAGCACTCTCACCGCCACTGCACTGGCGGTGGCAGTCCGTTGTTGCGCAAGCCATGACGGACTCCCTGCGCCGGTTCGCAAGCCGGCAACGTCGTATACGTCCTTGACCGCCAGGCGGCAACCGGCGAGCGGGCCGGACTCGGTCCGTTCCGGACCCGTTCTTCCGAAGCCGTCGCGCATGAACGCGCCGTGCAGCCCGGGCATGATGTCATCGATGCTGCTCATGCTTCCGCCCAGCTGACATGCGCCACGGCGACTTGCCGATCGGCCAGAAGAGGAATAGCGGGATCGTTAATTTGCATCATGCCGGAAAATCCTTTGAGAGGTTCGGACGGGCGCAGCACCCCAGCGGATGCCCGTACGCATAGTTCGATAGGCGCAATGAACCGGCCGCGGCCGGTCCATTGCCAGCGTGGTCAGCCGAACACACCATCGCCGCCGTCATCACATACTTTGTGGTGGGGGCGCCAGTGTGCGAGCACGCGCCCCCAATCCCCCATCAGAAGCGGTGGCGTACGCCAACGGTCATAGCACTCTGATTGTCGCCTGGGTTCACCGCACCAGTCCCGCCGTTCGCCCCACTACTACTCATTCCGAAAGTCGCAGCATTTTGGTTTTTCATGAATGCAACTTGGGAATACAGGTCAGTACGCTTTGACAACGCATAACTGCCAAGAACTGTGAACATCGTGGACTTGTTATTACTTCCTTGCGGATCGAGGACATAGACCGCAGGAGTCAACGTAAGGGCGGTGGTCGTCGCGTATTGCAAAGCGACCCAGTATAATTTATTGGCGGCGGTTGTCAGGCCGGTTGTCACCAGCTGGCGCTGATAACCCGCCAACAGCTTTACCGGTGTGAAATCGACGCTTGCACCGAAATCCATCCGCTGGTTCTTGTTCGCTTCGGTTGCTACCGATGTGCCGTTCTGCCGATCGTAGGCTACGCCGATCTGGACTCCTCCGGCGATGTAATTTGTATGGATGCCCATCTCCTTGCCCACCTTGAAAGCGCCGGGCACTTCGCTGCCATTTGCGATCAAGCTGTCATAGCCAAGGCTGTACTGGCCTGCCACATTCAGACCGCCAAAACTTCCGACATACTTGACTGCGTTGTCCGCACGCGAGGCGTAAGCAAGATCAAAGCTAGTGACACCGTACCGCACGGACGATAACGGATCAAATACCACGCCAAAGTCATAGATGGCAGTTGTTTGACGGCCGAGCTGGATTTCCCCAAGGCCCCCGGCCAATCCAACGTATGCCTGACGACCGAACAGTCGTCCGCCCTGGCCCAGCGTGCCGGTATCTATTGAGAAACCATTTTCCAGCGTGAAGATGGCCGCGAGACCGCCACCAAGATCTTCACGTCCCCGAAACCCGATGCGCGAACTGGATTCGTTGCCGGACTGCAGCCGAACTACCGAGGCAGAGCCAGCCGTTCCAACGCGTACATTATTAACGTATTCGACACCAGCGTCGGCAATACCATAGATTTGCACGGTGCTCTGTGCATAAAGCGACATTGAAAAAACCGTTGCTCCTGCTGCGACTCCCAGCTTTGCTAACCGCATTATTTCTCTCCCTAAAAAACTTCAACAATTTAAAGCGTGCTCTTGAGTTCAACCTTCTTTAGTACATCTTTCTTTAATGCAATATTGCGGATCGGATGCTAGCATGGCCGCTCAGATTTACTTAAACCATTTCGCATCAAGTGTTGCAAGAAAGCCTTCGCGCTGCAGGTCGGCGATGATCACGTTGACCGCTTCAAGCAGTTTCTTGTCCTCCAGGCGGGTATTGACGCCCACGCTGCGCTTGTCCCACGTGTCCGACACGGCCAACTTGCTGCTGCGGCGCACTGCGTTGTATTTCACTACTGGCAGGGTGTTTACAACGACATCGGCGCGACCGGCTTCAACGTCGGAAAAAGCGAGCATGAAATCGTTATAGGTTTTGATCTCCTTCGCAGTGCCGAGCTCACGCACGAAGCGTTCTCCGGCGCTGCCGATCTGAACCGCGACGACCTTGCCGGCCAGATCTGCCGGCCCTGCAATTTTTGTCCCCGGACGAAACGCGCCGGCAATGCCCGAGTTGTAATAAGGGGTGGAAAAACTGATGCGCTGCGCGCGCTCCGGCGTCCAGGTCATTGCGGTCAGAAGCATATCGACCCGCATGGAACTCAAGGCCGGCAGCAGCCCGCTGAAATCGATTTTCTCCCATTGCGGCTTGACGCCAAGACGGCGCGCTATTTCATTGCCGAGATCAATGTCGAAACCAACCATTTTTCCATTCTCGACGTAGCCAAACGGCGGAAAGGCGCCGCCATTGGCAATGACGATGACGCCCGCCTGCTTGACCTTGTCAAGCGTATCGGCGCTCGCTGCGCCAATTAGCGACGCGGCAATGCCACAGGCCAGAATGCCAGCCTTGATCCATTTTTTTAAAATCATGATGCCTTTCCTCCTTTATGAACTATTACTCGGTTATGGCAATCGCACCCGATTGACCGTGTTGAATGAATCGGCATGAAGCCGCGCGTTGTTCAATACCTGGCGCAAAAACGGCAACACATCCCTGTTCGCGGCTGTCCGCCCCGGAATGACGACGTGACGAAACCGGTCGGCGTACTCGCGTATTTCCGCTCGCAACGCCTGCTCATCAAGCAAGGTGGATTTGCCATTGGCAAAAACCACCCTCCCGGCGACAATGACCGTGTGAATCGCGCTGCTGGTGGCCGAATAACAGAGCTGGCGTTCGGCATCGTTAAGGGGCACGAAAGCGAAGTGGCTGGCATCCAGCAGCGCAAGGTCGGCTTCCTGCCCGACCTTGATCTCGCCGAATCGACCCTTGCCGCCCATGGTCGCGGCTCCGTCTTCGGTTGCCATCGCGACGATGCGATTGGCGGACGGCGCCTCGCTTTCTTCTTCTACATCCAGCTTGTGCACCAGGGCCGCCATCCTGATCGTTTCCAGAAAATCGGCGGTATCGCCGGTCGCCGGTCCGTCGCTGCCCAGCCCTACCGTTATGCCGGCTGCGAGCAGTTTCTTTAACGGGCACAGACCGCTTGATAACTTGAAGTTCGACAGCGGGTTGTGAACCACCTTGGCACCACTTGCCGCAATCAGCGCGATATCGGAGGACGTGAGCCAGACCGCGTGATTAAGCGTAAGACGGGGTCCCAGCAGGCCAAAATCATCAAGCACCTCGACAAAGGTTTTGCCGTATTGGCGATATGCAGCCAGTGCCTGGGCACGGGACTCCAGCAAATGCATATGCACCGGCACCCCATGCCGGGCCGCCAGTTCCGCCACTCCTCGCAGCAGGCCCGGCGTGCAACGTTGCGGCCCGCGCGGGCCGAGCGACAGGCTTAGCCGCGACTCGCCGCGCCGGTCAAGCCGATTCAGCGCGTTTTCGAAGAAGCGCTTTTGGGATGCGAATTCGCCGACCGGCAATGCATCCAGTTTGGCCGCCAGTTCGGGAGGACAAAACTGGCGCCCATCCGCCAATGCGTCGAGATAAGGTCGATCGCCAAAAGTAACCGCCACCGATGCGCGCACACCGACATCGCGGTAGGCGTCGAGCACATTTTCCAGATCATCGTCGCAACATCCTGGGTTGAGGAAGTCGTCATGCAGCGCGGTCACTCCGCTGCGCAAAGACTGCAGCGCGACCATCATTGCCCGCAGATAGTGAAGACGGGGCGGGAGCTTCTCCCTGGCCAGCGGCGGGTATGCCATTGCCAGCCAGATTTCCAGCGCTTGCCCTTCGTAGCATCCCTGTTCGAATGCCTCGTTGGAATGCATGTGGGCGTTGACGAAGCCCGGGTAAGCGATGAGGTCGGCGCCGTCGATGATCGTGCCGCAAACCGCGTTGCCGGGAGAGGCGGATGCCGGCTTGATGCATTCAATGCGACCGGCGCAAATATCGATGTCAACTCGCGACTCCCCCCGGACCGGGCGGCCAAGCCGTATATTGCGCAAGTGAAGATCAGCAGAAGGCATCGTAGAAAAAGGTCAGAAAAACATTCCAGCGCAACCGCATCGCGCTCATCGTGTTCATCGCGGCGGCTAACGCATTGCGGAATCGCATTCTGCCATTAGCAATTTGCAGGCCAGAGGATTTAATGGACAAGCAGGCAATAAATCAGGCGCAAATGCAGCACGAACTGCCATGTTGAAGAGAATCGTGCACCGATCTGGCGCAGCATGTCTTAGAGTAGTGCGTCAGCTTTTCTGATGTAGAAATTTCAGGCGCATGACGGATGGGCTTTCAAGCCGGGAGCGGGCGTATTGCGTGCGGATCGATAGCAATCTGTCATGGCTGATGATGACACTCGCGCTTGTTCACGAAGAGCGCAAGCGAGAAAGGAAGGTACATGCGCATTTGACAAATCGGCGCAGCGTACCCATGTTGTCGATGGCTACACTAAATAGATCACTAAATCTATTAATACCAGCGGGGGACGATGCGCCCATCCAGGTTTCAGCGAGGATTTGCGATGAACGCCAGGATAGCCTTGCCGAGTGTATCTTCCGGACTGTTGAAATGGGCGACGATGGAGATGTGGTTGTGCCCGCGCAGCTGAAGAAACGGCGGTGCTGCGCGCTTTGCTTTGGCCAGGCGATAAGCGAGTTCGAGGCAATAGACGTCGATCAGCGGATTTTCATATTCGGCAACCGCAATCAGCGTCGGCACGCTTTCGGGAACAACCAATGTGACTGGAGAGCGTGCATCGTACAGGGAGGGGTCCGTTCCATAATATGCGGCGACTTTCGCTGCATTGGGATTTTCCGGGGAGTTGTCGGCCCGGACGCGGCCGCTGATGACGATCAGCCCTGCCACCGGCGGCACGTCCGCGCCATATGCAAATCCTGCCGCATGCGCAGCGCCAGCCGAGTGGCCGATGATAAAAATCCTGTTCCTGTCGATACCGAGTTCGGCTGCGTGGGTTCGTATCCAGTCGACGGCGGCCTCGACATCCTTGCTCCCTTCCGGCCATTTTGTCTCGGGGGCGAGCCGGTACCCCATGTTGATCCCGACGATGCCGTGGCGGGCGAAGTAATAAAGAACGTTTGCGTAAATTTCATCGCTCCGATTGCGCTCTCCATCGACGAACCCGCCGCCCGTAACAAACAGTACGGCGGCTACGCCCTGAGCCTGCGCCGGGTGGAACACATCCAGCAGGTTGCGCGCATGCGGCCCGTAGGACAGCGCCCGCGACACCCGCACGCCGCCTTTTGGGCAGCCAGCCAGAAGCGGCGAGAACAGCTCGACCATGCGCGCCACGTGTGCCGGGATATTCTCCTTCCAGATCGGACCGATTCTCGCCAGCTCCGCAACCACGGTTGCGGGAAGACTGGTGCCGTTACCGTCGACGTTCATTTCACCAGCATCGGGGCGGCTCGACTCGTCATCCCTATCATCCTTAACGACAGACATGCAATATTCCTTCACCACATAAGATAACCGGGCGCTGCTGCAATGCTAAGAGCGTCTAACAAAATGCCGCTTGCAGCGTTGCGCTCTCCTTGCCGTACTACACGTACTGTCTGCGTCG
>DASYKE010000192.1:0-4014 GCA_035995725.1 Burkholderiaceae bacterium | reverse complement strand
AGACGTACCGGCGGCAGTGGGGCGGCACGTCCTCATGCCAGTCTTGCCGAAGTTTTTTGAGCGCTATCCCGAGATCGTGCTTGAAGTGGGCAGCACCGACCGTCCGGTGGACCTGGTGCGGGAAGGGGTCGACTGCGTCGTAAGAGGGGGCAATATCTACGATGAGTCGCTGGTTGCCCGCAGACTCGGCGCGTTCGAGGTTGTAACGTGCGCGGCACCGAGCTACCTTGCGCAACACGGCACCCCTGAAAACCTGGAGGACCTGGAGCGGCACGTTTTTGTAAATTACTTCTCGACAAAGACCGGGCGCGTATTTCCGTTTGACTTCAAACGCGGAAACGAGGCTCATGAAATCACCCGTCCGCACCGCGTGGCGGCAAACGATGCGGACAGCTATATTGCGGCCGGCCTGGCCGGCATGGGCCTGATGCAGTCGCCGGCCACCAGCGTTATCCGCCAGCATTTGGCCGCAGGTCGTTTAGTGCGAGTGCTGGACGACTGGTCGGCCGGAGAGTTGCCGATGTATGTACTGTATCCGCGCAACAGGCATCTGTCGTCGCGCATCCGCGCATTTTCCGATTGGATGGCCGAGGTGTTTATTGGCGAGTTTGGAGTACATCCGCCGGCGTCCGATCGAGCCGGTTCGATATGAAGCAGGGCGTCTCCAAGGCAGAGGACAAATGCGCGCTATTGGCCTGAAGGTGGAGGTCAGGGCAAGGTGGCCGGTAAGGTACTGATCGCCGCCGGCATCCAGATCGACAGGTAGTCGGCAGAGAAAATCGGCACAGAAGCGAACTCTGTCTGCCGACAACAGGGCAAGCGTCAACCCTGATGGGTTGACGCTTGTTTTTTTGCGTTAATTAGCGTTCCGATTCAAAAAGTCCTCTATTTCTTGCCGGACGATCGGGCCTTCCTTGACCATCACCTGCCGCCCTCTATTATCGTAAAGAATGCTGGTTGGATAACCTTTGGGTCTGAACTGCTGCGCCAGCTCTGCGTTGCCGGCGATAATGGGATAAGTGACATTGAGCTTTTCGGCGAACTGCGTCACACGGCGTGCATTCTGGCCATCCACTGCCAGGCCGAGCACCACCAGATCATTGCGTGACTTGCTTAACATTTCCAGATCCGGCATTTCGGCAAGGCATGGCGCGCACCAGGTGGCCCATAGGTTGACGAGCACCCATTTGCCCTGATGACTCGCCAAGGTGTGCGTCTGCCCGTTGGTGTCGGTAAACGAGAACCCCGACGCATTAGCCAGCATCGGGAAAGTGAGAAACGCCATGACAATGGCACATCGTTTCAGCATTGCGTCGACCCTCATTATTCCGGATGATTGCGATTCGTGGAAAGCAGTGCGGAACACTGCGATCCATCTGTAATCAATAACTCAAAGCGAATTCAAAAACGGCTTAAAAACGGTTGGTCAAGCCCACCACAAAAGCTTTATCTGCCGTCAGCTGAACGCCGTTCACATACTGATACACCGGCTTTTGGAAGAAAGCATAAATCTGCATGGTGTCTGTTACAGCGTAGCTCAGGCCGGGGCTGATGGACAAGAATCTGCCGCCGCTGTCGGTCGGTTCCGCCTGCGCGCCGCGGTCACGCCGTTTCGACAGCGCATTGACCTGAACCAGCGCGCCCAGCTTATCCGTCACGCCATAACGATAGCCCACATCGATCCCGAACTGGGAACCCGGCCTGAAATCGTCATGACTATTCAGCGCATGCTGATACTGCGCCTGCGCGAACCAGGAAGAATCCCACTGCGGTAGCTTTTGATAGTAATAAGCCCCGATGATGCCGTCCGTCGTACCTGTACCAGGCTGCAAGCTGCGTTCCGCAACGTCGCCGTCGGCGTTGGCAATCTTGCTTCTGCCGCTGGGCAGTTTCAATCCAAAGTTAATGCCTGCTGTGCCCGATTTTGTCGGATCGCCTACGTAGGGCAACTGGTATCTCCCAATGACGCGCACATCGCCCAGCTCGGTAAAATTCCAGCGTTCAGGAATTTGTCCTCCCGGATGATTATGTATATGCAAGTGATCGCGATCCACAATAGGTGCAATGACCAATATGCCCCATTCAGAGTCGAATGAATGGCTGTATGTGGCGAGAAGGTTTCGGTTCCTCGTGAATACTTCGTCATGGTGATGCGGAATTTGACCCACAGCGACTTTGTCGCTGCCGGCACGAGGTTGATCCTGGTTGATGTACTCGTACCGCAAGTCGAACACCGATCCGGACTCGATCATCGCGCTTTCCGACGTCCAGTTACTGTTCACCGTGCAAAAAGCGGAACCGCAACTAGCGACTGCCAGCGAAGGAACCGTTCCGACGCACGCGACAATCAGAATTACTTTGAATGCTTTCATTTCTGGTTTTCCCTTGATTTCATGTCGATCTGTTTCCCCGTGAATGCTCGCTGCTCTCGATGCATCGGAGCATTGGCAGCGTTTTGCCGTACAGGGAACAGGAGTAAGAGCAAATCAGGCTATCAATGGGTCTTCTTCGCGACAGGAAGACGTGCCAATAGGCGTGCCTATAGGCGTACCAATCATCGCAATGGCGACGACTTCAAGGGCGGTGACGACCTTGATGCCGATTGGCATGACAGTTTCCTGGTTCGAAGAAGGACGCGCCAATAGACCCCGCGCAAGCGTGAGGTCAGTGGCCCTTGGTGGTCCGTTGATAGCGCTCAGGAATGGACTGGAGGGGCGCGTGCCTGCGCAGCAGCCCACACAAAAAGCGGCTGCGGCGACTGGTAGAAGAGTGACGGAAATTCCGGGGAGCCGCTTACAACAGGATGCGTGAGGGCGGCAGCCGGGGACAAGCCAAATGAGCCGGCATGCGTGAAGCAGAAGGGGCAGTGCTCAAAATGCATACCCTTGTCTGCGGGAGAATGCGATGCAGAAGCATGGTGGTGGTCGGCCATGTCGGACTCTGCAGGAACAGGCGATGCAGGGCCATGGTCGTGGCTGGCCATGTCCGGCAGCTCGGTTTTGGCTGTCGGAACGGACTCGCCATGATGGGTGGCCGAGTGGGTGGCTGCGATTTTTTCTGCGCCTTTCGCTGCGTAGAGAACATGAGAGATTGACGGTGCGAGCGCAGCCAGCAGGACTGCAAAACATGCGATCCACGCGGCAAAGCGTTTTTTCGATTGGCCCATCATCCCCATGTAAAGATCTTATCATTCGAAGAATGAAAATAATATTGCTTAAAAGAATTTTTATAAAATATAGGTAAACTATTACGTTCGAAAACGCCGTTATCGAAGGCAGATTCCGGTCATCGGTCAACATCCGCAAAGGCTTGATTCAAATCGTTAGAAACCCAGCTATCAATGTCACTAACAATGCCGCTAACCGCTTCTTGCGGCTCCGGGTTCATGCTCCAAAAACAGTTATTGCGCTTGCAACCAACGGCAGGACAGCCTTAATTAAATTAAGAAGAATTAACGCCGGTTACCGTGGATAACGGCTACGATAGATATATCTCAAGCGTCGCTCGCAAGCGTCGCCCGCCTGACGACCGGCGATCCTGGTAGAGGTTTGAATCCGGTGATCGCATGCGTAAGGGTACGACCGAAACTGACAGTCAAGACCTGCCATGAATAATTTCTTCCATCGCTTTCTTCTCACATCGGTACTCGCGGGAACGGTTCTCGCAAGCGACGTTGCGTGGGCACATGCAAAATTACAAAATGCCGTCCCTGCTGCCGGAGCGACGCTCGACGTTGCTCCGAAAGAAATTTCCCTGAATTTCAACGAAAAGCTCGAACCAGCATTCAGCTCGGTGAAGCTTGCCGATAGCGCCGGCCAGGACATCGGTACCGCCAAGTCGCATCTGGACCCGGCCAACCCTTCCATACTGAGGCTTGACCTGCCGAACTTGAAACCGGGTACCTATGTCGTGCACTGGACCGTAGTTGGGCAGGACAGTCACCACATAAAAGACGAGTACAAATTCACGGTGAAGTGAATGACATCGGTCTCATTGTTCCAATGGGGCTCGACC
>DASYKE010000191.1:0-41191 GCA_035995725.1 Burkholderiaceae bacterium | reverse complement strand
CAAGGCGATCAGGGTGGTTTTCCGGTCGCATTTTTCCGCCAGCAAGACATCGAAGATGCGCATCAGGTTGGCCCAGTTTTTTTCTTCTTCGCCATCGGGCAATACGATGGGGATCACCTGCTTGCCGGCCGCCGCCAGGGTTCGGGTCAGCTGGTCGAGGTAAAGCGGGCCGACCACCGTGTTGGTCACGATCGCGACGCGCTGTCCCGCCACATGTTGGGCGATCCTGCCGGCGTCGGAAATAAGCGACCGGCCGATTGCGATCGTGTAACTGCGGTCGCCTAAATCGACCGGCAAGGTAATGGGGGCAGGCTGCTGCGTGGACATGTCAGGGTTCAACGGGGCGGAATCGGGTGGCGCGCTGGTGAGCAATTCGAGCTGATTCAGAATGATTTGCACCAGCAATTGTACGTTAGGCCGGCCGGTTTCGATGGTGATGTGGGCGACTTCTTGGTAGTAGGGCTCGCGCTGGCGCGACAGTTCCTCGATGCGTGCGCGCGGATCGGCGGTTTGCAGCAGCGGGCGGTTTTTGTCGTGGCTGGTGCGCTGCAGGATGCTGTTGATGCTGGCATGCAAGTAGACGACGATGCCGCGCGATTTCAGGCAGGCGCGGCTGTCGGCGTTCAGGATCGCGCCGCCGCCTGTGGCCAGCACGATATCCTGCTGCGCGGTCAAATCGCGGATCACTTCGGCTTCGCGCTGGCGAAAGCTTTCCTCGCCTTCGATTTCGAAAATCAGCGGAATCGACGCGCCGGTGCGCGCCTCGATTTCATGATCGGAGTCGATGAATCGCTTGTTGAGTTTTTTGGCAAGGGCCCGGCCGACCGTGGTCTTGCCGGAGCCCATCAGGCCAACAAGAAAAATATTCAATATCAGTTTGCAACGTTACAGGCAAGTTTCCCATATGGACTTGGATTTCCCGGAGGATTAAAACCGGGTTTAAAATCGTCCGCCAATCCCGTCAAAGTAAATATACTTTGGTAAACAGACTCCGACCCCAATACCTTGCCGGTGATGGTCATTTTAACTTCAAGCCAGTATGCCCGGTCCCTCGGATACGTGACCGCAATAATTGCAGTGCCGTTTGCGTCGGTTACAGCGTTCGCGGTAACTGTCAAGGGTATGCCAGGATCGAGCTTACCGTTGCCATTAACATCCTCGCCAGGGTCTAAAAAGCCATCCATGTTCACATCTTCATTAAGACAAGTAGCGGCAATATTCTGCACCCAATTATTAGTGGTCGTACTGAACGAATAATCTCCTTTGCTATACTTGGTCGGGATTATTGATCCGGTAAGAGTTACGCCCGGGCGGGCATTTCCCGATGCATCGGTGACCAGGACGGTATACTCTTTCCTGTACTGGGAGGGACTGAACGGGATTAGCAAATTGCCAGTGCCTGCACTGATAAAGAGAGCTTGGCCTGATACGGTCAGAGTGGTCGTCGTAGAAGCAGTCGTAGTTGGCGTTCCTTGTATTGTAGCCTTCACCATCACGCCGTTTGTCGGAGTGCCAGCAGGTCCTGCGATAAAAGTAGTTACCGCAGCACCGTTGCTGCCGGTCGTTACCGGAGAAGGATTCGAAAGGGTTCCGTGACTTGGATCGGCTACGATGTTAAATGCTACTACTGCATTTTTTACCAGATTGCCACCGTCGCGCACAATGGCCGTTAAAGTGCTCTGCTGAGCCTGACTGGTTCCGCTGTTGGGGCCGATCACGGATGGATCTGCCTGAAGGGTGATCGTTGAGGCCGCTGTCAAAGGAGCGATAAACTCGAGATTTGTCTGCGCCGACGGCCCCCCCGGTACAGATGCGGTGATAGTTGCTACGCCAGCCGAACCGGACTTCACATAGGTGGGCGCCGAATTGCCTGCAGTAATAGTAGCAACGCTGGTCGTGAGCGCCGTGGTACAGGTATTTTCGGAATATATAGTCCCACGTGACGTACTGATATTGACGGACCCGGTCGCCACCGGCACACCGCTATTCGCATAGCTAACTGCAATCCTTGTACAGGCACCGGTGTTTGCTTCAGTCACGGGAGTCATACCTGCATTGTCGAGGGTTGCCACGGTCAGGCTTGCACTACTGATTGCGACAGATCGCATCGCACTGGCGCCTTGCGACGCAAAAGATAACGTATCGGAGGGCCCTATTGTTCCTGTGAGGCTGAATACCGCTTGACCTTGAGAATTAGTTAATGGGGCGGCGGCGGTACCGCCACTAGGGGGAATGACGGCGGCGATCGCATTACCCAGTGCCGAGCTAAAAGTAACCGGTGCAATTGCCACCGGGGCCGCTAACGAATCCCTCACAGTAACAGTGAAATCGCCGGGCATACTGAATGCAACCGATGCAGGCCCGGTCACCGTTAGCGTTGTGCCGACCACGGGTATTGTGCCAGTAGCGATTGCCGGTCCTGCCTGTGCCGTCACGGTAATGATACGGTTAGCGGGATTACCCAGTGTCCCGATCAGGGCTTTCGCCTGGCCGTTTGCATCGGTCACCCCACTAAGCACAGCAAGGTTACCCGAGTCTGCGCTGAAGTTGACGGCCACGCCGGACAAGGCAACATTCCCTGCGGTTTTAACCGTGGCGGTTATTGTCACCTCGGTACCGGGAGCGCCGGCAGATTTAAGTTCAGTATTACTGAAAGCCAGGGAAACAACGCCCGGAACGGTAACACCGCCGCCACCGCCGCCGCTGGCGGGTGTGCAGGTATTAACCCCATTAACAAGACCAGCACACCCGCCCCCGCCACCGCAACTACCGATTACAGCCGCAAACAGCAGCACCATCCCGATGCGGGCAAGTCTGGCGATTGAATAGTGTTTGATTATGGTTTTCATGTCCGCCCTTCATTTCCTTGATTTTTTGCTGCTACTTTGCCGACAGTTTGTCGTTCATTATTTTCGGCGTGATAAAGATCAGCAGTTCCGTCTTGTCGTTAGTGCGGGACGTAGTCTTGAACAGATAGCCCAGCAGCGGGATATCTCCAAAGAAAGGAACCTTTGTCACGGATTCGGTTTCCGTTTGCGTGTAAATCCCGCCGAGCACAACGGTGCCGCCGTTTTCCACCTGCACGTTTGTTTTCACATGCTTTGTATTGATGGCGAAATTGCCGGCGGCCGCCGCGCCGCGGCTGTCCTTGGTTACGTCGACAACCAGGATGATGTTGGCATCCGGCGTAATCTGCGGCGTGACTTCCAGCTTCAAATTCGCTTTCTTGAAGGTCACGGCGGTGGCGCCGCTGCTGGTTGCCTGCTGATACGGTATTTCTTCGCCCTGTTCGATCAATGCCGGCTGCTGATCGGCCGTCACGACGCGCGGACTGGATACGATCTTGCCTTTTCCGTCGGCTTCCAGCGCAGACAGTTCCAGGTTCAGGAATCGATTGGCTGCGGCTGAAAACAGGCTGACGGCAATGCTGGCGGCTGGCAAACCGTTCAGGCCTCCTGCGGGCAGATTGACAAACTGCGGGTTAGGTATGTAGCTTCCCGGGGTAACCACTGCCTGGCCTGTTTGCTCGCCGACGCCGAGATAAGTGCCGGTAACCGCAACGCTATTATTGCCATTCAGCGCATAGCCGGTAGTCCCTCCACGTGCGGTGCGTAAGTCGAGAAAACCCAGTTTGGCTCCTAAATTCTTACTGAATGTATCACTGGCTTCGACAATACGCGCCTCGATCAGGACTTGCCGGGTAGGGACGTCCGTCAGCAGGATCAGCCTGCGCACCTCTTGCAGCTTGGAGGGAGTGTCCGTGATGAACAGCTGGTTGGTGCGCGGCTCGGAAGACGCGCTGCCCCGCGCGGAAAGAATACTGTTCTTGCTGCCGGCGGTACCCAGGCCGAATACCGTTTTGAATGCATCCGCTTTTTGATAATTCAGCTGGAATGTTTCGGTCCTTAAAGGCTCGAGTTCCGCGATCTGCGATCTCTGCTCCAGCTCGAGCTTTTCCTTGGTCAGCAATTCATCCTTGGGCGCGATCCACAGCACGTTGCCGTTCTTGCGCATATCGAGTCCCTTGGCCTGCATCACGATATCGAGCGCCTGGTCCCACGGCACGTCTTTCAGGCGAAGCGTCAGGTTGCCGCCGACCGTATCGCTGGTAATGATGTTCAAGCCGGTAAAATCGGCGATCACTTGCAGCACCGCCCTGACTTCCACGTTCTGGAAGTTCAGCGATAATTTTTCGCCGCGATAGCCCTGTGTGCCTTGCGTCAGTTTATTCGGGTCTTCCCTGATCGGTTTGACCTCGATGACCAGTTGCGAATCGCTTTGATAGGCGCTGTGCTCCCACAGCCCTGTCGGTTCGATTACCATCCGGACGTTCTCGCCCTGGGTGCTTGTGATAATCGTGCGCACCGGCGTGCCAAAATCGGTTACGTCGAGGCGGCGGCGCAATGCCTCCGGCAATTCCGCCTTCTGGAAGTCGACCAGAATCGTCTGGCCTTGTTGCCGCACATCGACTCCGATCTGGTTGTTGGGCAAATCGATGACGATCCGTCCCTCGCCATTTGCCCCGCGCCGGAAATCGATATCGCGGATGGGCTGTCTGACCAGTGGCGCAGCCGCACCGGCGGCAACCGGCATGCCGGACGAATTGACAGCTGTCACACCTCCCCCTGTCCCGTCGATCGTCACAACGACGGAATTTCCGTCGATCGCGGTTGCATAGCTTGACGGCCGCTTCAAATTGAACACCAGACGCGAACGCTCGCCGGCCTGCACTACATTGACATTGCGTACTTCGCCTAAACCTATATTTTGTGCGGAAGCCCCGGTGGCATTGATCGTATCTGAAAAATCAAGCGCAATACGCGCCGGACTGGTAATGGAAAATCCGACCGGCGGTTTGGTAACCGGATTCTTGAGTGAAATTTTTATAATCACGCTCGAACCTTGCTGGCTCGCGCTGATCGACTGGATTGCATTTTCCTGGACGACAATTTCCTGGGCGACAGCAAAACCGGAAATGGCAGCGAAGCAGACAAAAGTGCATCGTTGCATTAACCGGCATGCGGCCGCTATCGAGCTTGCGTGTTTTAACGTCGTCATTTCTTGATCTCCTGCAGCTCTAGTCTGGCGTCCCGTTCAACCCAGTCGCCGGCGCCGTCTTGTACGATTTCCTTGAGCAAAACTTCGGTGTCGGTGATCTTGGTGATCATCCCGAAGTTTTGTCCGATGTAATTGCCTACCTTGGCTTGAAATATCATCTTGTCCGCCAGCAGAACCACATAGGTCAATCCCGGCTTTTGCAGCGTTCCGACCATTTTCAGGTTATCCAGTGGATAGCTCTCCAAAGGTTCACGGCGCCGATCGAGGTCGGGCTTGAAGCTGCTGCCGGATTTCGATTGCATTTTTGCAAGCGCCAATGCAAGCTTGCTCGGATTATAAGGATCGACCTGGTTTCTGCCGCTGTAGGCGAATGCGACGAATTTCTTCGGTTCCGAAACTTTCGGAATTTGCACCTTGGCTTCCCGCCTGGTTTGGTCCATCCATTGCCTGACCTCCTGAGTCGCACTATCCGAGCATCCAGACAAAGCGGACAACAAGGCAACCACCAAGGCTGTACGTCCGGCATGAGAGAGCATCATTTCTTTGCTCCTCCTGTAGTCTTGCGTTGGGCTGCTACTTCATCCTTGTCGAGGTACCGGAAAGTCTTGGCTGTGGCATCCAGCATGAGCACATTGTCCTTGATGGTTGACAGGCTCAAATTATTCAGCGTGACGATACGCGGCAAATTCGCAATGTCACCGGTAAACGCACCCACGTCGTGATAACTGCCCGAGACCTTGATGCTGATCGGCTGCTCCGCGTAATAGTCTTTTACAACCACCTGCCCCGGCCTGAACAATTCGAATTGCAGCCCGCGCCCGACGCCTGCCTGGTTGATATCGGACAACAATGCGTCCATTTCGGCCTTGCTGGGCAATTGCTTCTCCAGTGAAGCAACGTATTCGCCCACTTCTTCCTTTTGCTTGCGCAAAGCATCGAGGTTGACCGCTTGCGCTATCTTGCTTTTGTAGGCCTCTTTAAGTTTTACTTCCTCTTGCTCACCGCGATCAAGCTCTTCCAACTGGCCATCCCAATACAAGTACCACCCCAGTCCGATTGCAGCCAGCAGCGCACCGATTCCGCATAATGTGCGCGGGATGAGCGGCCATAGGCCGGGATGCCGGCCGTTCAAGCCACGGAATTGCGCAGCGAGCGAATCGCCCAAATTTCTCAGATCTGCCATGGTCCGTATCTCATATCAAGGATTCTTTGCTGCGGCAGGCGCTGCCTTATCGTTTTTAACAGCAGCCATATCAGCCTGAGCTTTATCGCGCGGACGCTTGATGCCGACGTTGATACTAAATTCGAACACCTTCTTCGCGTCTTTGCCTTGTCCCATGCCGACAGAGTGGATTTCGATCAAATCCGGACGCTCGAGCCACGGCGAGCTGTTGCCCAGATTGCGCAGCAATTCGGATACGCGCTCATTCGATTGGGCAATGCCGTTAAGTGCCACGCGTTGGCCGGTTTGACTGAACGATCGCAGGTAGATGCCCTCTGGTACCTGCTTGACCAGTTCATCCATTAGATACACCGGCTGGTTGCGGTCGCTCTGCAGATCTTCCACCGCTTGCTGGCGCGCTATCAGCGCATCGATTTCCTGTTTGAGCGTGGCAATTTCCTTGATTTGCTCATCGAGTTTGGCATTCTCGGTTTTGATGACTTGATTGCGCTCGTTCTGATGGGATATCTTGTTTGAGATGAATACACCGACGCCCAGCACAATCACTCCGCCCAGGATAAGGTGCAGCACCAGCATTACGAAAAACTCCCTCTTGCGTTCTGCGCGCCTTGCTTCGCGATGAGGAAGCAGGTTAATCCTGATCATCTGTCGAATCTCCGCATTGCCAGGCCACACGCCACCAGGTAAGCCGGCGCCTCGCTGCGCAATTGCTTTTCACGTACGCCGAAGGCCAGCTTCATGCCCTGGAAAGGACTCACTACCGCGCTCGATATCTCGGTGCGGTTGGCGATGATGTCGACCAGTCCCGGTATGACCGCGCACCCCCCCGCCAGATATATCTGATCGATGCGCGTATAGGGCGTGGAGGTAAAGAAAAACTGTATTGCACGCGTGACTTCCTGTGCCGCGCTTTCCAGAAACGGTTCAATCAGTTCGTGTTCATAACCTTCGGGCAAGTCGCCGGATTTTTTCTTTGCTTCCGCCTCGTCCTGCGATATCCCATAAGCGCGGACGATATCCTGTGTCAACTGGTTGCCGCCGAACGGCTGCTCGCGTTCATACAGCGGCTGGCCATCCAGCAATACCGATATATGCGTGATCTGAGAACCAATCTGGAAAAGCGCTACGATCTGGCCCTGCCCACCTTGGGGCAATTGCGCGGTGATACGGTCGATGACGGCGCGCGCGGCATAGGACTCGATATCCATTACGGTCGGTTTCAAGCCGGCGGCCTCGGCAACGGCCACACGATCCTCGACTTTCTCCTTGCGACTCGCGGCGAGCAATACTTCGATATCTTCAGGCGAGTTTTGCACCGGGCCGATCACGTCGAAATCCAGACTGACCTCATCGAGCGCAAACGGGATATATTGATTTGCCTCGCTTTCCACCTGGATTTCCAACTCTTCCTCGGACAAGCCGCCCGGAAGTATGATCTTTTTAGTGATGACGGATGCGGGCGGCAGTCCCAAGGCAACCAGTTTGGCGCGAGTACCGCTTTTTTTCCAGACGCGGTGCACCGCGTCTGCCACCTGCTCGATATTCTCGATGTTGCCATCCACCACTGCACCGCGCGGCAACGGTTCCATTGCATAGCGCTCAAGACGCAATTCGTTTTTGCCTGCTTCAGATAATTCAACCAGCTTGACGCCAGACGTGCTGATATCCACCCCGACCAAGGGAGCGTTTTTTTTTCCGAAAAGAGGTCCAAGATCTAAAGCCAAGAGCGGTTCTCCCGAAAACATGATTTTTTGCGTGAACGCATCATTTATTCAATGGTCCAATATTGCAACAAAAGGGAGTAAATTCAGAAAATCCGTTTAAAAACCAGTATTTAGGCAACATTTATCAAATGTTACATTAAATCCTAGCAACAACCATTCAACACTGTAAAGCAATTTCCGTATAGTAACTTCTAAATCCGTTGCCAAAACCCCACGCACTTAAGCATTAACAAAGGCATTAACAAAGAGCTTGCAGTGTTTCAGGTGCGCCATCGTGTACTTTAATTGCCTGCAGTTATAATGACGCGAATCAACATTCCCGATTCAGATTCTCCACCTATACTGTTTGCATGACTTCCTTAGATCCCACCGGCGGCACCCCTCAAAAGGCATCCGCGCACCAGTACAGCATGCTTGCGCGCGTTGCTATCGGCATCGCCGGCGCGTTAGCCGGCATCGTCTTGATCGGCATACTCTTGATCGGCTTCATGCTGGCAATGGCCTATCCCAATCTGCCCGGCCTGGATTCGCTGACCGATTACCGGCCCAAGATCCCGCTGCGGATTTTTTCGGCAGATAAGGTGCTGATCGGCGAATTCGGCGAGGAACGCCGGAGTGTGATGCAATTCAAGGAAATTCCCGACGTCATGAAGATGGCGGTACTCGCGATCGAGGATGATCGTTTTTATGAACATGGCGGCGTGGATTATTTGGGCATTGCACGCGCTGCGCTGCATAATCTGACCGGCGGCGCCAAACAAGGCGCTTCCACCATTACGCAACAGGTTGCACGCAATTTTTTCCTGTCCAGCGAGCAAACTCTCAAACGCAAGTTGTATGAGATTTTATTGGCCTGGAAAATCGAGCAGAATCTGTCGAAGGACCAGATTCTCGAGGTGTACATGAACCAGATTTATCTGGGGCAACGTGCCTATGGCTTCGCATCCGCCGCGCAAATCTATTTCGGCAAGAATCTGCCGGATATCACGCTTGCCGAAGCGGCAATGCTGGCGGGCCTGCCCAAAGCGCCTTCCGCCAATAATCCTGTAGTCAATCCAAAGCGTGCCAAAGTCCGTCAACAATACATACTGCAGCGCATGCACAATCTCGGCTACATCACGGATGCGCAATATGCCAAAGCCAAGGACGAAAACCTCAAGATCAAGTCGGACAATACCGAATTCGGCATCCATGCGGAATATGTTGCCGAAATGGCGCGGCAGCTGGTCTATGAACAGTTCAAGGAAGAAACCTACACGCGCGGCTTGAACGTATTTACCACCATCACCAAAGCCGATCAGGATGCCGCCTATATCGCGCTGCGTCAGGGCGTGATGGACTATGAGCAGCGGCACGGGTATCGTGGCCCGGAAGGTTACATGGAAATTCCGTCAGCCAAGGACGAAGCCGAAAATGCAATCGAAGCCGAGCTCGCCGATCATCCCGACAGCGACGGCCTGGTCGCGGCAGTGGTACTTGAGGCCTCGCCAAAAAGCGTCCGCGCAGTGCGGGCATCCGGCGAGGAAATCGCGATCAACGGTCCCGGTCTGAGTTTCGCCACCAATCTGTTGAGCAACAAGGCGCCGCCCAAGCGCCGCGTCAGACGCGGCGCCATCATCCGCGTGACGCTGGAGGGTAAGGCCTGGGTGATTACGCAGATGCCCGAAGTCGAATCGGCATTCATTGCCGCCAACACCGACGACGGCTCCGTCCGGGCATTGATCGGCGGGTTCGATTTCAACCGCAACAAGTTCAACCACGTCATCCAGGCTTGGCGCCAGCCCGGTTCATCGTTCAAGCCTTTCATCTATTCCGCGTCACTTGAAAAGGGTTTGTCGCCGGCCACCATCGTCAATGACGCGCCCATCACTTTCGACGCCGCACAGACCGGCGGGCAAGCATGGGAGCCGAAAAATTACGATGGCAAGTACGATGGGCCGATGACGATGCGCAAAGGTTTGACCAGATCCAAGAACATGGTCTCGATCCGTATCCTCAACAAGATAGGCGCGAAGTATGGGCAGGAATATGCGGCGCGTTTCGGCTTCGATGCCGAAAAGAATCCGCCCTATCTGACCTTGGCACTCGGCGCAGGCGCAGTCACCCCGTTCCAGATGGCGGGGGCTTACGCGGTATTTGCCAATGGCGGTTACAGGATCAACCCTTATATCATTTCCAAGATCACCGATGCCGACGGCAATGTGCTGTCGCAGGCCCAGCCCGACAAGGCCGGCAACGAAGCCAATCGCGTGATCGATCCGCGCAATGCCTTTTTGATGGATAGCATGTTGAAGGACGTAGTCAGGTCCGGCACGGCGAGCAAGGCGCTGACTTTGAAGCGCCCCGATATCGCCGGCAAAACCGGTACTACCAACGACTCGATCGACGCGTGGTTTGCCGGTTATAACTCGAAAATCGTCGGCATCGCATGGATCGGTTTCGACCAGCCCAAGAATCTGGGCGCCAGGGAAACCGGCGGCGGCCTGGCACTGCCGATCTGGATCGGCTATATGCAAAAGGCGCTGAAAGGCGTGCCGGTCGAGGAGCGGGCAGTGCCGGATGGTTTGATACAGTCGGGCAGCGAATACTATTACTCGGAATATCCACCGGGAACAGGCGTGCGCAATCTCGGCCTGGACGAGGGCTTCCCAGGGCTCCCGGGCATTCCTGGCAGCACCACTCCGGAAGCGGAAAAAGCGAAGGACGAAGTGAAGAACGAGCTGTTCTGATGCTGCAACCGGTCAACTGCGCAGGCAAATCCGGATAGCAGGACTTGCCAACCCGCAGCCCGGCCGTCGGGCGCTTACTCCGCGATAGAACGGCACGGAACGATGGCCGATATTGTCGCGTTAAATGTCGCCATTCAGAACCAGCATACGATCCGATTGGGCGCTTACCATCCTGGATAGCGCGACCAGCAACTCCGACCCGTCGCGGGTGTTGATCCATTGCCCTCGTTCACGCTTGTAATGGAATCCGCCCGACTTCGCGGCAATCCATATTTCCTGCATTGGCGCCTGACTGTTGATAATGATTTTCGAGCCGTTATCGACAAACTCGATTTCCAGCACATTGCCGGTGCGGCTGCACTCGATGTCGAGATCGCTCGCGTTCGCCGCCCGCTCCAGCGCGGCCTCGATCACATCCAGCGTCTTCTCGGACAAGGCCAGGAATTCCGATTCTGTCATGCTACACTCCGATAAATTCTTTAAACCCTGATTCTAATCGTGAAGTCGATTTTCAATTTGCCGCGTTTTTCCGCTATTTCAATCGCCGTTGGGTTGATGGTCCTGCTTGCCGCGTGCGGCCAGACGGGCCCGCTTTATCTGCCTTCCAAGCCCGGGGCTGCCGCCACCCAGACTCCGGCACCATTGCCGCCTGTGCCGGCGCCCGTCGGTGCGCCGGTCCCTGCCGTCCCATAATTCTGCCTCGACATGTCGCACTTTTCCTATCAAAACGGCGTGTTGTGCGCCGAAAATACGGCGCTGACCGATATCGCCGAACAATACGGCACACCTGCCTATGTTTACTCCAAAGCAGCGCTGGTGGAAAACTTTTCCGCCTATGCAGATATGTGCAAAGGACGCGACGCGCTGGTTTGCTATGCAATGAAAGCCAATTCTAACCTCGCGGTTCTGAATCTGCTGGCACGGTACGGAGCCGGTTTCGACCTGGTATCGGGAGGCGAACTGCTGCGCGTGATCGCAGCCGGCGGCGACCCGAAAAAATGCCTGTTTTCCGGCGTCGGCAAATCGCGTGACGAGATGGTGCTGGCACTATCGCACGATATCCTGTGCTTCAACGTCGAATCCATCGGCGAACTGCATCGCCTGAACGAGGTCGCCGGCGAAATGGGCAAAACTGCGCCAGTCAGTTTGCGCGTCAATCCCGATGTCGATGCAAAAACCCATCCTTACATTGCCACCGGACTGAAAGCGAACAAATTCGGCGTCGCTTTTGACGATGCGCTGGCGACTTACCGCATTGCCAGCCGATTGCCTCACATAGATGTCGTCGGCATTGATTGCCACATCGGTTCCCAGTTGTTGGACGACGCGCCGCTGCTGGAAGCGCTCGACAAGCTTATCCAGCTGATCGACACGCTGGCCGAAGAAGACATTCTGCTGCACCACCTTGATTTGGGCGGCGGTATCGGCATTACTTATGACGATGAAAAGCCGGTTGCCGTGCGTGATTATCTGAATCGCGTCTTCACCAGGATCGATCGGTGGCGCAGCACCACGCACAACAATACGCCGATCAAAATCATTTTTGAGCCGGGCCGCTCGATTGTGGGCAATGCAGGCGTGCTGCTGACGAAAGTAGAGTACCTCAAGCCTGGCGCAGAGAAAAATTTCTGCATTGTCGATGCCGCGATGAACGACCTGGTGCGCCCCGCAATGTACCAGGCCTGGATGGGCGTGCAGCAAGTCACGCAGCGCGATGCCGCTGCCGTAACCTATGATGTGGTCGGTCCGGTCTGCGAATCGGGCGATTGGCTGGCACGGTCACGCACGTTAGCGGTCGAACCGGGCGATCTGCTCGCGATTCAGTCCGCGGGGGCGTATGGCATGACGATGGCATCCAATTACAATACTCGCGGGCGCGCGGCGGAAGTGATGGTTGACGGCGATCGCATTCATTTGATCCGCCGACGCGAGGCAGCCGGTGATTTATTCGCACTGGAATCGATTCTGGCTTGATTTCGGCATCGGTTGCGGTCAATGCCGAACGAGGTTGACCGTCAGCCGGGCGTCGGGTTGACCTGGCGCTTTTGGTTGCGGATTTGAACCAGGCTCCAATAAACCCGCAACAGCAACAATACACCGACGATTGCACCGAACAGTATCGGCTGCGCAAAATCATGCTTGCCCGCTTTCATCCACCAGAAATGCAGAATGCCAAGCGGTGCGATCAGATAAATCGCACGGTGCAGCTGCTGCCAGCGCTTGCCACCCAGCCATTTCACCATGCGATTGGTACTGGTCGCCGCCAACGGAATCAACAGCACGAACGCAGTGAAGCCGACCGTGATGAAGGGACGCTTGACGACATCTTTCAGCATTTCCTGCACATCAAAAAAATGGTCGAACCAGAGAAAGGTCGTGAAATGCAGCGCGGCATAAAAGAACGCGAACAATCCCATCATGCGGCGCAGTTTGATCAGCCCGTTCCAGCGGGTCAGTCGCCGCAGCGGCGTCACCGCCAATGTAATGCACAGGAAATAAAGCGTCCAGTCGCCAGTGTTGCGCGTGATGAATTCAATCGGATTGGCGCCGAGCTGTTCGGTATAAGTAAACAGCACCAGACGTGCGAATGGCAACATGGCTGCCGCGAACAGGACGGCCTTGAAAATCTTGAATTGTCCGGGACTGGGATTGAGCATTGTCCTTGCTGAGGAGTATCGAAAGCGCCGGATTCCGGTTTGATCGGACCGAGGCCGGTTAAAAAAACTTCTTCAAATCCATTCCCTGGTACAGCGACGCCACATCGCCGTAGCCGTTGAACATCAAGGTCTTGCGCTTCTTTGCGAACAGTCCGTCTTCGCCGATGCGCCGTTCGCTCGCCTGTGACCAGCGCGGGTGATCTACCTCGGGATTTACATTGGAATAAAATCCGTATTCCTGCGGCGCGGCGATATTCCACGCTGTCTTCGGCTGATCCTTGGTGAAGCGGATTTTGACGATCGACTTGGCTGATTTGAAGCCATATTTCCAAGGCAGCACGATCCGTACCGGCGCGCCGTTCTGCTTCGGCAATACTTCGCCGTACATGCCAAGACTCAGCAGCGCGAGCGGATGGTTTGCCTCATCCAGGCGCAATCCTTCCACGTAGGGCCATTCCAGTACCGGACTGCCCAGACCGGACATCTGTTTTTTATCTGCCAGCGAGATGAATTCGACGTATTTCGCATTGCCGGTCGGCTCGACTTTTTTGATCAGCTCCGACAGCGAGTAGCCGATCCACGGAATCACCATGGACCAGCCTTCGACACAACGCAACCGGTAGACGCGCTCTTCCAGCGGTGCCAGTTTTAACAGGCTGTCGATGTCGAGCGTCAGCGGTTTTTTGACCTCGCCTTCAACCGACACCGTCCACGGCCGTGTCTTGAGCGTGTCGCCGTATCTTGCCGGATCGGCTTTGTCGGTACCGAATTCGTAAAAGTTATTGTATGTGGTCGCATCCTTGTAAGCCGTCGTTTTATCCATCACGACATAGGATGGATTGGCTTTGGCGGCCAGCTTCTGCGCGGTGACCGACTGTGCGAACGCTTCGCGGGAAGCCATCTCCAGCAACACGCCACCGGCAATCGAGCCGGCAGCGATTTGCTTGATGAAGGTACGGCGTGACTCGAAGATGTCGCGCGGCGTGATCTCCGACGCAAACGGAATGTCTATGCCGTTCGGACTGCGTTTTATCAACATTGCTGCTCCGTAATAAGACTGTGGCGTAACACTTGGTCTTTCAAGCTGTCACAACCTTACACGAATTCGATTGAATATGCTGCCGACGAATCTGAACGTGTTGCCGCCTTGACGGACTGGAAACACTTCCCGCAAGTTACTTCATCGATACGAAAATGAATTCAGAGCTGTCCGTAAGAGTGGAGGCCGGACAGAAACATGTTCACGCCCAGGAACGCAAACGTTGTCACCAGCAAGCCGACCAGCGCCCACCATGCGGCCACTTGTCCGCGCAAGCCTTTCATCAGCCGCATATGCAGCCATGCCGCGTAGTTGAGCCAGACAATCAGCGCCCAAGTTTCCTTCGGGTCCCACGACCAGTAGCCGCCCCATGCTTCGGCAGCCCACAATCCACCCAGTATGGTTGCGATGGTAAAGAACGTGAAGCCGACCGCGATTGCCTTGTACATGATATCGTCGAGCACTTCCAGCGGCGGCAGGCGATCTGCCAGCATGCCGTTGGACTTGAGCAAATACGCAACCGCAACCATTGCCGCCAGCGCAAATGTGCCGTAGCCGATGAAGTTGGCCGGCACATGGATTTTCATCCACCAGCTCTGCAGCGCGGGAACCAGCGGCTGGATTTCAGCCGCGTCGCGGGTGATCGTGTACCACAGCAAAAAACCGACCGCGGCGGAAATGACTACCAGCACGAACGGTCCCAGCTGGCGCGTCGCATAATGCTGTTCGTAGTACAGATAAAACAATGCGGTGATCATGCAAAACAGGATGAATACTTCGTACAGGTTCGATACCGGAATATGTCCGACGTCTGTACCGATCAGGTACGACTCGTACCAGCGCACCAGCATGCCGGTAAAACCCAGCACTACCGCCGCCCAGCACAGTTTGCTGCCGATCGCGCCGCCGAAGTCGGACTTCGCAATCAATCCGCCCCAGTAAAACAGGGCCGATAAAAAAAACAGCGTGCTCATCCATAAAATCGCGGACTGGCTCGACAGCAAATATTTAAGCAGAAATTTGTTATTCGCCATGTCCAGCGCGCCGCCATAAAGCATGATCGCCGACAGCGCCAGTACGGCCAGCAAGGCGATCAGCCAGCGTACCGGTTTCCAGTGCCAGCCGAGCCAGGCAAAGGTCGGTGCCGCGGTGACGGCAATTATTTTTTCGTAATAATCCATGTGCGCGCCGAAGCGGTTAAGCGCAAATAGCGACGCCGCCAGCAATGCGGCCGCATACAGCCAGTCGATGACCGTCAGGCGCTTGAAAAACCCCGCCGGCTGGATGTATGTTTGATTTTGTGTCAAATCCATTGATGTTCTCCGCTATCGCTTCGGCGAATGCCGAAATCCGGTGCATTCAGCTGCATGGTTGCCGCTGTATCTGCAACACCGGTGCCGCCTATCGATCGCTCAGTATAGTTTAAATTCGCTATTGAGAAAGCGGGCCGGTCAACCGCCCCTTCAGCACCTCGAATTCCTTGTCGAAGTCCAGTGTTTTGCGCTGCGAACTCATCGCCATCAGCGCGTGCGATTGGCCGTCCTGTTGCGACCTGATCCAGACCCACAGGCGCCGCTCGCGGATGTACAGCATCGAGAACACGCCAAGCACCAGGAACAGGCAGCCGAGATACACGACATTTTTCCCGGGGGAACGCGTCACTTGCAGCACCGACGCTTTGACTTCGTCAAATTCTTTCAGCTTCAGATAGACCGGCGCGCCATAGAAGAATGTGTCCGCATAGGCATTGGTGGCGAGCTGCAAAAAGCGTGCATGCTTTTCATCCGGCGCAACCGGTTGCAAGCCGTCTTTCTCGCGCGCCACCTGCCACAGATCCCACAGGCTCCCGTTGAGGATTTTCATGAAGATGTCGGCCGCCCTTTCCTGCTCGCCAACCGGTATTTTTTCAAGAAACCTGGACACTGCCACATAGCCGGATTCTTTTTCATCGCCGGCAAAAATGGACATGCCTTTCAACGCGGATTCCTGTAGTTGTTTGCGCAGGCCTTCCGCACTTTGACGCGGTTCCGGCATCACGCGCAGTGCATAGCGTTGCGCCGCCTGCGCACGCAGCTCCCGGTTTGCAATCGCGGCCCGCAAGCGCATCCATTCTTCGACCGAGTCGTCGTCGTCGGCGGGAATACGCAGGTAACGAAACGCCTCGTTGGGCGAATCACGCATACCGGCAAGAAATACATAGGCGCCGTCGGCCAGCACCGGTTGCATGTAATTATGATACTCGATTGCCTGGCCTGTCTTGTCGCGCAACTTATATTGCACGCTGGGCCCGACGTTTTTGAAATCCTTGTTGTTCACGTTTTTTGCGGCCGAACCCAAACGCTTGTTCAGCCCATCCGAAAACTGCTGGTTGAAGCTTTTATTTGCATTTACCGCGCGCACGTCTTGCCCGCTCTGCGCCATATTTTCCACGTTGAACGGTCGAAAATCCGACCATTCAACGGTGTATTCGCTGCCTGCGTTATTGCCGAGCGGCGTCGAATTGCCGACTTCACCGGCTAATGGGAAAGCATGGTTTTGCCACCCTCGCATCGGATAACCGGTCAACTTCAGCCTGCTGCCGCCATCCTCGAAACTGGACTGATAAACTGCGAGCCCCTTGTAAATCAATGGTTCGTTAACCTTGATGGTCGCCGGAAAACTCTCGCCGCTCTCCTTGTCGGTCACCGTCACTTCACTGGCGAACAGCTTGGGCATGCCGGTCGAATAGTGCTCGATGACGAATTTCTTCAGCCGGATGGTAAAAGGCAGATCCTGGATCAGCACGCCATTTTGTAGTGGAATAATTGCGGTATTGCTGCTGGCGCCCTCCGGGATCAGCATGTTGCCGCGAAAGGTCGGGTTGCCTGAACCCAGGCGATGCTGCGCCGGTATTTGCGCGATGATGCCATTGCCGGTAAAAGGCGTCTTGCCATGGAACCATTGCTGGAAGCGGATCGGCAAATCGGAATCCAACAAGCCGCCGATGCAAATGATAACGATGGCGCTATGCGCAAAAATATAGCCCCATTTGTTGGCGGCTCCCTGCTTGGCGGTGATCAGGGTCGCATGGTCTTTATCGACTATTTTGACCTTGTAGCCATTCGCCGCGATCTGGCTCGCCAGCTGCTGTGCGAATGCCGCGCGCGGCGCTGCGGCGGTCCACTCGGACTTGTGATGGAAATTGCGCAGCGATTGTTCGCGCACATTCTCGCGCCAGCTGCGCATGTCCTTGATCATCTTCGGCGCATTGCGCGTGATGCACAGCGACGTCGACAGCACCAGAAAACCCAGGATCAGCAGGAACCACCACGCGGAATATACCGAGTACAAACCGAGCTTGCCGAATAGTTCGAACCAGAACGGGCCGAACTGATTCACATAATTGGGCATCGGTTCATTCTGCTTCATGACCGTGCCGATGATCGACGCGATGGCAAGCAACGACAGCAGGCTGATTGCGAAACGCATCGACGATATGAGCTCAACCGTGTCCGCCAGCCAGCGGCGATCGGTTTTTATTTCAATTCCGGTAGTGCTTGTTTTCATTTTCAGTATGCTCACATGCCCGAACCAGGCATCTTTCGAAAAACAAAAGGGGTGGCCTTGGCCACCCCTTTCTTATCCTGTATTGCAGTTGCTTGATTATTTTTTTGATTATCTCAAGCCTGCAATATAATCTGCAACCGCCTTGATTTCGTCGTCCGACAGGCGCTTGGCAATCGCCACCATCGGCACGCTGTTCTTGCGCGTTCCCGAGCGGAAGGCGGTCAGTTGCTCCGCAGTGTAGTCCTGATGCTGACCGGCAAGGCGCGCAAACTGGATCGGGATGCCGGCGCCGCTCGGGCTGTGACAACCTGCGCAGGCAGGCACATTTTTCTCGGCGATGCCGCCTCGATAGATTTTCTTGCCGAGGTCGATTGTATCCTTGTTTTTCGCGGCCCCCGGCTTTTGCACCTGTACATCGAGATAAGCGGCGATATTTTTCATTTGCTCGTCGGTCAACGCCTTGGCGATCGGGCTCATGATCGGATTATTGCGGTCCGGAGTCTTGAAATTGGCAAGCTGCTTGAAAATATAAGCTTCGTGCTGCGCTGCCAGTTTGGGATTTTGCGCAATGGTGGAATTGCCCGCAGCACCATGGCACGATACGCAAGCAGGAATATTGCGCGAGGCATCGCCGTTGGTGTAAATAGCCTCACCTTTGGCAGGATCGGCTTTGGCGGCTTTTTTCTCTTCAGCAGCGCCGGCGAACGAGGAAACGGCTAACAGTGCGACAAACAAGGATTTCGCAAATGGGGAAAACACACGATTCATTCAGACACCCTGAGACTTGATATTAAAATTCTGTTTTGCCGACGGCAATAATTTTTGTCCTTCTGCGCGCTCGCTTTTGCGGCGTCACAGTGCATAACCTGTTATTGTACAATAGCTTTCCGGCGTTTTCGCCCCCTCTGCCGTATTTTCTGCTGAACCATGTCCCTACTTTGGCAAGCCCGATTTTTCACCACGGTGAACCATCTCCGCGATTTGCCAAATACGCAAGTCCCCGAAATTGCCTTTGCCGGCCGCTCCAATGCCGGCAAATCGACCGCAATCAATATCCTGTGCAACCAGAAAAAGCTCGCGTTTGCGTCAAAAATACCGGGGCGTACGCAGCATATCAACTATTTTTCGATCGGCGGCGCCCACGTCGGCCAGCACAGGAAAGATGAGACCAGGGTCGATGAAATTCGCGCGCTGCTGGTCGATCTGCCCGGCTATGGCTATGCCGAAGTGTCCGGTTCCGCCAAAATCCACTGGCAGGAACTGCTGGGCGACTATGTGCAGAAAAGGGAGCAACTGGCCGCGCTGGTACTGATTATCGATTCGCGCCGTCCCTTTACCGCGCTGGATATTCAAATGCTCGAATGGTTTGCGCCGACCGGCAAGCCGGTTCATTGCATCCTGACCAAGGCCGATAAACTCAATCGCAACGATGCCGCCAATGCATTGCGTGTTGCGCGAGGCATTTTGGGCAGCTATGTTGATGATCAAGGAAAACCTTTCCCCTTCACCGCACAACTGTTTTCGGCGCTGAAGCGATCTGGACTGGAAGAAGCCGATGCGCGAATCCTGGAATTGCTGGGATTGGCCAAGGAGGAAAGCAGCCACGACTTGGGCGCCGCTACCGGTGAAGTCGATGATTGCCGTTGAAACCGGAATGTGGATGCAATGGAAACATCGGCGTGCAAATCACGCGCGGCGCTCAAATAAAAAAGCCCTGGAGAAAGGGGAGTATCTCCAGGGCAGTAACGCCTTATCGTAATACGATACGGCCCCGCTCAGGGAGGAGAAGCGGGAGGCGAATAAATCGCCTGTATATAAGAGGGGCTTTCTCCGAAAAAGTTTCATGAATCTGCACCGCTTCCAATATTAAAATTCGCTTGCCCGTAAATAAATATGACAAATCCGCTTAAAACCGCCCAATTTCCTGCTATGCGAATGCGCCGTATGCGCAAGGATGCATTTTCCCGGGCAATGATGCGTGAGCATGTACTCACGGCTGCCGACCTGATTTACCCTGTGTTTGTGGTGGAGGGCAAAAATCAGCGTGAAAAAATTTCTTCCATGCCTGGCGTGGAGCGCTTGTCGGTGGACTTGCTGCTGCCGGTGGCAGAAGAGTGCGTGGCATTAGGCATCCCGGCAATGGCGTTATTTCCGGTGATTAATTCCACGCTGAAAACGCCGGATGGCATCGAAGCGACCAATCCGAAGGGGTTGGTGCCGCGTGCGGTGCGCGAGCTGAAACAGCGTTTTCCGGAACTGGGCATCCTGACCGATGTCGCGCTGGATCCCTATACCAGCCATGGACAGGATGGCGTAATGAACTCCGACGGCTATGTCCTCAATGATGAAACCTGTGCGCTGCTGATAAAACAGGCATTGGCCCAGGCCGAAGCAGGCGTCGATATCGTTGCGCCGTCCGACATGATGGACGGGCGCATCGGCGCCATCCGCGGCGCGCTGGAATCGCACCGCCATATCCATACGCGCATCATGGCGTATTCTGCCAAGTACGCGTCTGCATTTTACGGACCGTTTCGCGAAGCTGTAGGCTCGTCGGCCAATTTGGGAAAGGGTGACAAGAGCACCTATCAAATGGATCCGGCGAACAGCGATGAAGCGTTGCGGGAAGTGGCGCTCGACATCGCCGAAGGCGCCGATATGGTAATGGTGAAGCCGGGCATGCCGTATCTGGATATCGTGCGTCGTGTCAAGGATGAGTTCAAGATGCCGACCTTCGCTTATCAGGTAAGCGGCGAGTATGCGATGATCAAGGCCGCAGCGCAAAACGGCTGGCTTGATCACGACAAGGCAATGATGGAGGCGATGTTCGCATTCAAGCGGGCGGGCGCGGATGGGGTCTTGACTTATTTCGCACGGGATATTGCGCGGCGCTTGAAACCGGGCTTCGCCGGTGCCGATAAAAAATGATGTGGCCGGACATCGCTGAGATGGCGCTTATTTATGTTGGCCATATGCCCATACTTGTTGAAACTTGAGTTCCTCGATCCGGAGTTCGCCGCAAGCCGGGACAAAAAAGCGCCATCTCTGGCGCTTTCTGAAAATACACAGAACTGACTATTTATTCGGCTGCGGCGTCATGCGCAGGTACGGGCGCGGCGCGGTATAGCCTTTCGGATATTTTTGCTTGATGACTGCTTCATCCTGAATCGTCAGAGGGATAATCACATCGTCTCCATCGCGCCAGTTTCCCGGCGTTGCAACGGTATAGCCATCGGTCAGTTGCAGCGCATCGATGACGCGCAATACCTCGTCGAAATTGCGCCCGGTACTCATCGGATAAGTAATGATCAGGCGCACCTTCTTTTTCGGATCGATCACGAATAGCGCACGCACGGTCATGGTCTCCGACTGGTTCGGATGAATCATGTCATACAAAGCCGCGACTTTCTTGTCCGCGTCGGCGATGATCGGGAAACCAACCACGGTTTTTTGTGTTTCTTCAATATCCTTGATCCATTGCACATGCTTTTCGGCCGGATCGACCGACAGCGCAATCGCTTTCACGTTACGCTTGTCGAATTCCGGTTTAAGCTTTGCGGTCAATCCAAGCTCTGTCGTGCAAACCGGTGTGAAGTCGGCGGGATGCGAAAAAAGCACCACCCAGGAATCGCCCGCCCACTCATGGAATTTAATCTTGCCAATCGAGGAATCCTGCTCAAAATCAGGTGCGATATCGCCTAGGCGTAAACTCATGGCATTCTCCTTAGGATTGCAAAAAAGGCAAATAAAGTTTGACTATAGCCCTGCGAACGCAATAGCTCAACGATTATTATCGACTATGCAAATAACCTGAAGCTCTGAACGCGCCGCCTGCAGGCCGGCAGCACGTTTCGAATATGCATATTTAAAATTGCGTCACCAGAGCAAGCGATTGCAAAAACTTTTCAGCCTCCTGATAACCGATCACGCGCCCGCCCCGGATCTCGCGGCCCTGACTGTCGAAAAAAATGATGCCGGGCGGGCCGAACAGTCCAAAGCGTTTGAGCAATGCCTTGTCGTTCGCATTGTTGGCGGTCACATCCACTTGCAGCAACAGCATATTGGCGAATTGGGCCTGAATGCGCGGGTCGGAAAACGTCAGCTTTTCCATTTCCTTGCAAGACACACACCAATCGGCATAAAAATCGAGCAGCGCGGTTTTGCCTTTCGACTGTGCCAGAGCAGAGTCCAGTTCAGACACCGACTTGACGCGGACAAATTCGATTTTTTTGGCGGCATGGCCGCTCAAATGAGCCAGCGGCGCCAACGCATCGCGCCCGCCGCTGGCGACGCCCACCAGCTGCACAATTCCGAGAACGGCAAACACCAGGCCCAGCGCTTTCGATGGCCAACCCCATTTTTCCGCCCACAGCAGGTGGGCGCCATATCCGACACCCAAAGCCGCCCAGCCCAGCATCTGCATCCAGGCCGGAATCAGCGGAGAAATCATCCATAACGCCAACGCCAGCATCAATATGCCGAAAAAGCGCTTGACCGACTCCATCCACGCACCGGCGCGCGGCAACAACGCTCCTGCCGACAGGCCTACCAGCAATAGCGGCACGCTCATGCCGACAGCCATCGCAAACAATGCGCTGCCGCCTACCACCACGTCGCGCGTCTGGCTGATATACACCAATGCTCCGGCCAGCGGCGCGGCCACGCAAGGCCCGACGATCAGCGCTGAAATCGCGCCCATCGCGAATACGCCGAACAGTTTGCCGGCCGTCTGCTTTTCGGATACCCGCATCAGCCTTGTCTGGACAGAAGCCGGCATTTGCAGCTGGTACACGCCGAACATCGATAGCGACAGAAACACCATCAACAAGGCGAATCCGCTCAACACCCACGGATTTTGCAAGCTTGCCGACAATCCTTCCCCGATCAGGCCGGCTGCAATGCCAAGCGCCGTATAGACGATTGCCATGCCCAATGAATAACTGGCCGCCAATACAAAGCCGCGGCTCCGACGGACTTGCGCGCCTTCGCCGACAATAATGAACGACAGGATCGGCACCATCGGCAATACGCACGGCGTAAAAGACAAGCCCAGGCCAAGCAGCACAAACAACGGCAGGATGGCAAGTAGCCTGCCGCTTTTAAGCGAGGCTTCGATTCTGCCCATTTCGGAATCTGCGCCCACAGCCGGGACCCGATCGTCATTGGCGGAGGAAGCATATGATTGAGGTGCGTTTCGAGGTACGTTTTGAGGTGCATTTACCGCCGCGTTCTCGTTCAGCGCTCCTTGCGTGGCGGCGATTGCGGCCAGCAATCCCCGGCTGCCGCTTGGCGATAATTTCGCCTGCGATTCCATCGGCGCGTAACACAAACCCTTGTCGGCGCAGCCCTGGCCGGTCGCGCTGAGCGTAAAAGCGCCATCCGCCTCGACCGGCAGCCTGATTGTGACGGTTTTGCGATAGGTCTCGACATTCTTCTGAAACGTATCGTCGAATTTTACTTTGCCGGGCGGGATTACCGGCTGACCCAGTTTTGCGCCTTCCGCCTTGAAACTGAAAGGTTCGCGATACATGTAGTAGCCATCGGCAATGACGTAGGTAATTTCTGCAGTCTTGGCGTCTGCCATTCGGGCGGAGAATTTGAACGCGGCTTCAGGTTCGAGATAATCTTCCGCGGCACAAGCCATCGGGCCCAGCAATAGCGCGGTCACAACAAGAAAAAACGCAGCCATCCCGGCCTGCGCCAACATGGCGCCAGATGTATTGAGCCTGTTAAACATTCACATCCTTCTTCGTCTCTTGCACGATCCAGTCTAGATATCCGGCCAAGCCTTCGACAATCGGCACTGCAATGATTTCAGGCACCTGGTATGGATGCAATGCCTTGATTGCCGTTTCCAATTCCGTATAACGCGCCTGCGTGGTCTTGATCAATAAGGTCACTTCATTGGCTTCTTCAATTGCACCCTGCCACCGGTAGATCGACTGCACGCCCGGCAAACGACTGACGCACGCAGCGAGTTTTTGTTCAACCAACTGGCGCCCCAGTGCCGCTGCGGTCATCGCGTCGGGAACGTTCGTCAAAACCAGTAATGCTTGTTCCATGGTTGATATTCAGGCACGAAAATGACAGTTATTTCAGCAGCCGGCGCCGCGTCAGGATCGTTGCGGCGTAAAATCCGCCGATACAATATATGAGCAGAATGGCAAGATCCCTCGCTGGGGTAGCCGGCCATCCGCCCAACACCAATGGTCGCACCAAATCGACCGCAGCGCTCAATGGCAGCAGTTGCGAAATCGCTTGCAGCCAGGCAGGCAGCTGCGTGGTCGGATAATACACGCCCGACAGAAAAATCATCGGTGTCAGCACCAGCGTGAAATAATAAGTGAAAAAATCATACCCTTTCGCGATCGCATTGACCACCAGCCCGAGGGACGCGAACGTCATCCCGATCAGAAACAACAGCGGCAGTACCAGCAGCGTATGCGGATGCAGGCCGATACCCAGCATAAACATCACGCCCAGTATCGCGATACCGGAGAACAGCGATTTGGTCGCTGCCCACAGCATCTCCGCCAGCACGACATCGTCGAGCGCCAACGGTGCGTTGAGCAGCGCATCCCATGTCTTTTGCACATGCATGCGTGAAAATGCCGAGTACAGCGACTCGAACGACGATGCCATCATGATCGACATGCAAATCGAACCCGATGCCAGATAGTGAATATACGGAATACCGTCGACATCATGCAGCAGGCTGCCCAGCCCGTACCCGAACGCAATCAGCGTGATCAACGGATCGGCTATGTTGCCCAGTACGCTCGCAACGGCAAGTTTTTTCCAGACCAGAAAATTGCGTTTCCAAATGGGTAGGAAACGCAGCGAAAATTCCGGTATACCATACGTTGTCGCATTCATCTTAGTCCCGCATTTCTCTGCCAGTCAGCTTCAGAAACAGGTCTTCCAAATTGGCGGGCCGATGGATATAGCGCACTCCCTGAACCGTTTGCAAGCTGTCCAGCAACGGCTGCGCATCGTTAGTGTAGCAAAACACGGTTTCACCGCTGACCTCGATCCGCGCGGATTTGCGGCGGCCTTCGGTCTCGCCCCATGCCAACGCATTCTCGCCGTAGACTTCGACCACCTGGGTTTCGATATGCCGTGCAATCAAATCGCGTGGCGATCCTTCCGCGATCATTTTGCCATGATCAATCACGGCGAGGCGGTGGCACAACCGCTCGGCTTCGTCCATGAAATGCGTGGTAAGGAAAATAGTTTTGCCTTCGGCCAGCAAAGTCTTCAGCCGCTCCCAGATCATATGCCTTGCCTGCGGATCAAGCCCGGTGGTCGGCTCATCCATGAAAATAAGGTCTGGGTCATTGACCAGCGCGCGTGCGAGCGTCAGGCGGCGCTTCATGCCACCCGAGAGTTCGCCGATCCGTGCATCTCTTTTCGCCGTCAAATTGGAAAATTCAAGCAACTTCGGAATCCGCGCCTGAATCTCCGCATCGCTAATGCCGAAATAGCGGCCGAACACCAGCAGATTCTCCGCTACGGTGAAATCCGGGTCAAGGTTGTCGCCTTGCGGCACGACTCCCACCCGCAACCGTGCGGGGCGCGCCTGGGCAGGAATCGGTTTGCCGGCCAGCGTGATTTCGCCGCTGTCGGGAGCGGTCAGGCCCAGGCACAGCCGCAATGTCGTGGTCTTGCCTGCGCCATTG
Organism: Burkholderiaceae bacterium; assembly: GCA_035995725.1. Classification (GTDB taxonomy): domain Bacteria; phylum Pseudomonadota; class Gammaproteobacteria; order Burkholderiales; family Burkholderiaceae_D; genus JAQGLW01. The sequence continues at coordinate 15,576 of DASYKE010000191.1, read as the reverse complement.
GGTCCCAGCAATCCATAACACTCGCCGCGCCGCAACGCGAACGACAAGCCATCGATAACGACGCTTTTTGAAGCATTTGCGCCATATGATTTATATAGATCGGTAGCAGACAGGATGTAAGATTCAGCCATTCTGAAGGGATATTTGACCAAGGAGCTTATCTTGCCATAGATAAATTCTTTGTATAAAAACAAAAAAGCCAGGCATTGCCTGGCTTTCGATTCTAGCTTTGCCTGTTACAGCGGCTGCGTGTTGCTTAGGCGGCGCTGGTGTCTTCAACCGCTTCCGTGATTTCAGGCCGGTCGAGCAGTTCAATGAAGGCCATCGGCGCATTGTCGCCAATGCGGTAACCCATTTTGAGGATGCGCAGATAACCGCCATTGCGGTTCGCATAACGCGGACCGAGTTCCGAAAACAGCTTGACGACTATTTCGCGATCGCGCAGGCGGCTGAATGCGAGGCGCTTGTTGGCCAGCGAGTCGGTCTTGCCGAGCGTAAGGATCGGCTCGATCACGCGGCGCAATTCTTTCGCTTTCGGCAGTGTGGTCTTGATGGCTTCGTGGCGCAACAGCGAAACAGTCATGTTGCGCAGCATCGCGAGGCGGTGCGATGAAGTACGATTCAGTTTACGAAGGCCGTGACGGTGGCGCATGGTATTTCCTTTCAGGTTTCAATTTAAGTCCAGCTCTTCTATCGACTTGCCTTTTGTCGCGGGCCGGTATTTTTTTGTTTGCTGCAACAGCATCAAATGACGCAAGTTCAACCTGCGTCAGCCAATTTATTTTTCCAACCCGGCGGGCGGCCAGTTTTCCAGCTTCATGCCCAATGTCAAACCGCGGGACGCCAGTACTTCCTTGATTTCATTCAGGGATTTACGGCCCAGGTTCGGTGTCTTGAGCAATTCATTTTCACTGCGCTGGATCAGGTCGCCGATGTAGTAAATATTTTCAGCTTTCAGGCAGTTCGCAGAACGAACCGTCAGTTCCAGATCATCGACCGGACGCAACAGGATAGGATCGACCGATGGCGCGCGCGACGGTGCTTCGGCGGCCGCTTCGGTACCTTCCAGCGCAGCGAACACATTCAACTGATCAACCAGCACCCGTGCCGACTGCCGGATCGCTTCTTCCGGCGAAATCACGCCGTTGGTTTCAATATTGATGACCAGCTTGTCGAGATCGGTACGTTGCTCGACACGAGCCGATTCGACCGCGTAAGACACACGGCGCACCGGCGAAAAAGACGCGTCGAGGATAATGCGGCCAATAGTCTTGTTCGCATCTTCCGTCAGGCGGCGCACATTGCCCGGCACATAGCCGCGGCCTTTTTCAACCTTGATTTGCATGTCGAGCTTGCCGCCGCCGGTCAGGTGGGCTATCACATGATCCGGATTCACCAGTTCCACGTCGTGGGGCAGATCGATATCCGATGCGAGCACTGCGCCTTCGCCTTCTTTTTTCAACGTCAGCGTGACTTCGTCGCGGTTGTGCAACTTGAACACGACGCCTTTCAGGTTCAGCAGCAAGTCGACGACGTCTTCCTGCACGCCGTCGAGCGACGAATATTCATGCACGACACCGGCAATGGTTACTTCAGTCGGCGCATAGCCGACCATCGAGGACAACAGCACGCGACGCAGCGCGTTACCGAGCGTGTGGCCATAGCCGCGTTCGAACGGCTCCATGACGACTTTCGCATGACCGGCACCAAGGCCTTCGACTTCAATAATACGGGGTTTCAACAAACTGTTTTGCATGGAATGTCCTTTTCAATACCCTCGGCTCGTTACACCGATAAGGCTGATGGCATTACGGAAATACCCACCTGATTACAGGTGGGCGGGAAATCGAAATTAACGAGAATACAATTCGACGATCAGCGATTCATTGACATCATTGGCGATTTCGCTGCGGTCCGGCACCGACTTGAAAGTGCCTTCCATCTTTTTGGCATCGACCGCAACCCAGGACGGCATCCCGATTTGCTCGGCCAGCGACAGCGCTTCGAGGATACGGGCTTGCTTTTTAGCCTTTTCGCGCACTGCGATCACGTCGCCGGGTTGCACCTGGTAGGACGCAATATTGACTACATTGCCATTGACCGTAAATGCCTTGTGCGAAACCATCTGACGTCCTTCGGCACGGGTGGAGCCAAAGCCCATCCGATAGACAACGTTGTCAAGCCGCGCTTCAAGCAGTTTCAACAGAGTTTCACCGGTATTGCCCTTGCGACGATCGGCTTCGGCGAAATAGCGGCGGAACTGGCGTTCGAGAAGACCGTACATGCGCTTGACCTTCTGCTTTTCACGCAGCTGGTTACCATAGTCGGAAGTGCGGGCGCCCGAGGTACGGCCATGCTGACCCGGTTTCGAATCAAGCTTGCACTTCGAGTCCAGCGAACGGCGAGCGCTCTTCAGGAACAGGTCGGTGCCCTCACGGCGGGAAAGTTTTGCTTTTGGTCCAATATAACGTGCCACGAGAATTTCCTTTTAATATGACGCCCCGAGTGACCCGGTACCTGCAGCCGGATTCGCCAGGCGCTAGTCTGATTTGCATTCAATCAGACAGTGGTCTTAAGAACAAAACCCGCCAAGGGCGGGATCTTTTAAAAAAATCAAATTACGGAACAGAAAAACTTTCTTCTTTGCGGGATAGAGTTTGTGAGGCGCAAAGGCGCCAAATTACATCTATCCCCGTAAGGGATTCTGTCCCCAACATTAAAAAAGTACTCTGCCCTCAACATACTTCAAAATTCCGGGGCAGAATCAAGCGCAACGGTACTCTATCCCCAACAAACAAGAGAATTGCGGGACTGAGTTAAGCGCAGCGGTACTCTGTCCCCAACGCTTTAAATGCGACGGCGCTTGGGCGGACGGCAGCCATTGTGCGGCACCGGCGTCACGTCCTGAATCTGTGTAATCTTGATGCCAAGATTATTCAAGGCGCGAACCGCCGATTCGCGGCCAGGGCCCGGCCCTTTGATGCGCACTTCCAGATTCTTTACACCGCATTCAACCGCCACCTTGCCTGCGGCTTCAGCCGCGACCTGTGCCGCGAACGGGGTCGATTTACGCGAGCCCTTGAAGCCGGCACCGCCAGAAGTCGCCCAGGACAGCGCGTTACCCTGCCGGTCGGTAATGGTGATGATGGTGTTGTTGAAGGACGCGTGGATATGCGCGATGCCTTCGGCAACGTTCTTTTTGACTTTCTTGCGCACGCGTGCTGCTGCGGCGTTACTAGGGGCTTTTGCCATGATAATTTCCTTGAATCCGACGAATCTGGATTATTTCTTCAGCGATTGTGCGGCCTTACGCGGGCCCTTGCGGGTACGCGCGTTGGTACGGGTACGCTGACCACGGACAGGCAAGCCTTTACGATGACGCAGGCCGCGATAGCAACCCAAATCCATCAAGCGCTTGATGTTCATCGAGACTTCGCGACGCAGATCGCCTTCGACCACGAATTTACCGATTTCATCGCGCAGCTTTTCCAGCTCGCTATCATCCAGATCTTTGACCTTTTTAGTGGTCGGAACACCCGTCTTGACGCAAATTCTTTGCGCACGCGGGCGGCCAACACCGTAAATTGCTGTCAAGCCGATAACGGTGTGTTGATGGTTGGGGATATTCACCCCTGCAATACGTGCCATTCGTTATTCCTCGATCAATAACGTTAATTAACCTTGGCGCTGTTTATGACGCGGTTCGGTGCAAATGACACGAACAACGCCTTTGCGCTTGATGATTTTACAGTTGCGGCAGATCCGCTTGACTGATGCGAGCACTTTCATTTTTGCCCTCTTCCTTTAAATTATTACTTGGTACGAAACACGATCCGCGCACGACTCAAATCATAAGGAGTCAGTTCCACCGTTACCTTGTCGCCCGGCAGGATGCGGATATAGTTCATGCGCATCTTGCCGGAAATATGACCCAATACCACATGCCCGTTTTCCAACTTGACTCGAAATGTCGCATTGGGAAGGTTCTCTAGAATCTCCCCCTGCATCTGGATAACGTCGTCTTTTGCCATTCGTTTTGCTCGTTCTCCGGCGCTTAACGGGTGGGAATTCCGCCCTTAAAATTCGCTTTACGAAGCAGCGATTCGTATTGCTGTGACATCACGTAATTTTGTACCTGTGCCATGAAGTCCATCGTTACCACTACAATAATCAACAAGGATGTACCGCCAAAGTAGAACGGCACCTTCCAGCGGGCAATCAGAAACTCGGGCAACAGACACACCAGCGTTATATAAACCGCGCCGACCAGTGTCAAACGCGTCAAAATTTTATCGATATAGCGCGCAGTTTGATCGCCTGGACGAATGCCTGGAACAAACGCACCGCTCTTCTTCAAATTATCTGCGGTCTCCTTGCTATTGAATACCAGCGCGGTATAGAAGAAGCAAAAGAAAACAATCGCACCCGCATACAACAATGCATGAATCGGTTCGCCCGGCGCCATCGACGCCGCCAGATCCTTCAAAAACCGGATAAACGGGTTACTTGTATCGCCCGATGTAAACCAGCTGGTAATCGTCGCCGGAAACAAGATAATCGACGATGCGAAAATCGGCGGGATCACGCCAGCCATATTCAATTTCAACGGCAGATGGCTGCTCTGTCCGCCATATATCTTATTGCCGACCTGGCGCTTGGCATAGTTGACCAGGATCTTGCGCTGACCCCGCTCAATAAACACGACCAGGAAAGTCACCGCAGCAACAACTACGCAAATCAGGATGGCTGACAGTGCATTCATCGAACCGGTACGCACCAGCTCGAACAAGCCACCCACTGCGCTCGGCAAACCTGCCGCGATACCGGCGAAAATAATGATCGATATGCCGTTACCCAAGCCACGCTCGGTAATTTGCTCGCCAAGCCACATCAGAAACATGGTACCGGTAACCAGCGTTACGACCGTCGTAAAGCGAAACGCAAGACCAGGATCGATCACCAAGCCTGCCTGCGACTCCAGCGCAACGGCAATGCCAAGTCCCTGAAAGGTCGCCAGCACCAACGTGCCGTAGCGCGTGTACTGCGTAATCTTGCGCCGACCGGATTCGCCTTCCTTCTTCAGCGCTTCCAGTTGCGGCGATACTACCGACATCAGCTGCATGATGATCGATGCCGAAATATACGGCATGATGCCCAGCGCGAAAATCGTAAAACGGGACAATGCGCCGCCCGAAAACATGTTGAACATGCCCAGGATGCCGCCCTGGTTCTGCTTGAACAACTCGGCCAGCTGGTTCGGGTCAATCCCCGGCACAGGAATATGCGCGCCGATCCGGAATACCACCAATGCCGCCAGCAAAAACCACAGGCGGTTCCACGGGAAGCCGCTCGCCGCGCTTTTAGCCAGTTGAGGAGTAGTTGCCAATGTATTACTCCGATTATTAATCTTTACGCAATTCGCGACAGCGAATAAGCTGCCAATTTACGCAACCGAACCGCCAGCGGCTTCAATTGCGGCCTTGGCGCCTTTGGTAGCGATCAATCCTTTGAGGGTCACCTTTTTGGTGATCTCACCGGACAAAATTACACGCACGACCCGTGCCAGCTCGGATACGACGCCGGCTTGCTTCAAGGCCAGAATATCGACTTCAGCAACCGGCAATTTTTCCAGGTCCGACAAACGAACCTCGGCTTTGTACGGCGTTGCCAGCGATTTGAAACCACGCTTGGGCAAACGACGTTGCAGCGGCATCTGGCCGCCTTCAAAACCGACTTTATGGAAGCCGCCGGAACGCGACTTCTGGCCCTTGTGACCGCGACCAGCCGTCTTGCCTAGACCGGACCCGATGCCGCGGCCAACACGACGTTTGTAGTGTTTGGCGCCATCTGCCGGCTGAATATTGTTCAATTCCATGATTTGCTCCGTTCGCAAGCCCAAGGCTTACGACACCACTTTCACGAGATACGATACTTTATTGATCATGCCGCGCACTGCCGGCGTGTCTTCCAATTCGGAAACCGAATTAATACCGCGCAAGCCAAGGCCACGAACCGTAGCGCGATGGGTTTCGCGCGTACCGATCAAGCCCATGACCAATTTAACTTTGACTGTCTTTGCCGCTGTCTTTGCCATGTAGATCACCTTAGCCCAGAATTTCTTCAACCGATTTGCCGCGTTTGGCAGCAATTTCGGAAGGGGTATTCATTTTGGCCAGGCCATTCAACGTAGCGCGCACCATGTTGTAGGGATTGGTCGAACCATTGGACTTTGCCACCACATTGGTCACACCCATCACTTCGAAGATCGCGCGCATCGGACCGCCGGCGATTACACCGGTACCATCCTTGGCTGGCGCCATCAGAACTGAGGATGCGCCATGCTGGCCAGTAACAGTGTGTTGCAGCGTGCCGTTCTTCAAGGTGACCTTGATCATCTTGCGGCGCGCTTCTTCCATTGCTTTTTGCACAGCGACCGGCACTTCCTTCGACTTGCCCTTGCCCATGCCGATGCGGCCATCGCCATCACCGACTACGGCCAATGCCGCGAAGCCCATGATACGACCACCTTTAACCACTTTGGTTACACGGTTGACGGCGATCATTTTCTCGCGCATGCCATCATCCGGCTTTTCGCTTTGCATTTTCGATTGCATTTTTGCCATGACGATTCTTCCTTAGAACTTCAGACCGGCTTCACGCGCGGCTTCTGCAACTGCCTTGACGCGACCGTGATAACGAAAACCGGAACGATCGAATGCAACTTCGGCGATCCCGGCTTTCAAGGCCTTTTCCGCCACGCGCTTGCCTACCAGCGCTGCAGCCGAGGCATTGCCACCTTTGCCCGATTGACCCGCCAACTCCTGACGCACTTCAGCCTCCAGCGTGGACGCCGAAGCCAGCACTTGCGCATCCGGACCGATGATACTCGCGTAAATATGCAAGTTGGTACGATGCACCGCCAGGCGATTTACCTTTAACTCTGCGATCTTGGCACGGGTTTGACGTGCGCGGCGCAGACGTGATTGTTTCTTGTCCATCGTCAACCCCTATTACTTCTTCTTGGTTTCTTTAAGCACTACCACTTCGTCCACATAACGGACGCCTTTGCCCTTGTAAGGCTCGGGGCTGCGGTAAGCACGGACTTCGGCAGCAACCTGACCAACTTGTTGCCGATCGATACCCTTGATCACGATCTCGGTCTGGGTCGGCGTTTCGCACTTGACGCCTTGCGGCATCTGGTGCACCACCGGATGCGAGAAGCCGAGAGACAGATTCAGCTTGTTGCCCTGTGCCTGTGCCCGGAAACCGACTCCAACCAATGTCAATTTCTTTTCGAAACCCTTGGTGACGCCATTGACCATGTTATTGACCAATGCACGCAGCGTGCCCGACATCGCATTCGCTTCCCGGCTGTCGTTTGCGGCTTCGAACTTGATCGTGCCGGCATTGTTCTCGACCTTGACCAGGCCGTTCAACGGCTGGGAAAGCGTTCCCAACGGACCCTTTACCGTGATTTGCGCTGCAGTGACGGTCGCTTCCGCACCTTTGGGCAGTGCAATCGGCATTTTACCTATACGAGACATGTTCCGCTCCTTATGCCACGTAGCAAATTACTTCGCCACCGACACCGGTCGCGCGCGCTTTGCGGTCTGTCATGACACCCTTGGGGGTCGATACGATAGCCACGCCCAAGCCATTCATCACGTTCGGGATATCGTTCTTGCCCTTGTAGACGCGCAGGCCCGGACGGGACACACGCTCCAAGCGCTCGATGACGGGACGACCGGCATAATATTTCAAACCGATTTTCAATTCCGCTTTGCCCGCTGCTTCGGCCACCACGAAATCTTCAATGTAACCCTCGTCCTTCAGGACGTTGGCAATCGCAACCTTGACCTTGGACGACGGCATTGCAACCGTGGTCTTTTGCACGACTTGCGCATTGCGGATACGGGTCAGCATATCGGCGATAGGATCGCTCATACTCATTGCATATTCTCCTATTACCAGCTGGCTTTGGTCATACCCGGGATTTCACCACGCATGGCGGTTTCACGGAGTTTGGTACGGCCCAGACCGAACATCCGGTAAGTGCCACGCGGGCGACCGGTTATCGAACAGCGATTGCGCTGCCGCGTCGGAGCCGAGTTGCGCGGCAACGCCTGCAACTTCAGGCGCGCTTCGTAGCGCTCTTCTTCCGACTTCGATTGATCGTCAATGATAGCCTTCAATTCGGCGCGCTTGGCTGCATACTTCTTTACCAGGTCCGCACGCTTTTTTTCACGGTTAATCAGTGCCAGTTTTGCCATGGCAACCTCAGTTTCTGAACGGAAATTTAAATGCGGCGAGAAGCGCTTTCGCTTCATCGTCGGTCTTCGCTGTCGTCGTGATGCTGATATTCATGCCACGCAGCGCGTCAATCTTGTCGTACTCGATTTCGGGGAAAATGATCTGCTCTTTCACACCGATATTGTAGTTGCCGCGACCGTCGAACGCACGCCCGGACACACCACGGAAGTCGCGCACGCGAGGCAGCGCAACCGTGATCAGACGATCGAGAAATTCGTACATGTGCGCGCCCCGCAGAGTAACCATGCAACCGATCGGATAACCTTCGCGAATCTTGAAACCCGCGATCGCTTTGCGCGCCTTGGTGACGACCGGCTTCTGGCCGGAAATTTTCGTCAAGTCGCCTACCGCGTGTTCGATGATCTTCTTGTCCGCGACCGCTTCCGACAACCCCATATTCAGAGTGATCTTGGTAAGGCGCGGAACTTCCATTACGGACTTGTAACCGAATTTACCGGTCAGGTCGGCAACGACTTTTTCTTTATAAAATTGCTGGAGACGGGCCATGATCTCTTAAACCTTAACGACTTCGCCGCTGGATTTGAAAACGCGGACTTTTTTGCCATCCACATTCTTCGAACCCGCGCGATCTGCCTTGCCAGTTGCCGCATTGAACAACGCGACATTGGACACATGAATTGGCATCAGCTTGTCAACGATGCCGCCAGTTGCGCCAGTCATCGGGTTTGGCTTGGTCGCCTTTTTGGCGACATTAATACCCTCAACCACGATGTAATTGGCATCGACGCGCTGCTTCACAACACCGCGCTTGCCCTTGTCCTTACCGGCCAGGACGATAACCTCATCGTTTTTCCGAATCTTATCCATGACGATTCCTTACAGAACTTCGGGCGCGAGCGACACGATTTTCATGAAGCGCTCAGTACGCAGCTCACGGGTAACCGGTCCGAAAATACGCGTGCCGATCGGCTCCAGCTTCGCGTTCAGCAATACCGCGGCATTGCCATCGAACTTCACCAACGATCCGTCCTGGCGACGCACGCCTTTGGCAGTGCGCACGACGACGGCATTGTAAATTTCGCCTTTTTTGACGCGGCCACGCGGCGCGGCGATCTTGACGGTTACCTTGATCACATCGCCAATACCGGCATAGCGACGCTTGGATCCGCCCAGCACCTTGATGCACATGACTTCACGCGCACCCGTGTTGTCGGCCACTTCGAGCCGGCTTTCAGTTTGAATCATAATATTTTCTTTCCCAACTTAACCCGCTTATTCCGCACAATGCGGGTCACGGTCAGTCTTGGTCCCGCGAGCGCTGCTTGTGTAACAAGTGCGCCGATCGGGTTGACGATTTCCAAAACTACTTGCCTGCCATTACGAATTCCCGACTGCAGGGCATTTCAGTCCGTCCTTGCATAGTGATTGCAAGAACGAAGCCCAACATTATGGCAGCAAAATGACGGGCCCGCAACAATTACTTAAACTATTTGCGCCACCTGGACTACTCGCGTCACGGTCCATGCCTTGGTCTTGGAAATCGGGCGGCCTTCCTGGATTTCGACGACATCGCCGGTTTTGGCCTGGTTAGCCTCATCGTGCGCATGGTACTTGTTGGTGCGCATGATGATCTTTCCATACAACGGATGCTTGAGCTGGCGCTCGATCAGCACGGTGACGGTCTTGTCCATTTTGTCGGAGACCACTTTGCCAATCAGCGTGCGCTTGTGCGCCGGTTTCACTGGATCGTTCATTATTTGGCGTCCTTCTGGTTCATGACGGTCTTTACGCGTGCGATGTCGCGGCGCACTTTCTTGAGTTGCGAGGTGTTGTTCAACTGTTGCGTCGCTATTTGCATACGCAGGCCGAATTGGGCCTTCAACAAGTCGTTCATCTCTTTGGTCAGTGCCGCTTGATCCTTGCCGCGGAGTTCAGATGCTTTCATATTCCACTCCAATTAATGGCCGACTTGACGCACGACGAACGTAGTCAATAACGGCAGTTTCGCTGCAGCCAGACGGAACGCCTCGCGTGCCAGCGTCTCGTCGACACCGTCCATTTCGTACAGTACTTTACCGGGTTGAATCTCGGCCACGTAGTACTCGGGATTGCCCTTGCCGTTGCCCATGCGGACTTCGGCGGGTTTTTGCGAAATCGGCTTGTCCGGGAAAATGCGGATCCAGATACGACCGCCACGTTTGATGTGGCGGGTCATTGCGCGACGCGCCGCTTCAATCTGGCGGGCGGTGAGACGCCCGCGACCGACCGCCTTCAGGCCAAATTCGCCAAACGACACGGCTGTGCCGCGCGTATGAGAAATGCCCTTGTTGCGGCCTTTCTGCTCTTTACGATATTTTCTACGTGCTGGTTGCAGCATGTTTATTCTCCTGCTTTCTTGGCCGGTACGGCAGCGCCGCCATCAACGCCGCCGTCAGGCTTCTTTGCGCGAACCCGCTTGGCGGCAGTCGGCGACGGTGCGCCCGGTGCGGCGGCAGCCGTTGTCTGTCCTTCAGGACGCTTGGCGCGCGGCCGGGTACCCGGTTTGCCGTCGTCACGACGCGGAGGACGGCGCTTCTTGTCATCATCGGATGCGACATCCACAGTCGGAGCTTCACCGCTGGCGAGGCGATCGCCTTTGTACACCCAAACCTTGATGCCGATAATGCCGTAAGTCGTTTGCGCTTCGCCGAAACCGTAATCGATGTCTGCGCGCAATGTGTGCAGCGGCACGCGGCCTTCGCGATACCATTCCTTGCGTGCGATTTCGATACCGTTCAGGCGGCCGGACGACATGATCTTGATGCCTTGCGCACCGAGGCGCATCGCGTTTTGCATCGCACGCTTCATCGCGCGACGGAACATGATGCGTTTTTCCAATTGCTGGGCAATCGAGTCGGCGATCAGCTGGGCATCGGTTTCCGGCTTGCGGATTTCTTCAATGTTCACATGAACCGGAACGCCCATCATTTTGGTCAGCGCGGATTTGAGAACCTCGATATCCTCGCCTTTTTTACCGATCACCACACCAGGACGCGAGCTGTAAATCGTGATGCGCGCATTCTTGGCGGGACGCTCGATGACAACGCGGCCAACGGAGGCGTTCTTCAGCTTCGTCTTTAAATAATCGCGGACTTTCAGGTCTTCGTTGAGCATGGTAGCAAAATTGCCGTTGCCGGCATACCAGCGCGAACCCCAGTTACGCGTGACCGAAAGACGAAAACCGGTCGGATGAATCTTCTGTCCCATCGTGACTCCTTAGTTACCGACAGTCACGTAAATGTGACAGGATTGCTTGGAAATGCGATCACCACGGCCTTTTGCGCGCGCGGTAAAGCGCTTCAGGACCGTACCTTTTTCGACGTAGATCGTCGTGACTTTCAGCTCGTCGATATCGGCGCCGTCATTGTGCTCGGCGTTCGCGATCGCGGACTCCAGCACTTTCTTGATGATGACTGCGCCTTTTTTCGGGCTGAAGGTCAGGATATTGAGCGCCTGATCGACTTTTTTGCCGCGAATGAGATCGGCAACCAAACGGCCTTTTTGTTCCGACAAGCGGACACCGCGGAGGATAGCTTTAGTTTCCATCATCGGACCTTATTTCTTAGCCTTTTTGTCAGCGGCATGACCCTTGAACGTGCGAGTCAGCGCGAATTCGCCGAGCTTGTGACCGACCATGTTCTCGGACACATAAACCGGCACGTGTTGCTTGCCGTTGTGCACTGCGATCGTCAGCCCGATGAAGTCCGGCATGATCGTCGAACGGCGCGACCAGGTTTTGATCGGCTTCTTGTCCTTGATCGCTTGCGCGGTTTCGACTTTTTTCACCAGGTGGGCGTCGCAGAACGGCCCTTTTTTCAATGAACGTGTCATCTGTTATTCCTTATTTCTTGCCGCGGCGCGAAACGATCATCGAGGTCGTGCGCTTGTTGCGGCGTGTCTTCTTGCCCTTGGTCTGCTGGCCCCACGGCGAAACCGGATGACGGCCCGCTGCGGTACGACCCTCACCACCGCCGTGCGGGTGATCGATCGGGTTCATGACCACGCCGCGCACTGTCGGACGCACACCGCGCCAGCGCATCGCACCGGCTTTACCGATCTTGCGCAGGTTGTGCTCGCCGTTGCCGACTTCGCCGACCGTTGCGCGACATTCGATGTGCACGCGGCGCACCTCGCCGGACCGCAGGCGGACCTGGGCGTAGGTGCCTTCACGCGCCATCAGCACGACGCCAGCGCCGGCGGTACGCGCCATTTGCGCGCCTTTGCCAGGCAGCATTTCGACGCAATGCATCGTGGTACCGACCGGGATGTTGCGGATCGGCAGGCAGTTGCCCGATTTGATCGGCGCTTCCGATCCATTCATCAGCTGATCGCCGACAGTCAGGCCCTTGCTGGCGATAATGTATTGCCGCTCGCCGTCGGCGTAGCACAGCAGGGCGATATTCGCGCTGCGGTTGGGATCGTATTCGATGCGCTCCACTTTTGCAGCGATACCGTCCTTGTTGCGGCGGAAGTCGATCACGCGATAGTGCTGCTTGTGGCCGCCACCGATATGACGGGTGGTGATGTGGCCATTGTTGTTGCGGCCGGCGCTTTTCGATTTCTTTTCGACCAGGCTGGCGAACGGACGGCCTTTGTACAGGTCTGGCGTAACGACCTTAACCATGCCGCGACGACCGGGCGAGGTCGGCTTTAATTTAACGAGTGCCATTATTTAGCCTCCTCGGTGAAATTGATTTCCTGGCCGGGCTTCAGGCACACGAATGCGCGCCTGGTGTGATTGCGACGACCATTAAAACGACCGGAGCGCTTCAGCTTGCCCGCGCGGTTCGCAACCTGCACCGACTCCACTTGGACCTTGAACAGCATCTCGACAGCGGCCTTGATTTCCGGCTTGGTGGCATCGGGCATCACGAGGAAAACGACTTGTTCGTTTTTCTCCGCGATAAACGTCGCCTTCTCGGAAATCACCGGTGCCAGTAACACTTTCATCAAGCGCTCTTCGCTATGTTTGACAGTTGTGCTCATGCCAGCATCTCCTCAATCTTGGCCAACGCCGGCTTGGTGATCAGAATCTTCTTGTAGAACACCAGCGAAACAGGATCGGCATGGCGCGGCTCGCAAATCAGCACGTTCGGCAGATTGCGCGACGCCAGCAACAGGTTTTCATCGAGATTGTCGGTAATCACCAATACCGAATCCAGACCCATGCCCTTCAGTTTTTGCGACAGGAGCTTGGTCTTGGGCGCATCGACCGACAGGCTTTCAATGATGGACAGACGCCCCTCGCGTGCCAACTGCGACAGGATCGAGCAGAGGCCTGCGCGATACATCTTCTTGTTGACTTTGTGGGAGAAGTTCTCTTCCGGCGAATTCGGGAAAATCCGGCCGCCGCCACGCCACAACGGCGAAGACGACATACCGGCACGAGCACGACCCGTACCTTTTTGACGCCATGGCTTTTTGGTGCTGTGATGCACTTCTGCACGATCTTTTTGCTTGCGGTCGCCGCTGCGCGCGTTGGCCTGATAGGCAACCACGACCTGATGAATCAGCGCTTCGTTATAGTCGCGCCCGAAAATCGTATCCGGCGCGGCAACATTGGAAGCGGCTTGACCCTTGTCGTTCAGGAGCTTGAGTTCCATCGATTAGGCTCCCTTCTTGGCTTTGGTTTTAACGGCCGGCAGAACGACGACCTGGCCGTTTTTGGCACCCGGAACCGCACCCTTGACCAGCAATAGCTGGCGGTCGGCATCGACACGGGCGATTTCGAGATTTTGCGCAGTACAGGTAACGTCACCCATGTGACCCGTCATACGCTTGCCCGGAAAAACGCGACCCGGATCCTGCGCCATACCGATGGAGCCCGGCACGTTGTGCGAACGCGAGTTACCGTGGGTGGCGCGACCGGAACTGAAGTTGTAGCGCTTGATGACGCCGGCATAACCCTTGCCGATGGACACGCCTTGCACGTCCACTTTCTGACCGGCTGCGAAGAGGCTGGCGGCGACAATATCGCCCGTCTTCATTTCGGCTGCCTTGGCTGCGTCAATACGGAATTCTTTGAGGATGGTTCCTGCCTCGACACCCGCCTTGGCGTGGTGACCGGCAGCGGCTTTATTCACACGCGAGGCGCGGCGCTGGCCGAATGCGACTTGAACAGCGGAATAGCCATCCGTGTCAGGCGTTTTGATTTGCGTCACACGATTGTTGGACACGTCCACCACGGTTACAGGAATCGAATCCCCTTCATCCGTAAAGATGCGCATCATACCAACCTTGCGACCGACAAGGCCTAGGCTCATTGTATTCTCCATTCCCGCCTACGATTGGGCAGGGCTGATGTGTTTGTACAACTAAATAACCGTATGGGTCGAAAAAGACGAGCCCATATCGAAGCCGAATATTATAACGCGAGAACCGGGGTTCTTCAACAATTTTATGTAAATAAGCGGTTCACGTCTAATATGTTGGGGACAGAGCCCCTTCCAGGGATCGAGATAACTCGTCGCGCTGCGGCGCCTCACAAACTCTGTCCCGCAATATGCAGATTTCGCAATGTATTTTTATTGCAATTTGATCTCTACATCGACGCCGGCCGGCAGATCCAGCTTCATCAATGCATCGACCGTCTTGTCGGTGGGGTCGACGATATCCATCAGCCGTACGTGCGTGCGGATCTCGAACTGGTCGCGCGAAGTCTTGTTGACGTGCGGGGAACGCAACACGTCGAAGCGTTGAATACGGGTCGGCAGCGGCACCGGACCCTTGACGACAGCGCCGGTACGCTTGGCGGTATCGACGATTTCGAGCGCGGACTGATCGATCAGGCGATAGTCGAACGCTTTCAGGCGAATGCGAATTTTTTGGTTAGGCGTAGACATGATTCTTCCCTTAAAGAGCGAACCGCGAGTGGAATGCCACCCGCGGCAATATTATTAAGTTACAAGGCTTCAACCGGATCGGCAGCGAGAATTCGCTGTCTCAATCGATGATTTTGGCGACCACACCGGCGCCGACGGTACGACCGCCTTCGCGAATGGCAAACCGCAATCCTTCTTCCATCGCAATCGGATTGATCAGCATCACCGTGATCGACACATTGTCGCCCGGCATGACCATCTCTTTGTCCTTCGGCAATTCGATCGAGCCCGTCACGTCCGTGGTGCGAAAGTAAAACTGCGGACGATAGTTGTTGAAAAACGGTGTATGACGCCCGCCTTCATCCTTGCTCAATACATAGATCTCGCCGGTGAAATGCTTGTGCGGCTTGATCGAGCCCGGCTTGGCCAGGACTTGGCCGCGCTC
>DASYKE010000190.1:0-34260 GCA_035995725.1 Burkholderiaceae bacterium | reverse complement strand
GCCCAGTTGACCTGCTTCCAGTACACGCCGGATGGCACTGCAGTGGTCTTTAACATACAACCAATCGCGGATTTGCTGGCCGTCGCCATAGACGGGTAACAATTTTCCCGCGAGAGCATTGTGAATGACAAGAGGGATCAGCTTTTCCGGGAAGTGGTAGGGGCCGTAATTGTTGGAGCAATTGGTGGTCAAGACCGGCAACCTGTATGTATGATGGTAAGCCCGCACCAAGTGGTCCGAGGCAGCCTTGGACGCCGAATAAGGGCTGTTAGGTTCGTATCGATTGGTTTCTTTGAAAGCGGCATCGTCGCCGTTCAGGGAACCATAGACTTCATCGGTGGAAACATGCAGAAAACGGAAGGCGGCTTTGTCGCCTTCCGGCAGCGTGTTCCAGTACGCGCGACTGGACTCAAGCAGGTGGAAAGTACCGACGATGTTGGTCTGGATAAAGTCCCCAGGGCCATGGATGGAACGGTCGACGTGGCTCTCGGCGGCAAAATGGACGATTGCACGCGGCCCGTGAGTCGCAAGCAATGTCGACATGAGCGCTCGATCGCAAATGTCACCTTTGATGAAAATGTGACGCTGATCTTGTCTGACCGAAGAAAGATTATTCAGATTGCCGGCATACGTGAGATTGTCAACATTGATGACAGGTTCGTCACGTTCCGCCAACCAGTCGAGAACAAAGTTCGAGCCGATAAAACCGGCCCCGCCCGTTACCAGGATCATTCCGATATCCTATACACAAAATAAAAAGTTTTGCTAAATGGGAGAGCATTGCGGCTAACCCGTGATTTTACGTCAACATGTTGATAAAAATTACACGAAACGTATATTTGCCACAAGAAACTATTTGAATACATCGCATGATAACGGCGGTTAGCCTATTCCACATCTAGTGTATTTCTACTATGACGCATAATGGCAATGCATTTGCTTCTTTATAATTTAATACTTCTTTCCGTCAGCTTGAATTTATATGAAGACTTATGCCATAGGAGACGTCCAGGGATGCAATTCGCAGGCACTTGCATTATTGGAACAAATATATGCGGTTTCCGCTAATCCAAAGTTGATATTTGTCGGAGATTTGGTAAATCGCGGTCCGCAATCGCTGGCCACTCTAAGGCAAATCCGTGCTTTGGGCGATACCGCGAATGTGGTACTCGGCAACCATGATCTGCATCTGTTGGCCGCCGCGCACGGCATCCGCAAGCCACATGCATCGGATACCTTCGACGACATTCTAAACGCATCCGATCGGGATGAGTTGCTCGACTGGTTGCGCCAGCGACCGCTGGCCCGCCTCGAAAATGGGCATTTGTTTGTTCATGCCGGCGTGCTGCCTCAGTGGACGGCGCAGCAGACGCTCGAGTTGGCGCATGAAGTCGAGAGCGTATTGCGCGGGCCGGATTGGGTGAACTTCTTGCGTGAAATGTACGGCAATACGCCGGCAAAATGGGACAACTCGCTCCAAGGCATGGATCGTCTGCGCTGCATCGTCAATGGGCTGACGCGCATCCGTTTTTGCAGAATGGATGGCACGATGGAATTTGTAACGTTCGAAGGCGCGGATGCGGCGCCTCCCGGCTATTTCCCCTGGTTCGATGTACCAGGACGCAAGACCGAGGATGTGACCGTGGTATGCGGGCATTGGTCGGCATTGGGCCTGATCATGCGAACCAATCTCATCGCGCTCGATACCGGTTGCGTATGGGGTGGCAAGCTGACCGCGGTAAGGCTGGAAGATCGCGCAGTGTTTCAGGTCAATTGCCCGCAATATCGGCGACCGGATGTGCCTGTTGAGGGTCAGCACATCACAAAACGTTCGTCCTGAGTAGCCCTTTAGGGCGTATCGAAGGATCTCTCAGAGCTTGAACACCTCTTCCTTCGATACGGCGCTACGCTCCTGCTCAAACTCTCAAGGGGTGCTCCGGGACGAACGGCTATTGGGTTTGCGTCAAATTTTCAGGGCGGCGATTTCAGCCGGACGCGGAATAGTGGCAGCCAGGCGGGCTAATCGTTGGGGTAACCCAACGCCGTGCCGATCGAGCTCCGTGCTGCGCCGGCCAGCTCCCGACGATGCGCTCCGCCGGTTTCGATTGGCGGCAACAGCATCAATTCCGCAGTGATTGCGCCGGCTTTCAGAATCGAGATGATACTTTGTGCAAAAGTCATGTCCCCGAGGAAATCGGCGGCGGGATGCAAGTTGCCAACAGCATCAACGTAGCGCAATGCATAGGGCTGTATCAGCACTTCCGCATCGATCGCTGCTTCAAACAGATTTGCATGAAAAGGCAGCAGCGTACCTTGGGCCGCAGTAGTGCCTTCCGGAAAAAAAGCAACGTGCTCTCCGGCATGAATACCCGCAACCAGCCCTTCATAGATTCGGCGTACGTCCCGTTGCCGGCCACGGGCAATGAATACCGTTCCCGTTTTTTCGCACAGCCACCCAATCAGCGGCCAGTCGCGTATATCCGATTTCGCAACGAAACGGCAAGGGCGCAGGGAATTGATCACAAAAATGTCGAGCCACGATACATGGTTGGCGACCATTAGCGCCC
Organism: Burkholderiaceae bacterium; assembly: GCA_035995725.1. GTDB lineage: Bacteria > Pseudomonadota > Gammaproteobacteria > Burkholderiales > Burkholderiaceae_D > JAQGLW01. The sequence goes on along the minus strand of DASYKE010000190.1, from coordinate 31,693 downwards.
GTGCCACAATCTTCCCCCCTGTCATATCCGTGATCTTAACCCGTACGTTGCAAATCGCAAGGAGTTTGATCGACCAATGCCTGATATGCCGCTCTCGGCCTGCCGCATCAGTCAATGGAAAAACAGCAGCGCACGTCCACAAACCGGCGAACAAATGGATCAGCACACGCAAGACCTTGTACACAATCATGCGTGTGGACTCTGTTTCATATCTGCTGTCTTTATCCTGCTGATCTGATTACACCGATTCATCGTTCGAACGCAACATGGCCCGCAATGATGGTCGCTTTTACCTGTCCTGCCAACTCGTAGCCGAGAAACGGCGTGTGCTTGCCCTGGCTTGCAAGAGCTTTGGCTTCAACTGTCCAGCGCACGGCTGGATCGAACAGGCAAATGTCGGCGACGCTGCCGACCGACAGCTGGCCTGATGGCAAGCCGACCACTCTGGCGGCATCGACAGTGATTTTGGCGATCGCTTTTGCAAGAGGCTGCGCCGATTTATCGACACATTCGTCGGCCCATTTCAGTGCGAGCGACAACAACAGTTCCAAGCCGGTTGCACCAGGCGGCGCTTCGCCGAACGGCAGCAGCTTCTCATCGTCATCAACCGGCGTATGGTCGGAACAAATCGCGTCGACGGTCCCGTCGAGCAGGCCTTGCCGGATTCCATCGCGGTCGCGCTGCGCGCGCAGCGGCGGCGTAAGCCGTGCGTTGGAATCGAAAAATCCGATATCCGCATCGGTCAGATGAATATGATGAGCGCCGACATCGCAGGTCAGCGGCAAACCTTCCTTCTTCGCACTGCGCACCAGTTCCAGCCCGGCGGCGGACGATATCCGGCATAAATGGACTCGGGCACCGGTAGCGCGCATCAATTCGAGAATGGTGTGTATCGCGATCGTCTCGGCCATCACGGGTATGCCGGACAATCCGAGGCGGGATGCAACCGGCCCGCTATGTGCAATCCCGCCGCGCGCGAGATATGAATCCTGCGGACGCAGCCAGACAGTGTAGCCAAAGGTTTGCGCGTATTGCATCGCGCGCATCAATACCGTGGTGTCGAGGATCGGTTCATCTGCTTGTGAAAACCCGACGCAACCGGCCTCGGTCAGTTCCGCCATTTCAGTCAACGCTTCACCTTTCAAACCGACGGTCAAGGCCCCTAGCGGATAGACATGAGCCTGATTCAAGGTTTTTGCGCGATACGTCAACATCTCGACCAGGCCCGGTTCATCCAGCACCGGATCGGTATCCGGTGGACAGACTAGGCTGGTCACGCCGCCCTGCACTGCTGCTTGCAGTTCGGATTCGAGCGTCGCCTTGTACTCATAGCCAGGCTCGCGCAGGCGCGCGCTCAAGTCGATCAGTCCAGGCGCAACGACCAAGCCGCGCGCATCAATGGTTTTGTCGGCATTGAAATCTGCCGGTGCCTGCCCTACGCCGACAATTGTGCCGGCGGCGATATAGAGGTCTTTTTGCGCATCGATACCGTTGGCCGGATCGATCAGACGGCCATTTTTAATGTGCAGTTTCATTTTTCCTTTATTCTCTATCCTTCGGTACGGCGCTGCGTATCTAGCAATCAGTTTCGAGCCGCGTGGGTTATACGATGACGATGATTTCCACCCTCAGCCCGCTGACGACGAACAGGCGGTTGTGGAGATACGCATCTGCTTTGAATTAATTTCCCGCCAGAATGCTCATTACCGCCATCCGCACCGCAATGCCGAAAGTTACTTGCGGCAGGATCACCGCTTGCGCGCCGTCGGCCACCGCCGATTCAATCTCGACACCGCGATTCATGGGTCCGGGATGCATCACGATCGCGTCCGGCGCGGCCAGCGCCAGGCGTTCGGTCGTCAATCCGTAGCTTTTGAAGAATTCCTGCGCCGACGGCAACAGCGCACCGCTCATGCGTTCATTTTGCAGGCGCAGCATGATGATCACGTCCACGCCTTTCAATCCTTCGTTCATGTTGGTGAAGACGCGCACACCCATCTGTTCCAGCCCGCTCGGCAACAAGGTGCGCGGACCGATTACGCGTACTTCCGGCACGCCTAACGTGGTTAATGCATGAATGTCGGAACGTGCGACTCGGCTATGCAGAATGTCGCCGACAATCGCAACTGTCAGATTGGTGAAACCTTTCTTGTAGTGCCGAATCGTGTACATGTCCAGCAAGGCCTGCGTCGGATGCGCATGGCGGCCATCGCCGGCATTGACCACGTGGACGTGCGGCTGGCGCGTATCGATCAGATGCTTGGCGATCAGATACGGCGCTCCGGATTGCGAGTGACGCACAACGAACATGTCCGCATGCATTGCAGCCAGGTTGTCGATGGTATCGAGCAGCGACTCGCCCTTGCTGGCGCTGGATGCGGAAATGTTCAGATTGATCACATCCGCCGACAGTCGCTTGGATGCGATCTCGAAGGTGGTGCGGGTGCGCGTCGAATTTTCAAAAAACAGGTTGAAGACGCTTTTGCCGCGCATCAGCGGGACTTTTTTAACTTCGCGGTCGCCGACACTGACGAATGACGACGCAGTGTCAAGAATGCGGTTGATTACCGCTTTCGGCAAACCTTCAATCGTGAGTAGATGCTGCAATTCGCCATTTTTATTCAGTTGCGGGTTATGCATGGTCCACCGTAAGGGAAAATCGGCCATCGTCGGCGCGTTGCAGTACAAGCTGTTGATTGTCCGAAAGCGCAACCTTTTCAGCGACGAAATCGGCTGCAATCGGCAATTCCCGTCCGCCCCGGTCGACTAGCGCGGCGAGCATGATTTTGGCAGGACGGCCGTAATCGAACAATTCGTTAATCGCAGCGCGGGTGGTGCGCCCGGTGTACAGCACATCATCCACCAGCAGGATGGTTGCGGCGTCGACGTCGAACGGAATCTGGCTTGGCTTTACCTCGGCACGCAAGCCCTTTTCCGCATAATCGTCGCGATAGAAGGAAACATCGATAAAGCCCAGGCGCTCCTTGAGCTGGAGCTCGGCTGCCAGGCGCTCGGCCAGCCAGGCGCCGCCGGAATAAATGCCGACGATGGCGACGTTATTGGCGTGTGCCAGCCCGGTTTTGACTTGCTTTGCGAGCACCCGGTACAGTGCCTCGGCATCGAGTTTAGGGTTCGGCATATTCATCGAAATATTGTTGCAGAATTATCGCAGCAGCTTGCGCATCGATCAAATCGCCGCGCTGATGGGGAATCACCGCCGATGAGTAACGTTCATCCACCAGCGCCACCGCTACGCCGAAGCGCCCATGCAGCTGGTTGGCAAAACGCCGGCAACGCAATGTCATTTCATGCTCGACGCCATCCGGATGGCGCGGCAATCCAACCACACAATGCATCGGCTGCCATTCCGCCATCAACCTCGCGATTGCAGCAAATTTTGCATCGTTGGTGGCCGCCGCAATGATCGTCAGCGGCTGCGCCTGTTTTATCAATGTGTTGCCGACTGCGACGCCGATACGTTTCAATCCGAAGTCGAAACCGAGCACGGTTTTCACCGAGAGCCTATCTCACGCATGTCCTGCCTCACCGGTCAACATCATCGGGTCAATACCCAATAATTTGATGGCGGCAGCAAAGCGTTCTGCAATCGGCATATCGAATATGATGGAGGGATCGGCGCGCACCGTCAGCCAGCCGTTCCTGACAATTTCCTGCTCCAGTTGACCTGCGCTCCAGCCGGCGCAACCCAGGCTGACCAGCAGCCGTTGCGGCCCCGCGCCCAATGCAACCGCCTCCAGCACATCCTTGGACGTCGTCAGCGCAATCTCGTCCGTCACCTTCATCATCGAAGAAAACTGGCCGAGCGGCGCATGCAGCACAAAACCTCGTTCGACCTGGACCGGGCCGCCGAACATGACGGATTTTTCGGTTATCGGCGTGCGATTGGGCTTGATCTCGAGTTCAAGATCAATGCGCTCGAACAGCATGTCCATCGTCATATCGGTCGGCTTGTTGATGATCACGCCCAGAGCGCCCTCGGCGTTATGTTCGCATAGATACACCACCGTGCCGCCAAAAATAGGATCGAGCATCGACGGCATTGCAATCAGAAAATGATTTGCCAGGTTCAGTTCGGGAGCAATCGCCATATCGGGAACTTTAGTAAAATCGGGCGTATCCTGGTTTGTTCCAGGCTCGAAAGAAGATTTGCGGGTGCTGCTCTGCGTCGCCATACCAACCATTTTATCAGCTTTGGCCGGCGCAATCCTCTGTATCAACGGCTGCAACGGACGATTGCATGACGGATCACCCGTTTTTGAACCTGAGGGCGCCGCTCGTCCGTGCCACCAACGGTACATTTATTCGCCGCGGCCATAACGCAATATGGAGCGGCAAACTTTTAACCACAAAAAAACCCGCGTAACTATGCGGGTTTTTGATTTTGCACCGATTTTTGCTGTCAAGCCACCGGAGTTTCTTTTTTGACGAATCTGGAGACAAACTGCAACAGGTCAGCTTCCTGATAAGGTTTACCGAGGTACTCGTTGACACCAAGCTCCATCGCATAATTGCGATGCTTGGTCGCTGTGCGCGACGTGATCATGATGATCGGAATATGGCGTGTGCGTTCATCATTGCGTATGTTGCGCGTCAGGTCGAACCCATCCATCCGCGGCATCTCGATATCGACCAGCATCACGTCGGGCGTAATCGCCTGTAACTGCTCCAGAGCATCCACACCGTCTTTTGCGAGCACCACCTGATAGCCTTCGCGCGCAAGGAAACGTTGTGTCACACGGCGCACCGTGAGAGAGTCGTCTACTACCATCACAATATGTTGCGTGCGCAAGCCTTGGACCGGTTCTGCCTTGGGTGGCGCTACCGATACGGGTTTTTTCATCTCGGCAACAGCACCCATCCCATCCGGCGTATTGGATGGACTGATACGCGGTGCGCGCGCATTTTCATGTACGGTGCGTTGCGCCAGCGGAACTGGGTCCAGGATCAATACGATGTCGCCGGAACCCAGCACGGTTGCGCCCGCAATACCGATCATGCGCGCCAGTTGCGGGCCAATGTTCTTGACCACCACTTCTCGGTTGCCGATCACTTTATCGATATGAATTGCGACACGGTCATTGCCGCTCTTGAGCATCATCAGTGGTGAATATTGCTGTGCCATCGGAGCGGCGCTGGTATCGCCCAGCAAGGTGGACAGGTAGTGCATCGGCACCCGATTGCCTTGCCACATTACCGCGCCTTCGTTGTATGCCGCGGCGAGCGCGTTGGCTCTCAACTGCTGAACCTGTTCTACCAGCACCGATGGCACGGCATAAGTCTTGCCGCCGGTCGACACGAGAACCACCTGGGTAACTGCCAGGGTCAGCGGCAATTGAATGATGAAATGCGCACCTTTGCCCTGATCGCTGACGATCGCCACACGACCGCCCAGCGCAGCGGCTTCGGAACGCACCACGTCCATTCCCACACCCCGTCCGGCCAGCTCGGTAATTTCCTGCGCGGTGGTGAAGCCCGGATGAAAAATCAAGTCTTTCAGCCCGGAATCGGACAACTCCATATCGTCCGACAGCAGTCCGGTTGCCTTGGCCTTGTCGCGAATCCGGTTCAGATCCAGGCCCTGACCGTCGTCCGAGAACTGGATGACGACTTCATTGCCTTCCTGCCGGATCTCGACCAGCAATTGGCCGACTTCACTCTTGCCGGCGGCAACGCGAGCCTCGCGTGACTCAATGCCGTGTACGATCGCATTACGCAACAAATGCTCGAACGGTCCCGCCATTTTTTCCAGCACGCTGCGGTCGATTTCCACCGATCCGCCACGGATGTCCAGATTGACCCGTTTGTCGACCTCCTTGGAAGCCTGACGGCTGACGCGATACAGCCGCTCCGAAATACTGGCGAACTGCACCATGCGTACCCGCATCAAATCTTGTTGCAGATCGCGGGTTAACCGGGCTTGCGCGCCCAGATCGACCGTTGCGCCGTCCACCGTTCGGGCCAAGTGATGTTGCACGGAAGCCACGTCGTTTACGCTTTCGGCCATCATGCGGGTAAGTTCCTGCAACCGCGTGAAGCGGTCGAACTCCAATGGATCGAATCCCCGGTCGGCGGAGTGCGCCATCTGCGAAGCCATTTGCGTCTCGGCCTGTATCTCGATCTCCCGTAATTGTCCGCGCAACCGCGATACGTTTCCGGTCAGTTCCGACAACGCCTGACGCAACGTGTCAACCTCGGTTTCGATTTTCGAACGCGAGATGGATACTTCACCGGCCTGGTTCACCAATCGGTCCAGGATATCGGCGCGTACCCGCACCAGTGGGACCGTGGCGGCAGGCGCGGATACCGATGCCGCCTGCGGCGCAACAGCCGCTGCGGGCGCAACAGGCGCGGCGGCATGACTGCGGGCAGAAGGCGTAGGCATCAATGATGGCAGGGTCACCATATCATTATTGCCTGTCTCGCGGCGCGGGCCGGCAATGCCGGTCGCCGAGTCATGCCTGCCTTCGGGCGATCTGATCACCGGCGCCGGCCTGCTTGGGTCCGGATCTTGCAACTGCTCAAACAGATACAAGCCAACGTCAAGACGCCCGAGTAATTCTTCAAGTGCTTCCGATGAAGGAGTTCCCGTCCGCGTGATTTGCTCGATCCGCGTCTCGATATCATGCATATGCTGGCCAAGCCTCATCGCACCTGCCATTCTTGCACTGCCCTTGATCGTATGCAGCAGACGCAATAGCGCCGGTGCGGTAGTGGCATCGTCGGGCCGGCGCTGCCACAGACGCAATAATTCCCCCATCTGCGGCATGATATCGCTGCCTTCTTCGAGGAAGACTTCCAGCAGATCCGCATCGAGCTCATCCTTCGGTCCCGATGTCTGGTCAGCGATGATTTCTTGCTCTTGACGGGGAAGCCGCTCTGCGGCACGCCTTTCGGCCTTTTGCGGCGATGCCGTGACGGGAAGCTGCTCCGGCCTGGCCTCCCGTTCTACCGGCTGTTCCGGGGCGCTTACCGTCTGAGCCGGATCAGCCTGGATACTGGCCTCGTCAAACGCCGGGACTGCAGATCGGGGTGCGGACCCGCCGGCTCCGGAACGGGCATTGATTTTTTGCTGCAGTTGTTCCAGCATCCGGACCTGATGCGGCTCGTGTGCCGGCATTTCACCGGATGCGAATTTCTGCAGCATCAGCTTCAGACACTCAATGCCGCGTTCCAGCGCGTCGTATTCGTCGACGAGAAGGCCTACCGGCCTGCGCGCCAGGGACTGCAGCACCATCTCAAGCGCATGCGCCACTTCTTGCAGAGAATTGAAACCGACCGTGGCGGAACTGCCTGCCAACGAATGCGCGGCATGCACGGCCAGGACATTGACATGCCGGTCCGGCTCGTGGCGCCATTCCGCCAGATCATGCGACAAAAGCCGGACCAGTTCATCGGTTTCGGCCATATAGATATTGTGCAAGGGAAGGCTGATTTCGAGATCGCCTATCCGCTTGACGTTATCGTCACGCTTTTGCTCCGGCATGAACACCTCGGGAAAATCGATTATTTGCGCAATCGGCGTCGAATCCGACGTGCCGGACTCGGACTGGCCAGCGGCGGCCGGCGCAGAATGCGCTGCGAATGTAGCGTCTCCAATATGAAAAGCGGCCAAATCGGCATCCGACATCTGGGTTTCTTCGACTTGAGGCAGATCCAGGCCCATATCGATGTCGTCGAGCAAAATCTTCGGCTCCTCCTTCCCCGTCGGCATCTCCATTGCTTGAACCACTGTTTTAACGGATGAACCGTCAGCGCCTGCGTCCTCTTCATAAAGGAAAGGCTGACCTTTTTTCACGCGCTCGGCAGCATTTGCCAGCGCCGAGGGAGTGCGACCGGAGCTGCCTCGCGTCTGGAGGTCCATCACCCACCCGCCAAGCACCTCGTTTGCCTTGTCCAGCAACGCGTAAAGATCGGGAGATCCTCCCTGCCCTTCGGATAGTCTGAGATTGAGGACCTGTTCGATGCTCCATGCCGCGTCGCCGAAAGCCATCAGGCCCACCATGCGGCCGCTTCCCTTGAGCGTATGAAACGATCGGCGCAGCGTGGTCAAATGGTCCTGATTACTTGCTTCGTTGCGCAATTCAGGCACGGTTTGCTTGACGCATTCCAACACCTCTTCCGCTTCCGATAAAAAAATCTCCAGCAATTCAGCATCGACCGCCTCGTCCGTGGCAGGCGCGACCGCTGTTGCTACCGGTTCGGTCTGCGCTGCGGATACGGGCGCAGTCACCGAGATGATTTCCGCCATGATATCTGCGGAAGCGACGAAATCCGGACGCTCCAGAATATCTATGGCAGCCTGCGCACGATCGTTGGCCTCGGGATTGTCAACCAGCGCGGCATCGGAGCGAATACGTGCCAGTGATTCCTTAAGTTGTTCCTGCAACGCCGGATTGTCCGGCTCTGCGCTCAGAGAGACGGCAAGTTCGGCAGATTGCTGCTGGTGGTGGGCCAGTTCCGCTTCCACTGTGGGTAAGCCCGGAATGACGGAAAAGTCCAGACCGATATCGATATTTTCCGTTGCCGAGGCTGGCAATACGTTCGGCGGCGCCCCGTAGGAAGTCCTGTTGGAAGACTCATCCGGAAAAGACTGGAGCTCATTTTTTTTTTCAAGCAAATTGGCCTGGAAAACGCCAAGCCTGTCATCGAATGAAAACCGCTTTTTCACGCCGTCGGAATGAAGCTGCAGAGTCTCGATGAAGAAGCTGAGTGCGCCTACATTTTGGGCGACATGCTGAAATTCCTGCGGATTGGGCGCCGCATTGGGTGCGGCCTCGGCAAAACGCTTGACTTCCGCCCGCGTATGCTGGACTGCCCGCATCGCGTCGTTCTGGTCCAGGATCGCCAATGCGCCTTCGATCTGATGCAACACCGAATCGATCGGCGCCAGCGCGGTTCGCTTGGACGAATTACTGAAAAATTCGTCGAGCATTTTTTCGACCTGGCTCAGACTCGATTGCATCTCGCCTGCCAGCACCATCATGGTCTGCCGTTGTTGCGCTTCGCGTGACATGTCGTCGAGCCAGCTCGCCGCCTGTGCAGGCTTTTCACCTGCAGCGAGTGACAGCAGTCTGGCCGTCATTGCGTCGGCGCGTTCGGAAAAATTATCCGATAGGCGATTGGTATGGTTCAACGCATTTTCGACGAATAAAAGACTGGTCGCCACTTCCAGGCCAAGGCTATCGCCGGGGCTGGAACGGGCCGCGTGACGGGCAATGCCACTCAATTCACGCAGCAGTTTGGCAAGGGATGGAGAATTCAGCCTGGACCCGGCCTCGGTCAGCCCATTCATTTCCTGCTCGAATGCTTGTGCCGCACCGGCGTCCCCGCCTGCAATGCGGATCCACATGCTTTTTGCCTGCGCCAGCCGTTCTTTGGCCGTCGCCAGAGTCGCAGCATCGATTTGGCCGTAACGTTTTTCCTCGTAATCCGACGGAACCAGTCCTTCCAGCTCATAGCCATTGCGAATCTGCAGCATGCGCGGCGACGGATCTTCAGCCCGCGCAATGAAAAACAGCGCATCACGCAATAATCTTTCACCAATGCTGGTCGAGCCTTCGCTCAAACGCCGGATTTGCAGATTGATACGAGCGAACAACTGCTTGACGTACAGTTCATTCCTGACCTTGCCGGAGGACACAGCCTCGGCAAAACCGTGCATCACCCACCAGAATGCGCGCGATTGCTGATTGCTTTGCGCCCGCTCCACTTCTCCGATAACGTCGCCCATGGCCGCGGCATTCGCAAGTTCGGCCATATGATCGGTATTTTTCAGAAACGGCAATAGCGCTTTCTCGTAGCGCTGACGCAATGTTCCATAATTGATTGCCCCGGTAGTCGGTTCGGCCGCCGGCAACTGCGGCCGGATGGCCAAATTCGGGAAAAACAGGTCCGCAGGATGGATTCTTTCCGCACCCCGGACTTCCAGCAAGGACCTGTAATACGAAAACAAACGTACCGGCTGATGCTGCGCACCTGACAACAGTTCTTCCAGGTACTCGATTACCGCCTGGTATGCGTTTGTGATGGCCTGTGCCACGCCCCCGGTGAAGGCAATCTGTCCGGACTCCAGACGGTCGAACAGATCTTCGATCGTTTCCGTAATGATGGCCACGCCGTCGACATCGACAATTTGCAGCGCCCCATGCGCCTGATGCAGATAGGTCTTGGCAAGACGCAGCGCGGTGGACTGGGCTTCTGCATCTTGGGCGACGGCACCATGAACGGTCGTTTTCGAGCGAGTGAGCGCCTCACGAATTTCACCCATCACCCAAGACAGCGAACCGGGATCGAAGTTATCCCGGACACCGTGCGGTAAGGCGGAAGAATGGGTAATCATGACTGCCTCGTTGGATCAATAGGTGACGGCCCTTCACTGCAGCCTGTCACCACACACATAATGGACACGACATGGGCCACCAAAAACCCATGCGCGCCGACAACTGAAAGCGTGTTCTTATCAAGCAGTTACGCGGAAGCGGGACACGGAGTTTTTGAGCTCTTCGGCCAGTTTGGACAGTTCGCGAATCGAATGCGCGGTCTGCTGCGTACCTTCTTGCGTTTGTTCGGTTACCGACAGAATATTCTGGATATTTTGTGCCACGCCGTTGGCCGATGTTGCCTGTTGTTCCGTGGCAGACGAAATACCCTGAATCAGTTCCGCCAACTGGTTCGACACGCGGCGAATATCCATTAGCGCGGCACCGGCGGCATCGGACAGTTTCGCCCCTTCGACCACACCCTGCGTCGATTTTTCCATAGCGGCCACCGCGTCGTGCGTATCCGTTTGAATGGTACGCACTAGCGCACCGATTTGCTTGGTTGCCTCGCCGGAACGTTCAGCAAGGCGCTGCACCTCTTCCGCAACCACTGAGAATCCGCGCCCCGCCTCGCCCGCCGATGCCGCTTGAATTGCCGCATTCAGCGCCAGCACGTTGGTCTGTTCGGTAATATCGGAAATCAGTTCGGTAATCTCGCCAATTTCCTGTGACGATTCACCGAGCCGCTTGATTCGCTTCGAGGTTTCCTGGATTTGTTCGCGAATTTCGTTCATGCCCTTGATCGCGTTTTCCACCGCTTTCGAACCTTGCTCGGCCGCCGTAACCGACTGGCGCGCCACCTCGGCCGACTGGTTGGCCGACTTGGATACGTCGGTAATCTGCACCGCCATTTCCAGCACGGCCTGGCCGGTTTCCTGAATCTCCCTCGATTGTTTCTGCGATGCGGCAAGCAGTTCGGTCGAAATATTTTGCGCTTCATTGGATGCGGAAGTCACCTGCTCGGCCGTATTGGTCACCCGTCCGACCAGGCCGCGCAACTCTTCCACCGTATAGTTCAACGAGTCGGCAATCGCGCCCGTGATGTCTTCCGACACTGTCGCCTGCACCGTCAAGTCACCGTCCGCTACTTCCTGCAATTCGTTCATCAGGCGCAAAATAGCGGCCTGGTTCTGGTCGTTGGTGGACTTGGCTTCTTCCTCCTGCTGTTGCGCTTGCAGCCGTTGCGCTTCCGCCGCTTCACGCCGAAAATCCGCTTCCCTGGTACGGTGGCGGCTGTCCTGCAGCAGGACCAGGGCGATACCCGCAGCAGAAACCAGTGCCAGCAGCGCAGACAGCAACATGGCCCAGAACGTCCACTTGACAGAGTCCTCCTGACCGCGATACGTGTTCTGCATCGTATTCAGGCGCTCTTTGAGAGCTTCGTTTTCGGTAAAGATAAGTTGTTCGGCTTGTTTGGCAGCGATAAAGTTTTGCAGATTGCCGAGAATGTTGGCAACCGCCAGCTGGTATTCGGCAAAAACCTTTTGCAGTTCGGTTAATTTATCGCGCGCTTCCCGATCCTTGGTGGCCGTCAGGCGCAGAGCGTCACTGCCATTAAGGAAGCCGTCCGTAATGTCGCGGAAAGTGTTGGTGTCCTTACCCAGCAAGAATGCCGTTTCCGGATTCACGCCTTCCGACGTCAGGAATTCATTCGCGCTGCGGCCTAGTCGCTGGGTCAACATCACAAGCTGACCGGCTGCGGCGATTTCTCGGGGAGACGCGCCGCCTTCCGCCTTCAGCGTGGAAATTTGCTCGGTCAACTCCAGCAGGGTCGGCGACAGCGTATTGAGTTTTTGCAGCGTGGCACCGAAACCGGTCAATTCCTTGTTCAGCTTCAGAATGGTTTCAGCGGCCTTGTCGGTATTGGCCCAGATTTTGCGCATGTCTTTCAGAATTGCTTCCAACCGCGCTTCAGGCGGATCGATTTCACGCCCCTTATACAATCCGCCCTTGGATAGAACCACCAATTCTGCATTGAATTGCTGACGGCTATCGTCCAATTGCTTGAACGCTGCGCTATTGCCTTGAATCGCATTAGGCGCCGCCTTACCGATCCGTTGCGAATGCATCAGCAAATCGCCGGCAATTTGCGTTTGGGTAGCACCGACAATCGAGATATTGGAATTGAGCCACACAGAAATCGAGCCCAGAAGGATGGTACCGCCGAGCACCGTCAGGAAAAGACGCACTTGCTGCTGCAGTGGCAACTTGCCCACGAGCGGCAGTCGAATGTCACCGCTTTTTTGCAACGCCTCGCCGATGTAGGTCGCATTCGGGTCGGCTGCGGCCGCAAGACCCGCCACCGGAGAGGCCGGTTGCTGCTGTACAGTTATTTCGCCCTGTTCAGCAGACTTTCCCTTGTTGCCTCTGGAAAAGAACGGTAGATTAAATGCCATTACTGAGTCTCCTGATTCCGATTACTACGCCGAGTCGTAAATGCTCGCGGCTCATAAACCAACATGCAAAAATTGCGGATCCTGTACGACTAAAGAAAGATTAAGTTCAGTCCAGACTTGCGATTCATGATCGACATAACGCTGAGTTAGCCAAGGCGTCCCGCTGTTTACCGGGTTGCCTGCTTGCACCTCCATCTCCGCGAGATTGCGCAGTCCCATCACACGCGACACCAATAAGCCGCTGTTGAACGACAGTGCGGGAGCGAAGGCAATAATTCGACAGTCCTTGTCGATCGTTGACGCTGGCTGCCCCTGAAACCGGGCAAAGTCGATCACGCTGATCAAATGACCACGAATGTTCGACAATCCCAAAAACCAGTCTTGAGTCAATGGAACCGGTGTGATGCCGCTGACCGCCACGATCTCGCCGGCTTCCTGCAGGTTGAGCAGGCAGCGGGTTTGACCGATCATCACTCCGAGCTGGTTGACCCGGGCGTCCACACCGCTGCGCGCGGCTTGCATACGTTCGACCAGCTGCGCCTGGAATTCGCGCAGCCGCGTACGGCGACCAATCGTATCCGGTTTTTGGAAAACCTTATCGGATGCGACGTTCAATGTGGACTGACTCATGGATCCTCAAATTATCCCAGCGCCGCAATTTTTGCCAGCAACTCCTGGGGATCAACCGGCTTGACGATGTAATCGCGCGCGCCCTGACGCAAACCCCAGATCCGATCGGTCTCCTGACCCTTGCTGGTGCAAATAATGACAGGCACATCCTGTGTTTCCGGATCTTTCGTAATGGCGCGCGTGACCTGGAACCCGTTTTGTCCCGGCATCACGATATCCATCACGATCAATTGCGGTTTGTCGGCCTTGATCTTTTGCAGCGCGTCTTCACCGTTCTCGGCAGTGGATACGGAAAATCCGTGTTTGATCAATATATCCGACAGGAAATAACGTTCTGTCGGGGAGTCGTCAACGATGAGAATTTTTTGTATGGCCATCTTCAAACCTCTAATTCAAAAAAATTACTTGGAAAACGCAGGGGTGGTGTATTCACGAACTGTCTTGAGCAGGCTATCTTTGGTAAACGGCTTGGTAAGGTAAGCGTTGGAACCAACCATCGCTCCGCGCGCCCGGTCGAACAAACCGTCTTTGGATGACAGCATAATCACTGGTGTCGTATGAAACTTGGCGCTTTTCTTGATTAGTGCGCAGGTCTGATAACCGTCCAGCCTGGGCATCAGAATGTCACAAAAAATCAGGGCAGGCTTATAATCATTCATTTTGGCAAGTGCATCAAAACCATCGTCGGCGAGGATGACTTGATAGCCTGCCTGGCCCAAAAAAATCTCTGCCGATCGCCGAATTGTGCTGCTGTCGTCAATCACCATAATCTTCAGGCTGACATTGTCCGTTGATGTTGTCATGGCGTCATCCCGTTAAACTGTCCCCAATATACGGTGCAACTGTAACAAAAAGCAAGATGCTTTAAAACAACGTTCTGTCCCGGATTTCCTTGCGCGTGGTTTTTTTGCGAAAAATTGGGTAACTTACAACAATGCCCGCTATGGCAAAAAGTTTAAATGCTGACCATTTCAAAATCCTCCTTGCGCGCGCCGCATTCCGGGCAGGTCCAGTTCATCGGCACTTGCTCCCAGCGCGTGCCGGGCGGGATGCCTTCGTCCGGCAGGCCGGCGGCCTCATCGTATAGCCATCCGCAAATTAAACACATCCAAGTCCTGAATTCTTCATTTGCTGTTTCGTTATTGCTCACGGCTGATTGCCCTTCAAGTAAAATGCAAAGTCAGATATCTTAATCTACTGGCTGTGCAAAACCAAACTTCTCCGCTCGTTTTGACTTTCGGCGTGGCCGATCCGGTCGGTGCAATCGGCATTCAAGCCGATCTTGCCTCGTTTGCCGCGATGGGTTGCCATGGATTATCGGTCATCACGTCGATCCTGATCGGCGACACTACCGGTATCGAGGATTCGCAAATAATCGATGCCGACTGGGTAGCCGATCAGGCGCGCGTCGTGCTGGAGGATATGCCGGTCGCAGCATTCAAGGTCGGAGCCGTGGGCAGTATCGAAAACGTTTCCGTGATTGCGGAAATCGTCTCCGATTATCCGGACATTCCGCTGATACTCGATCCGTTCAGTACGGCGATGCCGGATCAGGGACTGGACAGTGAAGATCTGCTGGTTGCAATGCGTGAATTGCTGATTCCACAGACCACGCTATTGCTGGTTTCCGCAGTCGAATTGGCGCGATTTGCCGAAACCTGGCGGGAACCGTCTACCGATGACACCATGGCGCTGGATGCAATGCGCATCATCGATCTGGGTTGCGAATATCTGTTCGTGACGGGCACCCCATGCGACGTGCATGATGTGGCAAATACATTGTTCAACGAATCCGGCGTGGTACGCCATGACAATTGGCAGCGTCAGTCCGGGTCGTTCAATGGCGCGGGCAACACCCTGTCGGCGACCATTGCGGCCATGCTGGCGAACGGACTGGACGTACCCGAGGCCGTATTCGAGGCACAGGAATTTACCGTCGCTGCAATCGCCAATGCACAGCGGCTGGGCATGGGCAAACTCATACCAGACCGGTATTTCTGGGCGCGCGAGTCGGACGACGCCCCGGACCCCGAATGATTCTTTTCCAATTGCGGCACAGGCTTCTGCATGACTTCCAATAACGATATCCTTTTTGCGCGCGCCCAGCGCACCACGCCGGGCGGAGTCAACTCGCCGGTCCGGGCCTTTCGCTCGGTCGGCGGCACGCCGCGCTTCATTACCCGCGCCGCGGGCCCCTATTTCTGGGACGCCGATGACAAGCGCTATATCGACTACATCGGTTCCTGGGGTCCGGCCATCGTTGGCCACGCGCATCCGGCCGTGGTCCAGGCGGTGCAGGAGGCTGCCGCGCGCGGCTTGAGCTTTGGCGCACCGACCGAGGGTGAGATCTTGATGGCGGAAGAAATTTGCCGGCTGGTTCCGTCGATCGAACAAGTGCGACTGGTGTCGAGCGGCACCGAGGCGGCGATGAGCGCGCTGCGCCTGGCGCGCGGCGCGACCGGCCGCGACAGAATCATCAAGTTCGAAGGCTGCTATCACGGCCACGCCGATTCCCTGCTGGTAAAAGCCGGCAGCGGCTTGCTCACGTTCGGTAATCCAACCTCGGCCGGCGTGCCGGAAGATTTCGCCAAGCACACACTGGTACTCGACTACAACGATCCGCAACAACTGGAAGACGTGTTTGGCAGGATGGGCCAGTCGATCGCCTGCGTGATCGTCGAGCCCGTTGCCGGCAACATGAACCTGTTGCGCCCGACAGCGGAATTTTTACAAACGCTGCGTCGTCTCTGCAGCCGGCACGGCGCCGTACTGATTTTCGACGAAGTAATGTCTGGCTTTCGTGTCGCATTGGGCGGCGCGCAGTCGCTCTACAACGTCACGCCGGACCTCACTGTGCTCGGCAAAGTGATCGGCGGCGGCTTGCCGGTTGCCGCCTTCGGCGGCCGCACAGACCTGATGCGGCATCTGGCACCGCTCGGCACTGTCTATCAGGCCGGCACCTTGTCCGGCAATCCGGTCGCGGTGGCGGCGGGAATCAGCACGCTTAAACTGATCCAGGCGCCCGGTTTTTACGAGTCGCTCGGCGCGCAGACGGTCAAACTGGTACAAGGCTTGGCAAATGCGGCAAAAGACGCAGATATCGCCTTTTGCGCCGATTCTGTCGGCGGCATGTTCGGTCTGTATTTTGCACAATATATTCCTGCGACTTACGCCGCGATGATGGCGTGCGACAAATCCCGATTCAATGCCTTTTTCCACGCGATGCTGGACGCAGGTGTCTATTTTGCGCCGTCCGCATTTGAAGCAGGGTTCGTGTCGGCGCAGCATGATGATGCGGTCGTCGATGCGACGATCGATGCAGCGCGCCGGGCATTTTCTCAGCTTGCATAAACAGTAGCCCGTTCAGGCTATCGCGGCGACATACAATCCTTGGCTGGATTGGCGTAGCAGTGATGCTGGTCGCAGTGGTAGCAATGTTTGTAACGATGTAAATAATTTTCTGGCGCGGAGTTCGATCCCTCTGGCGCTCGTGGACATCACCGTCACTTGAGCCAACCCCTTTTGCGGAAATACCAGAATGGCGCAATTGCGCTGGCTATCATTAATGCGATCGCAAACGGATAGCCCCATTCCCAGTTCAATTCCGGCAGAATCTTGAAGTTCATGCCGTACACGCTTGCAATCAAAGTCGGCGGCAGGAAAACCACCGACGCGACCGAGAAAATCTTGATGATCTTGTTCTGATTGATGTTGATGAAACCGACGGTTGCATCCATCAGGAAGTTAATTTTGTCGAATAAAAAAGCAGTATGCCCATCGAGCGATTCGATGTCGCGCAGAATTTGCCGCGCCTCTTCGAATTGTTCCGAATTCAACAGACGCCCGCGCATCAGAAAACTTACCGCCCGGCGGGTATCCATCATGTTGCGCCGAATGCGTCCGTTCAAATCTTCTTCCTTCGCCATCGCGTTCAGCGAAGCGGCGGCATCCTGATCGCTGAAATCCTTCTGTAATACGCTGCGGCTTACTTCTTCAAGATTTTGATAAATACCCTCCAATGCGTCGGCCGAATATTCCGCGTCAGTCGCATACAAATCAAGCAGCACATCCTTGTAGTCGGCGATCGAACCCGGCCGCGAACGCGCACGCATCCGCACCAGGCGAAATACCGGCAAATCGTCGGTATGCACCGAAAACAGCATATTCCTGGCAAGGATAAACGCAACCGTCACAACCCGCGATGGTCCGTCGTCTTCTTCGAGCAGAAAATCGGTGCGCAAGTGCAGATCGCCATTTTCCGCTTCGTAATAGCGGGCCGACGCTTCGATATCCTTTACTTCGTCTTCGCCGGGCAGCATGACGCCGTAGATGCTCCGAACCCAGGCGCGCTCGTCGTCGTTCGGGTCCGTCAAGTCGACCCACACCGGTGCTACTCTCTCCAGATCGATCCGGCTTTCGATATTGACCTGGTTAAGCCGTCCGTTCTGTATGATGAATACGTTGATCATGTGCTCTCCCGGCCGTGCCGCTCGCACCGATGCCGGTGCAAACCCACAGCTCGTCCTGCAGATCATGCTCTGCAAGTTAAATAAATTCAGGGAACGCGGCCACGAATAAGGCCCGGGACGCGCCCGCCCACCAACATCTGGCGAGAGGCGCTGTGGTAAAGCCAGCGTTAAAGCACTATCTCGCCGATTGGCCGTCCGGTGACGACTGATAAATTAACAAAGGACTACCCAAGACGGGTCTCCACAAACGAAAACAGCGCAAGTGTACTTTCAACGCCAGCCAGAGGCAAGTCCAAATATGGAAGTATTGCGCATTCTCATATCCGGATTGATTCCAGATTACGCTCAGGGCAATTCGGCCGAGCCCATGCGGCGCAAAATGAAGTCGGTCCGGCGCGTCAGATAACCGGAACCTCGATGCTTATCGAAAAAGCGCGGATTAGGCAGCATCGCGGCCAACCGGGCTGCCTGGCTCGCAGTCAGGTCAGCTGCGGAAACGCCAAAATAGTGCCGGGCCGCCGCCTCGGCGCCAAAGATGCCTTTCCCCCATTCGGCCACATTGAGATAAATCTCGAAGATACGTTCCTTGTCCATCCAGTATTCAAGCATGTAGGTGATGATCAACTCCTGAACCTTGCGCGCATAGCTGCGGTCACCGGACAAAAAAAGATTTTTCGCAAGTTGCTGAGTTATGGTGGAACCGCCTGACACCACCTTGCCCTTCCGGGTATTTTTTTCAAACGCCTTTTGCAAGGCATCCCAGTCGACACCTTCATGCTCCGAGAAATTCGAATCTTCCGATGCAATGATCGCACGCTTCAGATTAGTGGAAATCCGCTGGTAAGGCACCCATTTATGCTTCAGCTGCGCAGCGGGGGTTTTTTCCTGCAAGATCGACAGTTGCCGGCGCATGAAGCTGGTCGAATCGGGATTATGGTCGACCCACCACCAAATCTGCAAAAAGAAATACAGCTGCAGTGCCAAGACGATCAAAATCGGTGCGATAAGCAGCCACAAAAATAACTTACGCAACATTTTCATTCATGTTTCCGAACCAACCACAGTTAAAGTTTCGCGCGCAATTCGGCAAATACCGGCGCGGTATCGGGCCGCACGCCGCGCCAGACAAAAAACGATTCTGCCGCTTGCTCGATCAGCATCCCGAGGCCATCGCGTGCGCTGGCGCCGTGCTGCACGGCGAATCGCATGAAGACAGTCGGCTCTCTGCCATACATCATGTCGTAAGCGAACGTGCCTGTGCCGAATACCGTAGGCGAAATCTGAGGCAGATCCGTGCCAAGACTGGCGGAGGTCGCGTTCACGATAATGTCGAACGGGCAGTCTAATGCGGCAAGATCGCTGGCGCGGATATTCGAATACCGCGCTGCAAAACGCTGGGCCAGCTCGACTGCTTTCGATTGCGTGCGGTTGGCGATCACCAGTTCGGCCGGGGCCTCGGACAACAGCGGCATTACGACTCCGCGCGCCGCACCGCCGGCACCCAGCAACAAGACTGTTTTGCCGGTAACAGCTGCGCCGGCGTTGTGCACAATGTCGGCCACCAGCCCCACGCCATCGGTGTTGTCGCCCAGAATGGTATTCCCATCGAATTTCAGCGTGTTGACCGCGCCTGCAGCCTCGGCCCGTTGCGTAAGCACCGTTGCCAGTGCATGGGCCTGCAGCTTGAACGGCAGCGTGACGTTCGCACCCCGACCGCCCTGTTGAGCGAATGACCGTACCGCCGCGGCGAATCCGTCCAATGGCGCAAGCAAACGCTCATAGGTCAAATTCTGTTGCGTCTGCGCCGCAAAGCGCGCATGAATGTCAGGCGATTTGCTATGGGCGACCGGATGCCCGATTACCGCATAGCGATCCAGGCTGCTCATCAGTTGCGACTCCCGCGCAACTCGGCTTCCAGTATATCTTCGCGGGTAAATTTGAAGCGGGTGATGATTTCCCATACGTCGTCCTTGCCGGTCGTACGCATGTTGGCGGGGAAGCGGCCGAACGGCGTAGCCTTTTTTACAATACGCAAAGCGGCGCTATCGAGCGCAAGATTGCCCGAACTGAGCTCGACCCGCGGGCCACCTTCCCTCTCGTAAATGGTGCCATCGTGAAAGAGCGGGATATAAATCACCAGCTCGCCATAAAGCTTTTTGCCGCCTTGTTGCGGAAAATTCAGCGTGCCGACATTTTCAATCCGCTTTTGCATCGCCGTGTAGTACATTGCATAACCGACTTCCTGAGTGCTGGGCGTAATTTGCGTTTTTTTCGGGCGCTTGTTGTAATCTTCGATATTTTTCGCAATCTCCGCTTCCATTCGTGCCAGCGCCTTGGCGCTGTCGGTCCTGTCCGTACCGTCCGGAGGTGGTAGCGATTCTTTCGGCTTGTTCTTTTCGCTGATACGCTGCGCAGAAAACGACATCATCCTGACCACTTGAGAAAGAACTTTTTGCTGCTGCTCTTCCAGTTCCGCGATCCGACGCCTGGTCGTTTTGATGCTGTCACCGTCTTCGGTTTTGCGTAAGTCCGGCAGCGGCGATTTTGCCCGTCCGGCATCGACATTGCCGCCGCCGTCCAGATTGGCTTGTGCCAAAGCTTCTGCCGTGATCGGCTTTTTATCGTGTTTTGCATTAACCAAAATAACTTCCAGCCCAGGATCAGCTGGCTGGAACCGGATCGTGTCCGGTGCCGCAAATCGTACCGCTAACAGTGCACCATGCGCCAGTACCGAAATGGCGACGGCAACGGTCAATGTGGGGTTCTGGGAAATTAACTTCACGCGCCATGCCGGAAATAGTTGCACCAGGTAATCATTCTACGACAAAGGTCGAGAAATTTTGACATCCTTTTCAGGATGTCTTTTCAAGATGTATCACTCCGGCACGGATTGACCGACGGCGCCGTTATCGGTAGTGGCAATTTCGTCATCGGAATCAATGGCATCGGCCAGCACCTGATCTGCTTCCGACCCCGGCCCAGCCGGGGCTGTTGGCGTGACTTCGAGCAGGCGCGCTTCAACCGTCAGATCGACCTCGTCCCAGCGCAGCAAGTCCAGCCTGACTTGCGTACCACGTGGCACTTGGGGCATTCCAGGTAACTTGATAATCAGCGGAATATCGACCAGACGCAAAATTTCCTCTTTCAACACGACCGCATTGACTTGCTTTGCGTTTTCCTGAGTCAGCCAGCGCAAGCACCAGTAACGTTCCATGGTCGACTGAAAATCGGCATAGGCTCCATAAGCGCCATCGAAAGCGGATACGATCGCAAACAAATCCGCGTCTTTCGGCTTGAACGGCGCAACCAGCGGTGCCGCCACGCCATGTTGCACGCATGCCAGGATTTGCCATTGATTGACCAGGTCGGTGTAACGGCGCAACGGCGATGTGCTCCACGCATACTGATCCACGCCCAATCCTTGATGCGGCGCAGCGTGCGTGACCATGCGCACCTGCATCTTGGCGAGCCAACCGCCGCTACCGCCGCCCTGGCTGCGATAAATCCCTGGCACGCCATGCTCATGCATCAATTTGCCCCAACTGCTGTTGGCGAAAATCATCAGCTCTGCAACGATTTTGTCGAGCGGTGCGCCGCGCTTGCGGCGGGCGATGGTAACGACATCATCTTCGACGTAAAAATTGAAATCGACGCGATTGGTCTGTTCCGGTTTCAGCCCAAAACTCTCGCGCTTGGCCATGCGGCCTTTTTCGAGCACCTGCGCCCATTGCCACAGCAGCGCAATATCAGCCTTGTGCGGATAATCGCCTGCGCCCAGCGCCAGATTTTCTTCCGTAACCAGCGTATCGAGGTCATTATGGCGCAAGTTGGCGGAAATCGGCACCGCCTCGGCTCTGGTTTCCGTGCCGACGACCGACCAGTCTTGTGGATTGAGCGTCGCATAAAGCGACACCGCTGGACAGGTCTTCCCCTCGGCCAGCGTGAATGCTTCGACCAGCGCATCCGGCAGCATCGTGATCTTGTCGCCGGGCATATACACGGTGGATAGGCGTTGTCGGCCAATTGCATCAATCGGATCGTCTCGACTAATACCTAACCCAGGAGCGGCAATATGAATACCGACGCGCACATTGCCGTCAGCCAGTACCGCCACCGAAAATGCATCGTCGATTTCGGTAGTAGTCACATCATCGATCGAAAATGCCTGAACGTCTGCAAGCGGCAGCGATGGGAAATGCGGTATGGCAATCGCCGGAAAACCGACGCCTTTAGGAAAATATTCGAACAGGAATTTTGAAAAATGCAAATCCCTGGGCGACGCAACACCGCCCGCTGCCAACATCAGACGCTGCGGTGTAGTTTGCAATTCATTGCAGGCTGCTTCCAGTGCCTTGTACTCGATGCTGTTTTTATCCGGTTTGAAAAGCAATTGCAAGGCCAGCGATTTCATTGCCGGAGGCAGGCGGTTTGCCTTCAATTCTTCCACGTACTGCGCCTGGATCAGCGCCTGCTGCTTTTTCTTTTCGATACCTGCCAATGCGGCCTTGAGCGACGCTTCGGGTGCCGCCTTGTAGCGGCCTTTGCCCTTTTTGTAAAAGTAAATCGGCGCCCCATGCAATTTCAGCAGCAGACCTGCCGCCTCGTACGGCTTGGGCTCATGCCCGAAATATTCGTTGCCGAGTTCCGCAAAGCCGAATTCTTCCTGCCCGGCGACTTCCCACAGGAAATCGAGGTCGATTTCGCCGGCAACCGATTGCGCCTCGCTTAATAATTCATCCGGCATCGGTGACGCGAACTGCAACAGCACATCCTTGGCTCGCACCTTGGTGCGCTTGCCGGTCTGCATTTCGACCTGATAAGCCTCGCCTTGCTGAGACAGTACCGCGCCGGCCTTGAAATCACCGGATTCTTCAAAAAATAAATTCATCAATTGCCTTGCCTGTCGAATTTGTTCATGCTGCTTGCCGATCGGTCGTGCTCAATTCCTGACTGCATAAGTCAATTCAAACAGACCTCTCACTCTGTAATTCAAGCACCATGCCACGCACAAGCAAAGCTTTATTTGTCAGTGCGATGTTCAATGGACCGGCAGCAATAATCGCCGGCAAGAAGATTTCAGTGACGAGGACAGGCGGCATCACCGATCGACTCCTTCTTCGAAGCCGCAGAACGCCAGCACATCATCCATGTAGCCATTGAAATCGGACAAGCCGTGATCGCTGCCTTCGATCACATGATGCCGCGCGCCCGGATAGTGCCCGACCATTTCATGCCAGTCGAGCACTTCATCGCCGGTAGCCGCGACCAGGAAATAGCGCTCCGGATGCGTGATTCGACTTACAGCGAGTGTCTTTAATTCGTCGACGTATTCGCGCTTGAATTCGAATGGTTGGTCCGAGTGGTAAGCGGTTGTGACGCCGACATATTTCTCCAGGTCGCGCGGCGGCTTGACTGCGGGGTTCAATAGCACCGCGCGGCAACCTGATTTCTCGGCCAGCCATGTTGCATAATAGCCACCCAGAGATGAACCGATCAGCGCAACATCGTTGGGCGAAAACCGGCTCATGATCCGGGAAGCCAAGGCAATTGCGTCACGCGGCGAAGCCGGCAGTTGCGGACAATGATATTCCGCGCAGCGGCCACGTGCCTGCAGCCTTTCAGCAATCAGACGTGCCTTGAAGGATCGAGGAGATGAGCGAAAGCCATGCAGATACAGGATCATCTGCGTAACGCGTCCAGAATCTTCTGATGCACGCCGCCAAATCCGCCATTGCTCATCGCCAGAATCTGATCTCCCGGCCGTGCAGTTTGGACAATCGCCTGTACCAGTGATTCCAGTTCATCGAATGCGCGAGCCCTTGAGCCCAATGGGGCTAGCGCTTCGCCCAGATTCCAGCCAAGCGCGTCTTTACCGTTACCCTTTGCGCCGTAGCCGAAAATAAGGTCCGCATCCGCCAGGCTGCCGGGCAACGCATCTTTCATCGTGCCTAGCCTCATCGTATTGGAGCGCGGCTCCAGGACCGCTAGAATGCGAGCGCTACCCACCTTTTTACGCAGGCCGGCGACTGTCGTCGCAATCGCGGTCGGATGATGGGCGAAGTCGTCATAGACGGTGATGCCATTGACCACACCGCGCACTTCCATCCGGCGCTTGACATTGTCGAATTTCGCTAGCGAATCGATTGCTTGTGCCGCCGGCACACCGACATGGCGCGCAGCAGCGATCGCAGCCATCGCATTCAACCGATTGTGCTCTCCGGTAAGCGACCAGCCCACGCTACCTTGCATATCGCTATTAAGAAAGACATCGAAGCTCCCGTCGGCATGTTCGTCAAGCGTCCAGCCTTTTTTTTCTGCACCGCCAAACCATTCCGTATCGCTCCAGCAACCGCGCGCAATGACTCGCTGCAGCGATGCTTCACGGCCATTGACAATCAATCGTCCCACACCCGGCACGGTGCGGACCAAGTGATGGAACTGGGTTTCGATTGCGGTCAGATCGGGAAAAATGTCGGCGTGATCGTATTCGAGATTGTTCAGAATCGCGGTTTTGGCATGATAATGAACGAACTTGCTGCGCTTGTCGAAGAACGCAGTGTCGTACTCATCGGCTTCAATGACGAAAAAAGCGGAATCGGCAACTTTGCCCGACAGGCGTGCGGAGATGCCGAAATTCATCGGTACGCCTCCGATCAGAAATCCCGGATGATAGCCCGCATCTTCCAGAATCCATGCGAGCATCGACGAAGTCGTCGTCTTGCCATGAGTCCCGGCGACGGCGAGCACCCACTTGCCATGCAGAATATGGTGACCGATCCATTGTGGCCCGGACGTGTAGGGCAATCCGCGATTGAGGATTTCTTCCATCAGGGGATTGCCGCGCGAGACGACATTGCCGATGACGAACAGATCGGGTTTCAGATTGATCTGTTCCGGGCCAAAGCCTTCGATCAGTTCGATGCCTTGCGCCTGCAACTGCGCGCTCATCGGCGGATAAACATTGGCGTCGCAGCCGGTGACTTTATGTCCGGCTTCTTTGGCCAAGACTGCAAGGCCACCCATAAAAGTGCCGCAGATACCTAGAATATGAATATGCATTGTAAAATCTGAAGTATTGTGGGACTGAGTTAAACCCGGTGGTATCTTGATCCCCGTTGAGAGGACCCTGTCCCCGACAAATGATGAAATAGGGAATAACGAGATTTTACCCGACCCACGCTCTTGCGCTTGGGAAGGTTCGCGCGCGATGTCGAATAATTACTCTTCAGATACAGAATCGCTGCGCGCTGAAATTGCCG
Source organism: Burkholderiaceae bacterium (assembly GCA_035995725.1). Classification (GTDB taxonomy): domain Bacteria; phylum Pseudomonadota; class Gammaproteobacteria; order Burkholderiales; family Burkholderiaceae_D; genus JAQGLW01. The sequence continues at coordinate 6,599 of DASYKE010000190.1, read as the reverse complement.
CTGCGGCCGCGCGCATGATTGCGGAAGACGGCGTCGATTATGGCAGCGCCAAGCGCAAGGCGGCCAAACAGATCCTGGGCGATGCGAAAGTACGAGGCGACATTTTGCCGGACAATGAACAAATAGAGAATGAAGTACGGTTATATAACGAACTTTTCTTTGGCGACACACAGCCTGGACGCTTGTTGCATTTACGCAGGCTTGCGGTTCAAATCATGTCGGAGTTTGCGCAATTTACTCCTTATTTGACAGGCGCCGTGCTGAATGGCACGGCCGGTCAACATTCCGATATCCATTTGCAATTGTTTGCCAACAGCCCCAAAGATGTCGAAATTTATCTGATTAACAAGAATATCCAGTTTGAAGTGTCCGAAACAGTTCATTTCAAAGGCCACCACGAACCGGTCGAAACCGTCAGTTTCATGTGGGGAAACGAGGGTGTCCATCTGGCTTTATATGAAATTGACGATTTGCGTGGCGCCATCAAAGCTTCAGCGGCGCGGCGAATCGAACGAGCAGATATCGATACGGTCCGCACGCTAATTCTGGAAAATCAAGCCCAATGAAAAAAACTCTATTTTTATTTGCTGCGATCGCAGTCATATCTGCGGCGGCCGGCATTTATTTCAATGCTCAGCGACTAGAACCGGCTGCGGCACAAAACCCTGCTGTCGATAGCCTGTTCGCCCAGACATTGCCAGATGCGCACGGCAAGTCGCAGGCGCTGTCACAGTGGAAAGGAAAAACGCTGGTTGTTAATTTCTGGGCAACATGGTGCGCGCCTTGTGTGCAAGAGATGCCGGAACTATCCGCACTTCAAATGGAAATCGCATCAAAAAATGTCCAAATTCTTGGCATCGGCATCGATTCCGCAGAAAATATCCAAGAATTTTCATCTAAATACAAGATCAGCTATCCGCTTTACACTGCCGGAATGAATGGGTCCGACTTGGCTCGGCAGTTTGATAATAAAGTCGGCGGTCTGCCGTTCACGGTAATAATCGGAGCGGACAAACATGTCAAAAAGACATATCTGGGGCGTTTGAAACTGGAACAGCTACGTGCCGATCTTGCATCACTTTAAGCCCGATAAATATTTCTCCTTGCCAATCAACGCCATTTAGCGGCAAAATGTCGACATCCTCGTCAAACGGAGTCGTATCTCGATGGCAACAAACATCCTTCTGCTCAATGGCCCGAATCTGAATTTGCTGGGCACGCGTGAGCCAAAGGTCTATGGAGCAAATACGCTGGCCGACATCGAGCAGGCTGCGATGGCCCAGGCAACAGCTGCCGGCGCCATTCTAAACAGTTTTCAGAGCAATCATGAAGGCGTCTTGATCGATCGTATTCAGGCTGCCAAGGCCGCCGGCGTGGATGCGATTGTGATCAATCCGGGCGCATTAACCCACACCAGCATTGCATTGCGCGATGCGTTGTCGGGGGTAGGAATTCCATTCATTGAAGTACATATCTCGAACATCCATCAACGTGAAGCGTTCCGGCATGTTTCCTACCTGTCAGGGATCGCGGCAGGCGTTATTTGCGGTCTTGGGATCGAAGGGTATCGGATGGCAATCGATTTCGCCCTTAAAAAGCTTTAATTTCTATTATCTGCCCACGAACAACTTATAATTGTGGCAGTTTCCAACTTAAATACATAAATAATTCCGGGGATTTACATGGATTTACGAAAACTCAAGACTTTGATCGATCTGGTTGCGGAATCGGATATCGCAGAATTGGAAGTAACCGAAGGAGAAAGCAAGGTCAGGATCGTCAAATCCTCCGCCGCTCCTCAAAGTCAAATGATCATGATGCAACCGCAACAGGCGATGCAGCAACCGCTTGCCGCTACTGCACCGCTGCCGGCAACTCCGGCCGCCATCGTCGAGCCGCAAGGCCACATCGTCAAATCCCCCATGGTAGGTTCCTTTTACCGCTCATCTGCACCGGGCTCTCCTCCGTTCGTCGAGGTCGGCTCCACCGTCAAGGAAGGCGACACGCTTTGCATCATCGAAGCGATGAAACTGCTGAACGAAATCGACGCAGATGCGTCGGGCGTAATCAAGCAAATTCTGGTTGAAAACGGTCAGCCGGTCGAATTCGGCCAGCCGCTATTTGTAATCGGTTAAGTGTTGCGCGTTCGGCATGCGCTTACCTGCGCAGGCGCCGCTGCTTTTTAACGCTCGATCCTTATAACGCCTCATACGCCAACTATGTTTGAAAAAATTCTCATTGCCAACCGTGGCGAAATTGCGCTGCGTATCCAGCGCGCCTGCCGCGAGATGGGCATCAAAACCGTGGTCGTTCACTCGGAAGCCGATCGTGAAGCGAAATACGTGAAGCTGGCCGACGAGTCGGTTTGCATCGGACCGGCTCCATCCTTGCTCAGTTATCTCAGCATGCCGGCGATCATCAGCGCAGCCGAGGTTACCGATGCCGAGGCGATTCATCCGGGTTATGGTTTCCTGTCCGAAAATGCCGATTTTGCCGAGCGCGTGGAAAAATCCGGCTTCGTCTTTATCGGCCCGCGCTCGGATTCGATTCGCCTGATGGGCGACAAGGTATCGGCCAAGCAGGCAATGATCAAAGCCGGCGTGCCGTGCGTACCGGGTTCCGAGGGTGCTCTGCCTGATGATTCGAAAGAAATCATTCGCGTGGCACGGAAAATCGGCTATCCGGTCATAATCAAGGCGGCGGGCGGCGGCGGGGGCCGGGGCATGCGAGTGGTCCATACCGAAGCGGCTTTGCTCAATGCGGTCACAATGACCAAGGCGGAAGCCGGTGCGGCGTTCGGCAACCCGGAAGTCTATATGGAGAAGTACCTGGAGAATCCGCGCCACGTGGAAATCCAGATCCTGGCCGACGAATTCAAGAACGCCGTATGGCTGGGCGAGCGCGATTGCTCGATGCAGCGCCGGCATCAAAAAGTGATCGAAGAAGCGCCAGCGCCCGGCATTCCGCGCAAGATCATCGAAAAAATCGGCGATCGCTGCGCCGAAGCGTGCCGCAAAATGGGTTATCGCGGTGCAGGCACATTCGAGTTCCTGTACGAAAATGGCGAATTTTACTTCATCGAAATGAATACCCGTATCCAAGTCGAGCATCCGGTGACCGAGATGATTACAGGCATCGACCTGGTACAAGAACAAATCCGTGTTGCGGCCGGCGAAAAATTGCGTTTTCGCCAGCGTGACATCGAGTTGAAAGGCCACGCCATCGAGTGCCGCATCAATGCGGAAGACCCGTTCAAATTCACGCCGTCGCCCGGTAAAATCCTGTCGTGGCATGCGCCCGGCGGTCCCGGCATTCGCGTGGATTCGCACGCCTATGCGGGTTACTACGTGCCTCCGCATTATGATTCGATGGTAGGCAAACTGATTGCCTACGGCGCGACGCGCGAACAGGCAATCAAGCGCATGCAGATTGCGTTGTCGGAAATGGTGGTCGAGGGCATCCTGACCAACATCCCGCTGCATCGCGAATTGATGGTCGATGCCCGCTTTATCGAAGGCGGCACCAACATCCATTATCTGGAACAGAAGCTGGCAGACATGCCGGATTTACTGAAAGACTTAAAGCAAGTCGTCAAGAAATAGTCTGCCCATGAGCTGGACTGAAATCGTCATCGAAGTCGCGCGCCATCACGCGGAACACTTGTCCGACGCGTTAATGGACGCGGGCGCGCTATCGGTGTCGGTGGAAGATGCCGACCAGGGTACGGATGCGGAACAGCCGCTGTTCGGCGAACCGGGGATGGAACCGGAACAGGCCGCATGGGAGCACAGCCGAGTGGTCGCCCTGGCGACGGCTGATGCTGATCATGCCGCCATCGTGGCCGCCGCAGCCGAAGCCAGCGGGCTCGAGGTTGAATCCGGAACGATTTCCTACACACTGCGCTCGGTCGCCGAGCAGGACTGGGTGCGTCTGACGCAATCCCAATTCGACCCGATCCACATCGGAAAGAATATCTGGGTCGTGCCAAGCTGGCATGATGCGCCTGACCCGAACGCGCTGGTGCTGGAATTGGATCCCGGCCTCGCCTTTGGCACCGGTAGCCATCCGACCACCCGGTTATGCATGGAATGGCTGGAATCGCACGTGCCGCAAGGATTGTCGGTGCTCGATTACGGTTGCGGTTCCGGCATTCTCGCGATGGTGGCCAAAAAGCTGGCGGCAAGCGAAGTGGTCGGCATCGACATTGATCCGCAAGCGATCGAATCGGCGCGCTACAACAGCGAGCGCAACCGCTGCGAAATCGACTATTATTTACCGGAACAATTCGCCGACGGCTCGCATAGACCATCCTTTGATATCGTGGTTGCAAACATCCTATCCAGTCCATTGAAACTGATGGCGCCGATGCTCGCACGCCGTATTGCACCAGGTGGCGCATTAGTACTGTCCGGCATACTGGTACGGCAAGCCGCTGAAGTCGCGGCAGCCTATGCGCCCTTCATCAACATGACAGTCTGGGCGGAACGCGACGGCTGGGTCGCGCTGTCGGGACGATTATCGGGCACGCCTGCCGTTTCATTCACCGGCGCGCAGCGATAGCAATGGCGCTAGCGACCCGATGCCCGCATTGCCGCACGACCTTTCGCGTCGCGCATGATCAGTTGAAATTACGGGCCGGGCTGGTCCGCTGCGGAACTTGCAAGGAAATTTTCAACGGCGTCGAACATCTGCTGCCGACCGACGAGCCGCCGCAATCCGCTGCACAAACTTCGGCTGCAATCAGCCCGGCAAACGCCGTGACTGAACAGCCCTCCAGCAAAGCTGCGTCTTCTTCCGCACGGACGGCACCGTCGCTATCAAAAAAAAGGAATATCGCTCCAACTGAGAGTGTTAGCGTGGTCAAATCGGCAGGTCGCCGCAAGAAACCTTCTGCCAATCACCCGATTGACGCGCCAAAACCAGCTGTTGCCACTGGCAGCGATAATGATAACGATCCGCTGCAGCGCATGACGCTGGTGGATTTCGCCGCGTTTGATGAGCCTGAAAGCGGCGGCCCGGCTGGTCAGGAGAATTCGGCAGGCTCCGTTGTGCCCGACGAGCTGGACCGCGCGATCGAGGATTTGCAACGCAAGCCATGGCGCGGCACCAAAAAATCAGCTTTGCGCAAGGAAGAAGACGATCCGGAGGACATGCAATCCGGCGAACCGGATTTCGTCAGGCGTGCACGCCGGCAACAGCGTACCGGTCGGGCACTACGGATACTGATGAACTTTGTATCGTTTGTTTTATTGATCGGGTTGCTTGCGCAGGCCACCTACACATTCCGCAGCCAGATCGCTGCCTGGCTGCCCGAAACGGCGCCTGCACTTGTTAATGCATGCGGGATCATCGGTTGCCGCGTAGATTTGCCGGCGCAAATCGATGCAGTATCGATCGAATCGAACGAACTGCAGGCATTGCCATCGAACCAGAACACCTTCGTGCTGACTACCTTGCTGCGCAATCGGAGTGCAATAGTGCAGGCGTGGCCGAATATCGAGTTGACGCTCAACGACGCAAATGAAAAGGCAATTGTGCGGCGTGTATTTATGCCCCGCGATTATCTGCCTTCCGCGCAGGATGTGACGAAAGGTTTTGCCGCGAATTGGGAGCAGCCGATCAAGTTATTCTTTGAAGTCTCGCAATTGAAAGCGTCGGGCTACCGGGTCTATCTGTTTTATCCTTAAAAGCAATGGGCCAGGGTCGGCCAAGTCATTATTTTCGGCATACTCCGGTCGGGCTTCACACAGGCTGGTTGCCTCAACTGGCAGGCGTCACATATCTTTTGCCTTGTTTTTGCCATTAAATTTCACCAATTATCTGATACCAATTCATGACATCCTTAATCTGCGGCTCGCTTGCTTTCGATACCATCATGTCTTTCGGAGGCCGCTTTTCCGAAGCGCTGCTAGCCGATCAATTGCATAAAATTAACGTTTCCTTTCTGGTTCCCGGCCTGCGACGTGAATTCGGCGGCTGTGCCGGCAATATCGCGTACAACCTCAAACTGTTGAATGGTGATCCGCTGATTATGGCGACCATTGGTCAGGATGGCGCGCCCTATCTGGACCGCCTGCAGCATCTCGGTATTTCCAGGCGCTGCATCCGGACCATCGAAGCCTCTTATACGGCGCAGGCATTCATCACTACCGATGCCGACAGCAATCAGATTACGGCATTTCATCCGGGGGCGATGGGGCTGTCGCATCAAAACAAGGTCGCAGACGCCGGTACGGTCAAGCTTGCCATTATCGCGCCCGACGGCCGCGAGGGTATGTTGCAGCATGCGAAAGACTGTGCTGAAATCGGCATACCGTTTGTATTCGATCCAGGTCAAGGCTTGCCAATGTTCAATGGCGCCGAACTGGAACACTTCATTGAACTTGCAACTTATGTCGCAGTCAATGATTATGAGGCAGAGTTATTGACCGAGCGGACGGGTTTGTCACTGGAAAATATCGCGCAGCGCTTGTCCGCATTGGTAGTGACGCGTGGCGAGCAAGGCGCAGAGATTTTTACCGGTGGTCGGCGCATCGATATTCCATGCGTCGGCGTAGACCGGATAATTGATCCGACTGGCTGCGGCGATGCTTTTCGTG
>DASYKE010000189.1:0-18902 GCA_035995725.1 Burkholderiaceae bacterium | reverse complement strand
TGCCGGTCGATTTAGGCGACCGCAGTTACACCATCGCGATCGGCCGGTCGCTTATTTCCGACGCCGGCAGGATCGCCCAACATGTGGCGGGACAGCGCGTCGCGATCGTGACCAACACGGTGGTCGGTCCGCTTTATCTCGACCAGCTGACCCGAACCCTGGCGGCGGCCGGCAAGCAGGTGATTCCCATCGTATTGCCCGATGGCGAAGAAGAAAAAAACTGGGCCAACCTGATGCGCATCTTCGATGTCTTGCTGGCGGAAAAATGCGACCGGAAAACCACCCTGATCGCCTTGGGCGGCGGCGTGGTTGGCGACATGGCCGGCTTTGCCGCCGCGACTTATATGCGCGGCGTGCCGTTCATCCAGGTGCCGACCACGCTGCTGGCGCAGGTCGATTCGTCGGTCGGGGGCAAGACCGGCATCAACCATCCGCTCGGCAAGAACATGATCGGTGCGTTCTATCAGCCGCAAGCGGTGATTGCCGATACCGCGACGCTGGATACCTTGCCGCCGCGCGAGCTGTCGGCCGGGCTGGCGGAAGTGATCAAGCACGGCGCGATCATCGATGCCGGATTCTTCGACTGGATCGAAGCGAATATCGGGAAACTGGTTGCCCGGGACGCCCAGGCACTGGCTTATGCGATCCGGCGGTCATGTGAAATCAAGGCCGACGTGGTGCGGCAGGATGAACGTGAAGGGGGCTTGCGCGCCATTCTCAATTTCGGTCACACCTTCGGGCATGCGATCGAAGCGGGACTGGGGTACGGCAAATGGCTGCACGGCGAAGCGGTCGGATGCGGCATGGTGATGGCCGCCGATCTGTCGCATCGCCTGGGATTCATCGATGCGCATGCAAAAGCGCGCATCGGCGCACTGGTGAAAGCGGCAGGGTTGCCCACGGTGGCGCCGGACCTCGGCGCCGGCCGCTGGCTGGAACTGATGCAGGTGGACAAGAAAAACGAAGGCGGCCAGATCAAGTTCATCCTGGTAAAACCGCTGGGCACGCCTATCGTCATGACCGTGCCGCGCGACGCCCTGCTGGCAACTATCGGCGCCTGTGTCGTTCCATCAACATGAATCTCGAGGCGGCCCTCGCTCCCTATGCCGCGCATTCGGCACAGTCGCGAGGACGCCGCTTTCCTGAAACACCGGCTGCGTCGCGCACCGAGTTCCAGCGCGATCGCGATCGCATTATCCATTCCACCGCTTTTCGCCGGCTCGAATACAAGACCCAGGTGTTCGTCAACCACGAAGGCGACCTGTTCCGCACCCGCCTGACCCATAGTATCGAAGTGGCGCAGATCGCGCGCTCGATCGCGCGCAACCTGCAACTCAATGAAGACCTGGTCGAGGCGATCTCGCTGGCCCATGACCTGGGCCATACGCCGTTCGGCCATGCCGGCCAGGACGCGCTCAACGCATGCATGAAAGACCATGGCGGCTTTGAGCATAACCTGCAAAGCCTGCGGGTGGTCGATGCGCTGGAAGAGCGCTACGGCGCATTCGACGGCTTGAATCTGATGTTCGAGACGCGCGAAGGAATCCTGAAGCACTGCTCGCTGGCCAATGCAAAAAAGCTCGGCGATATCGGCCGGCGTTTCATAGACAGGAAGCAGCCGACGCTGGAAGCGCAACTTGCCAATCTGGCCGACGAAATCGCCTACAACAACCACGACATCGACGACGGCTTGCGTTCGGGCTTGCTGACGGTTGCGCAGCTCGATGAAGTCGATTTTTATGCGCGCCATCGCCGCGAAGTCGAGACGGCGTTTCCCGGCATCGGCGGCCGCCGCGCGATCAACGAGACGGTCCGGCGCATGATCAATGCGTTGATTGTCGACCTGATCCAATCATCCGGAATTCAAATCCGCGATGCGCAGGTAAAGACCATCGACGATGTCCGCAATGCTCCGGCCCTGATTACATTCTCGGAAAGCATGAAACGGGAAGCGGCGCTTCTGAAGCGGTTTTTGCATGAAAATCTGTATCAGCACTATCAAGTCAACCGGATGACGAGCAAGGCGCGCCGCATCATCAGCGAGCTGTTCAGCGCATTCATGCAGGAGCCGATGCTGCTGCCGCCGGATTACCAGGTCGCGATGGGCGGCCGCGCGGACAAAATGCCGGCGCAGGCACGCAAGGTTGCCGATTACATTGCAGGCATGACCGATCGGTATGCAATGCGCGAGCATCGGCGGCTGTTCCTGGTGGACGAGATTTGAGCGGGACGGCAATTTGGAGTGCGCCGTTCTTTCGATGCCGATTGCGTCCTGAGCAGATCTGTTCGTCCCGTCCGTTCGGCCTGAGGAGGCAAGCGAACATTGCGCGTCACATGCTGATCGCCAACCGGTGCAGTCCTGGCAGGCCAAGTGCAATGCGCTCTCTTTGCCGCAAAGAAATCTGAAGAACGGAAAATAAAAAGGGCGCAGCCGCTGCGCCTTTTATAGATTCTGCCGGGCTTGCCCGGCTAGGCAGGTTTTTGTTTACGAAGCGGCGGCCGTATCGGCGCCGGGTGTGTCGGACAAGTGCTTGATTGCTGAGTGCTGGTGATCCTGCATCTTGGTTTTGTATTTCATAACCTGGCGATCGAGCTTGTCGATCAATGCATCAATGGCTGCATACAGGTCGTCCGCGATGCTTTCGGCGTGCAGATCTTTTCCTCTCATATGCAGGTTGATTTCGGCTTTCTGCCGCCTGTCTTTTTCTGCCAGCTTGTCGACGGTCAGGATGACTGCGATATCGATAACCTGATCGAAGTGGCGTTTTATGCGTTCCAGCTTGCTTTGCACGTATTCACGGATGGCGGGTGTCAATTCGAGATGATGTCCACTGATGGTGAGATTCATACGGCGCTCCTATCGATGTTGCCGCTGGCGGTTCTCGATGTGCCCGAACTGCCGGCGACGAAGGAACACAGCGACATGATTCAGACTGCAAAAACTACAAGGACTTGCGCAGATTAACCGGAGGAATTTTGAGGGCTTCCCGGTACTTGGCGACAGTGCGGCGCGCAACTACCATGCCCTGTTCCGCCAGCATGTCGGCAATTTTGCTATCAGAGAATGGGTTCTTGGGGTTTTCAGCTCCTATCAATTGTTTGATCAGCGCCCGTATCGCCGTCGATGAAGCTTCGCCTCCCGCTTCAGTGGCGACATGGCTGCCGAAAAAGTACTTCAGCTCGAACATTCCATGCGGGGTCAGCATGTATTTTTGGGTTGTCACGCGAGAAATAGTGCTCTCGTGTAGACCTAGTGTATCAGCTATTTCGCGCAAGACAAGGGGCCTCATTGCGACCGCACCATGCGAAAAAAAGTTCCTTTGCCGATCGACAATAGCTTGCGCAACCCGCAGGATCGTGTCGAAACGCTGCCGCATATTCTTGATCAGCCACTTGGCTTCTTGCAATTGCGAAGTGAGCGATCCCTCACCCTTGCTTTGCTTCAATATATTGGCATACATCGCATTCACGCGCAGCCGCGGCATCACGTCGTGATTGAGCACGACCTGCCATCCGTTTCTTGTGCGTCTGACGATCACATCAGGCACCACATAATCGGATGCGTCGGTAGCGAAGACCGCGCCGGGATGCGGGTTGCATCGCTTGATGACGACTTGCGCTTCTCTCAAATCCTCGTCATCGCAATCCAGCGCCTTTTTCAACTTGTTGAAATCGCGCTGCGCAAACAGGCCAAGATGATTTTCGACGATCGCCAATGCCATGCGCCGCGTCACCATGGCTACCTTGGCAAGCCGCCTGATCTGGAGCGCCAGGCATTCCGATGCGTTACGCGCACCGACGCCAGCCGGATCGAAGCTCTGCAGCAATTTGAGCGCGATCGACAGCTCCTCGATATCGATTTCCAGTTCCGCCGGCAACCGTGCATGGATTTCTTCCAGCGACTCTTCCAGGTAACCGTTGTCATTCAAGGCGTCGATCATCAACTCAACCAGAGCCCGGTCGCGCCGGTTATCCACGGTGACGCCCAGCTGCTCCAGCAAGTGTTCGCGCAAGGTCGATTCATGCGCTTCGAGTTGCGGCCGTGCGTCGTCGTCTTCCGGCGCCTTCGAGGTGCGCGCGACATCGTCGAAGCTCCAGTCGGCTTCGCCGGGTGCAGCTGCATCCGGTGCGTCGGATGCTTCAAATCCTGGTTCCATGTCGGCGGCGGGGCTGCTGTCCGCGACTGCATTGTCCGAGGCTGACGCGATTCCCGCCGCGCCGATGGCGCCGTCCGCCAGCAGACGCACCGAATGATCGAGCGGATCATCCAGACGTTCCAGCAGCGGGTTGTCGGCGAGGATCTGTTCCAGCTCCTGATGCAGCTCCAGCGTCGACAGCTGCAGCAACCGGATCGATTGCTGCAGTTGTGGCGTCAACGCAAGATGCTGCGAGATACGGAGCTGGAGAGTTTGCTTCATGCTGATCCGTTTCCGTTACATGCGAAAGTGCTCGCCCAGATACACGCGGCGTACCGACTCGTTGGCGATGATGTCATCAGGGCTTCCGCTCGCCAGAACGGCGCCCTGATTGATGATGTATGCGCGGTCGCAGATGCCGAGCGTTTCACGCACATTGTGATCGGTGATCAGCACGCCGATGCCGCGTTCTTTCAGGAAGCGCACGATGCGCTGAATCTCGATGACCGCGATCGGGTCGACGCCTGCGAATGGCTCATCAAGCAACACAAAGCGCGGATTGGTTGCCAGCGCACGGGCGATTTCGACCCGTCGCCGCTCGCCGCCGGACAACGACAGCGCCTGATTTTCGCGCAGCTTTTCAATTTGCAATTCGGACAGCAGCCTGTTCAAGCGATCCTCGATCGCCGATTTCGACAGCGGCTTGCCTTTGTCGCGCTGCAATTCCAGCACCGCGCGGATATTTTCTTCGACCGTCAGCTTGCGAAATACCGAGGCTTCCTGCGGCAAATACGATAATCCCAATACCGCGCGGCGGTGGATCGGCAGGCGGGAAATATCGGCGCCGTCGAGATCGATCTGGCCCGCATCCGAGGGCACCAGGCCGACCACCATGTAGAACGACGTGGTTTTGCCGGCGCCATTGGGGCCGAGCAGACCAACCACTTCACCGCTTTCGACCTGCAGCGATACATCGCGTACGACTTGGCGCGCGCCATAGCTTTTTTGCAGGCCGCGTACAATCAACGTACTGGTCATTTCACTTGCCTTTACCTTTAGTGTCATTGCGCGGCTGAATCGTTGCCCTGATGCGGCCTGCGCCTGGTTTGCTTTCGCCGGTCGGCGTGTTGTTGACCGCATAGGTTTCGGCGCGGCTGTCATAAGAGATGAATTCGCCTTCCACTTCATCGGTCGGCTTGGCGCCGTCCAGCAGTTTCACTTTTGCCTTCGAGAACAGTTTGGCGACTTCGGCCTTGCCGTCATATTCGATCCGGTCTGCCGCTTGCCCCTCGATCCACAGGTTGGGGCCGCCGTCGCGTTTCTGCCGAAAGGATGCGAAACCGCCGCGTGGCGCAAACAGCGTGGCGAACTGATAGCCCGCCGGATCTTGCGTCACCACCATCTTGTCCGCTTTCAAGACCAGCGTCCCCCGCGTAAGGACCACGTTGCCGGTAAAGGTGTTGATTTGCTTGACGTCGTCGTACACCATCTGGTTGGCTTCGACATTGGTCGGCTTGTCGGCATCCGCTTTTTCCGCTTGCGCGCCGTCAACGACGGTAATGCCAAGCATAAACAGCGTAATGAAATAAAATCGTTTCATGAGAGCTCTCTAAGGCGATGCACTCGGTTATACATGAAGTGTTCAATCAGCGCGACGCAACCGGCTGCGGCGGTTGATATGTAGCATGAACATTGCTTAATACGCGCAATTCGCGCGTCGCATTGTTGGCAAGCATGCCGGTACCGGTCAGAGTCGATGTGCCCAGCGTAATATCAACCGGCTTATCGGTTTGCATCACATCGTCGTCCGGCAATACCAGCAGGTAGTCGGACTTGACATGAAAATGTTCGCTAGTCGGCGTCGCCGGGCGGTCGATGTGCACGTCGTCGTACAAATGTACCTTGCTGCTGTCGTCGTTCACCAGCGCCCGCTGTGCGTGTACCGTCATCGGCGGCCGGTCGCTGCCGAGGCTGTGGATAACCGGCAGCTGGATATCAAAAGAATCATCTACCGGATTATGGGTAAGTCTTTTTCCGGAAATATTGTATTGGGCCTGACCGGACTGCGACATGCGGACGAAATTGAATTTTTCGACATAGTAGTCCGGTTCATGTCTGGGCATAGCGGGTGCGCTGTCATCGGCTCCTTTGCGCATCATTTCCAGCGCCCAGAAACTGCCGAGCGTCAGCGCCGCGCCCAGCGCGATGATCAGCACCAGCCGGAAGCGGTTGGCCGAGCGCAGGTCGCTCATGCCAGATACGGCGCCAGGGCCGCAGCGTAATTACCCTGCGCACGCAGGATAAAGTCGCAAATCTCGCGGACCGCGCCGCGCCCGCCGCAGGCTTGCGTCACATAATGCACGCGCGCCCGGACTTCGGCATGTGCATTGGGAACGCTGGCTGCGAAACCGACGCGCGTGAGAATCGGCAGATCGATGACATCGTCGCCGACGAAACCGCAAGCCTCGGGATCGATTTCGATTTTTGTTACCAGTTGCTCGAATGCAGTGCGTTTGTCGTGCACTCCTTGTTGAACATGGACGATTCCCAAATCCGCGGCGCGGCGTGCAACGATCGCTGACTGGCGCGCGCTGACGATCGCCGCGGCCACGCCTGACTGCTGCAGCAATTTGATGCCATGCCCGTCAAGCACATTGAAGGTCTTGATGACTTCGCCTTCCGGCCCGAAATGCAGGCTGCCATCGGTCAGGACGCCATCGACATCGAAAATCATCAGCCGGACACGCGCGGCACGCGCGCTGGCGACGATGTCGGCGTTATTGTCGGTCTGCATCAAATCACCTTGGCGCGCGTCAGATCGTGAATATGCAAAGCGCCGACCAGTTTGCCGTCTGCGTCCGCGACCAGCAACTGGTTGATACGGAACTGTTCCATCAGTTCAACGGCTTCCACCGCCAATTGATCCGGGCCGATTACGCGCGGGTTGGCATGCATTACATCGGCGATCGACAATTTTGTGAAATCCTGAACCTTTTCAAGCAACCGGCGCAGATCGCCGTCGGTGAAAGCGCCGATCGGGCGATAGCCGCCGTCGACTATCGCGGTCATCCCTAACCCTTTTTTCGTGATTTCGAGCAATGCGTCGGACAATGATGCGTCGGCACGTACCGCCGGAATCGCATCGCCGCTGCGCATCACGTCGTACACGTGGGTCAGCAACCGGCGTCCCAGTGCGCCGCCGGGGTGTGAACGGGCGAAGTCTTCTTCGCGAAAACCGCGCGCATCGAGCAGCGCCACTGCCAGTGCATCGCCCAGCGCCAGCGTCGCAGTAGTGCTGGCAGTCGGCGCCAGGTTCAATGGGCAGGCTTCCTTGGCAACGCCTACATTCAAGTGCACATTTGCCAGTTGCGCCAGGCTTGACGCGTCATTGCCGGTCATGGCAATCAGTTTGGCGCCCATGCGCTTGATGATCGGCACGATCGCCATCAGCTCGCTGGTCTCGCCGGAATTGGAAATGGCGACGAAGGCATCGTTCTGCGTGACCATGCCCAGATCGCCGTGCGCGGCTTCCGCCGGATGAATGAACAGCGCAGGAGTACCGGTCGATGCCAGCGTAGCGGCGATTTTGCGCGCGATATGACCGGATTTGCCCATTCCCGACACGACCACGCGGCCGCTGCAATTAAGCAACAGCGCAACGGCTTGCGCAAAGTTATCGTCGGGATTGGTAGAAAGCCGGTTTTTCAGCGCAATGATCGCATCAGCTTCAATTTGCAGCGTCTCGCGCGCCAATTCGAGCGCACGCAGCGCATTTTTGGTATCAAAAGCTTTCGACAAGGTTTTTCCATAGGTTACACTCATGCCGAAAGTATAAACGAATTACTTAAGCAAAAAACCTGCCAGATGTAACAAAAAATCGTGGCTTGATACCGGTCAAAATAATGGTCAACGGGCTTTATCAATCAATTTTCACATCATGCTTTCCGGCCTTGAACTGACTCTTCTTTTGCTCGGCTCTGCGGTACTCGGCGTGGTTGCTTTCCGTATGCTGCATTTGCCGCCTATGCTGGGCTACCTGGCCGTCGGTATCCTGATCGGGCCGCATGCGCTCGGTTTGGCTGAAGATAATGCCGCCACCCGTACGCTGGCCGAATTCGGCGTCGTGTTCCTGATGTTCTCGATAGGACTCGAATTTTCGCTGCCCAAGCTGTCGTCGATGCGGCGCACCGTGTTCGGGCTGGGCATGGCGCAGGTGTTGCTGACCATCGCCGCCACCATGGCATTCGGCTGGTTGGTCGCCTATCTGGCGCCGCGATTGGTCAACATCAGCTGGCAAGCCGCATTCGCGCTGGGCGGTGCGCTGGCGATGTCGTCTACCGCCATCGTGTCAAAACTGCTGACGGAACGGCTTGAGCTGGAAAGCGAGCACGGGCGACGCGTCATTGGCATTTTGCTATTTCAGGATCTTGCGCTGGTGCCGCTACTGATTCTGGTGCCGGCACTGGCGCGTCCTTCGGGCGATCTGGCTGCGACGCTTGCCTGGGCTACCCTGAAGGCGGCCATCGTGCTGATATTGCTGCTGTTTATCGGCCAGAAGCTGATACGAAGCTGGCTTCACGTGGTCGTCAAACGGCGCTCCCAGGAATTATTCATGCTCAACCTGTTGCTGATCACGCTGGGCGCGGCATGGATTACCGAGCGCGCCGGCTTGTCGCTCGCGTTGGGCGCATTTATTGCCGGCATGCTGATTTCCGAAACCGAATTCAAGCATCAGGTGGAAGAGGATATAAAACCGTTCCGGGATGTGCTGCTGGGCCTGTTTTTCATTACGATAGGAATGTTGCTTAATGTGAAACTGGTGCTGGAAAACTGGTGGCTGGTATTGCTGCTGCTGGTCGGGCCGGTACTGTTGAAATTCGGTTTGATTGCGGCATTGACCAGGTCGTTCGGCGCGTCCACCGGCGTTGCGCTGCGGACCGGCCTGGCTTTGGCGCAGGCCGGTGAATTCGGCTTTGTGCTGTTGAACCAGGCGGGCGGCCTGCGCTTGATGGACCCGCTCATCATCCAGCTGATTCTGGCGTCGATGGTGCTGTCGATGCTGATCGCTCCTTTTATTCTGGAAAAGTCCGATGCGATCGTAATGAAATTGTCTGCCAACGAATGGATGATGCAATCTGTGGTGTTGACGCAAATTGCGACCCGGACGATGAGTACGCAAAAGCATGTAATCATCGCCGGCTTCGGCCGCAGCGGACAAAGCCTGGCCACGCTGCTGGAGGATGAAGGGATCGCTTACCATGCGCTGGATCTCGATCCCGAGCGCGTGCGCGAAGCACAGGCAGCGGGTGCAAATGTTTCGTATGGCGACGCAGCGCGGCGCGAGAGCCTGGTCGCGGCGGGCATTCACCGTGCCGCTGCGTTGGTCGTTACCTATGCCAGCACGCCATCGGCGCTGAAGGTGCTTCATTTTGCACACGAGCTCGCGCCGACGCTGCCTGTCATTGTGCGCAGTTACGACGATAGCGACCTCGACAAGTTGCGCGCCGCCGGCGCGGCCGAAGTGGTGCCGGAAGCGATCGAGGGCAGCCTGATGCTGGCATCGCATGCGCTGCTGATGCTGGGCGTGCCGTTGCGCCGCGTCGTGCACCGGGTGCAGGCTGCGCGCGGCGAGCGCTATGCGTCGCTGCGCGGTTATTTCCACGGTGCGGGAGATGCGTCCGATGATGACGAACATCTGCATGTACGCCTGCATTCGGTTGCCCTTTCCGACAATGCAACGGCGATCGGCAAATCGCTCGACATGCTCAAACTGGCAGAACTCGGCGCCGAAGTCACTGCAATCCGGCGTGGCAAGAGCCGCATCGACGTTACCCCGCAAGTGATCCTGCAGGCGGGAGATATTGTCGTGTTGCGCGGTGCGACTGAAGGCATTGCGCGCGCTGAAACAAGGTTGCTGAAATCGTGATTCGAGCGCATCGCGGCTGGAATTGCATCGAACAAGCCGGGCAACGTCTTCTGCTTCGACACATGCAGTTGCCCGATTAAGTCTTTCATATCCTTTCCCGAGCGGCGTTTCAGGAACGGATTGCAATGGATATCGCTAGAATGGCGACGCAAGCCGCAATCTGCGCGCCGGCACAGGTTCAATCCCAAAAGAGAAAACGTAAATGGACGTAATTGAGCGCATCGTCAGTATTATTTTGCCGGTATTCATCATAATCGGAGTGGGTTACGCATATGCTCGCCTGCGCGGCAACACCGTGAAGTCCGACATGACGGCCGTCAATCGCCTGAGCATAGAAGTACTGGGTCCAATGATGGTATTTACCGCGCTGGCATCGAAGGACTTCGACATAGCACATAACAGTACGCTGATACTGGCCGGGATATTGATTTCCCTTGGCTCCGGTTTATTGGCATGGCCGGTCGCGCGCCTGCTCGGTTACGATGTTCGCAGCTTTGTGCCGCCGATGATGTACAACAACTGCGGCAATATGGGATTGCCGCTTGCGGTACTGGCATTCGGCCCATCCGGTTTACCGGAGGCGGTCGCGCTGTTCATGGCATGTTCGCTGGTCTATTTTTCAATCGGAATCAAAATCATCGAAACCGGCAGGGAAAGGCGACGCACCGATTTTCTGAAATTCCTGGCCAGTCCGATGATGTTGGCAATGATGGGCGGCATGGTATTTGCCATTTTGCATGTCAGCTTGCCTGCACCCTTGTTTCAGGCATTGAAAATCCTCGGTGAGGCGGCCATCCCGATCATGCTGTTCGCGCTCGGTGTGCGGATGGTGGACGTGAATTTCAAAAGCTGGCATATCGGCCTGGTCGGCGCCATGGTTTGCCCGCTCGCGGGCCTGACTATGGCCTGGATACTGGATGGCATGCTGACATTGACGCCGGTGCAGCGAGGCCAGATGTACCTTTTTGCATCGCTGCCGCCCGCTGTATTTTGTTTCATGGTGGCTGAGCAATACCAGCAAGAGCCGGACAAGGTTGCATCCATTGTGCTGCTGGGTAACTTGGCGGCGCTGGTGTTTGTGCCGACAGGATTGTGGTTCGGATTGCGCTAGCGTTGGTTTGCGCCTGCCGGCAGGCGCTACTCTGTCGGCAATATTTTAAATGTTCCGTTCGTCACCGCCGCATCATCCATATCGGCAATCGATACTTCACGCACGCGTGCGCCAGGCGGGCCGTGCCGGGACCAATCGATGATTTTGTCGAGAGCTGCATTTTCGCCGGAAACGGTCGCTTCGACCGAACCATCAAGGCGATTTCGCACCCAGCCTGACAGCTTCAGTGCGCGCGCTTCGATTCTGAACGAGGCACGATAGCCGACACCCTGTACGACACCGGTAATGCTCAAACGCTTTGCCAATTTTTTCTCCCTGTCATCGGCAGCATGACATTGGTCGATGCTGCAATCACTTCTTCTTCTTCTTCAATATCGGCGCCAGATATTTCCCGGTAAAACTCTGCGCATTTTTCGCGACATCTTCCGGCGTGCCGGTTGCGATAATCTGCCCGCCGCCCGCACCGCCCTCGGGTCCGAGATCGACCAGCCAGTCGGCCGTTTTGATCACGTCGAGATTGTGTTCGATGATCACCACGGTATTGCCCTGATCGCGCAGGCGATGAATCACCTTCAGCAGCAAATCGATGTCATGGAAGTGCAAGCCGGTGGTCGGTTCATCCAGTATGTAGAGCGTACGCCCGGTGTCGCGTTTCGACAGCTCCAGCGACAGCTTGACGCGCTGCGCTTCACCGCCTGACAGCGTGGTCGCGCTCTGGCCCAGGCGAATATAACCGAGGCCGACATCCAGCAGCGTTTGCAGCTTGCGTGCAATCACCGGAACCGGTTTGAAGAATACATGCGCCTCTTCGACCGTCATGTCCAATACTTCGGTAATGTTCTTTCCCTTGTACTGCACTTCGAGCGTTTCGCGGTTGTAGCGCTTGCCGTGGCACACATCGCACGGCACATAGACATCCGGCA
Source organism: Burkholderiaceae bacterium (assembly GCA_035995725.1). Classification (GTDB taxonomy): domain Bacteria; phylum Pseudomonadota; class Gammaproteobacteria; order Burkholderiales; family Burkholderiaceae_D; genus JAQGLW01. The sequence continues at coordinate 6,806 of DASYKE010000189.1, read as the reverse complement.
GAAAGTGCATTTCGACCTTGATGACGCCGTCGCCCTGGCATGCTTCGCAACGGCCGCCCTTGACGTTGAAAGAGAAGCGGCCGGCAGAATAACCGCGTTCCTTGGCGGCAGGCACGGTCGAAAATAGATCGCGGATCGGCGTAAACAAACCGGTGTAGGTTGCCGGATTCGAGCGCGGAGTGCGGCCGATCGGTGCCTGGTCCACCGAAATCACCTTGTCGAAATGCTCCATGCCGCTGATCGACTCATGCGCGGCCGGTTCTGCGTGGGAACCATACAGATGCCGCGCCATTGCATGGTAAAGCGTGTCATTGACGATGGTGGATTTGCCCGAGCCCGACACGCCGGTCACGCAAGTCAATAACCCCACCGGTATCGTGAGCGTGACGTTCTTGAGATTATTGCCGGTCGCCCCGGTGATGATGAATTGTTTTTTTGGATTCGGCGCCGTACGCTTGACGGGCAGCGCGATTCCCAGCGTTCCATTCAGGTATTGCGCGGTAAGCGACTTCTTGTTCTTCAAAATCTGGGCAAGCGTCCCCTGGGCAATGATTTCACCGCCATGCACTCCGGCGCCCAGGCCCATATCGACGACGAAATCTGCGCAGCGGATCGCATCCTCGTCGTGCTCGACCACCAGCACGCTGTTGCCGATATCGCGCAAGTGCTTGAGCGTGGTAATCAAGCGGTCGTTGTCGCGCTGATGCAAACCGATCGACGGCTCATCCAATACATACATGACGCCGGTCAGGCCGGAACCGATCTGGGACGCCAGCCGGATACGCTGTGCTTCTCCGCCGGACAATGTATCGGCGCTGCGTTCCAGCGATAAATAATCGAGGCCGACATTGTTCAGAAATTTCAGCCGCGAAATGATTTCCTTGATGATCCGGTCGGCGATTTCCTTTTTTGCACCCTTCAGTTTCAGATTCTCGAAGAATGCGAGGGTCTCCCGCAGCGGTGTCGCAGCCACTTCGTAAATGGCGCGCTCCTGCGTGCCGGTGCCGACCTTGACGAAACGCGCTTCGATCCGCAGCCGTGCGCCGTGGCATGACGGGCATTCCTTGACATTGATGAACTTGGCGAGCTCTTCCTTGACCGCGATCGAATCGGTTTCTCGGTAACGCCGTTGCAGGTTGTTGACCACGCCTTCAAATGCATGTTCGCGGACCACCGTACGGCCGCGCTCATTTATATAGGCGAACGGAATCGTCTGGCGGCCGGAACCGTACAGCACGACCTGCTGCGCTTTTTCCGGCAGTTTTTCGAACGGGACATCCACGTCGAACCCGTAGAATTCCGCAAGATTGGACAGCATCTGGAAATAAAATTGGTTGCGCCGGTCCCAGCCCTTGACGGCGCCTGATGCCAGCGACAAGTTCGGGAACGCGACGATGCGTTTCGGATCGAAAAATTCGATGTGTCCCAAGCCGTCGCATTCCGGGCACGCGCCCATCGGATTGTTGAACGAAAACAGGCGCGGTTCCAGTTCCTGCAGCGAATAGCCGCAAGCGGGACAGGCAAATTTGTTGGAAAACAGATGCTCGGTGCCGCTATCCATTTCCAGCGCAATCGCGCGGCCCTCGGCCAGCCGCAGAGCGGTTTCGAAGCTTTCTGCCAGCCGCTGCTTGATGTCGTCCTTGACCTTGACCCGGTCGACGACGACGTCGATCGTGTGCTTTTCGGTTTTCTTCAGTTTGGGCAAATCATCGGCTTCGGCGATTTTCGCCTTGCCGGTGCCGCTCTGGATGCGGAAGCGCACGAATCCCTGCGCCTGCATTTCCTCGAACAGGTCGACATGCTCGCCTTTGCGGTTCGCCACAACCGGTGCCAGGATCATCAGCTTCGTGTCTTCCGGCATTGCCAGAACTGCATCGACCATTTGCGACACCGATTGCGCGGCCAGCGGGTTTTCCGGATGATCGGGACAGTAAGGCGTGCCGACGCGCGCGTACAGCAGGCGCAGGTAGTCGTGGATTTCGGTGACTGTGCCGACGGTCGAGCGCGGATTGTGCGAAGTGGCTTTTTGTTCAATTGAAATGGCCGGCGACAAACCTTCGATCAGATCGACATCGGGTTTTTCCATCAGCTGCAGGAACTGGCGTGCGTAGGACGATAGCGATTCGACGTAGCGCCGTTGTCCTTCCGCATACAGCGTATCGAACGCGAGCGAGGATTTGCCGGAACCGGACAGGCCGGTAATCACGATCAACTGATTGCGAGGTAAATCCAGATTGATATTTTTAAGATTGTGCGTGCGTGCACCGCGAATGCGAATTTCTTCCATGAACCACTTTCAGCGTAAGCTTTTCCGGCGCCCAGGGGCTTTTTATAAAAGCACGAGCGGGTTAGAACGGTCAACCTGATACTATAACGGGTTTTGATGCTCGCCGTCATAAGCTGCCTTGCCCGCCATTAGCTTTCTTATATGTCTCTCGATACCGATACCGAATCAAGCGCACGCATGACGCGCACCGAAATCCGTGCCACCGTGTCGCTGGCATCAATTTTTGCGTTGCGCATGCTGGGGTTGTTTTTAATCTTGCCGGTATTCTCGGTACATGCAAAATCTTTGCCGGGCGGTAATAACGCTGCGCTGGTCGGTTTGGCTTTGGGAATTTACGGCCTGACACAGTCGTTCGGGCAAATCCCGTTTGGCGCTGCGTCCGACAAGTATGGGCGCAAGCGCGTCATCGTCATTGGATTGATCCTGTTCGCGCTCGGATCGCTTATCGCAGCCGCCGCAACGGACATCGTCTGGGTGATTGTCGGCCGTGCGGTGCAAGGCGCCGGCGCCATTTCGGCAGCGGTCACCGCATTTATCGCCGATTCGACGCGTGAAGAACACCGTACCAAGGCGATGGCGATGGTGGGCGGTTCAATCGGCCTGACCTTTGCCGGATCTCTGGTCGCTGCACCGCTTCTGTACGACATTATCGGTATGGGCGGGATATTTTTGTTGATCGGCATCCTGTCGTTGCTGGCGATTCCGGTGGTATTGCTCGTCGTGCCGGATGCGCCTGCACGTACACCGGAGCGAGTGTCATTCGGTAAAGTATTGAACGACGGCGAATTGATGCGGCTGAATTATGGCGTGTTCGCATTGCATGTGACGCAAATGGCAATGTTCGTGGTGATGCCCTCCGCCTTGGTGCAATATGCCGGCTTGCCTCTTCCCGCTCACTGGAAAATTTATCTGCCGGTCGTGCTGGCCTCGTTCGTGCTGATGCTGCCGCCGGTATTTATCGGCGAAAAGCACGGCAAGACAAAGCAGGTGTTCATCGCTGCAATCGCGTTGCTGTTGCTGGTGGAAATCGGGATGTGGGCTGTGCTGTCGCAGCCGACGACGCATTGGCTTGTTCTTGTCATGCTGCTATTGGCATTTTTTATCGCATTTAATATTTTGGAAGCGAGCCAGCCTTCACTGGTGTCACGTATTGCGCCGACTGCTGCCCGCGGCACTGCATTGGGCGTATACAACACCTTGCAGGCGTTAGGCTTGTTCTGTGGCGGTGCGCTGGGCGGCTGGCTTACGCAGCATGCCGGTGCATCATCTGTATTCGTTTTAGGGGCCGGATTGACTGTTGTCTGGCTTATAATTGCAGTTAACATGAAAAATTTACCGCGTCGCGGCCCGTTGCTCCGAGCCGCCGCAATTTAACACGATCAACAGGAGAAATTCTTATGGCATCGGTCAATAAAGTCATTATTGTCGGCAACCTGGGGCGCGATCCGGAAACGCGTTACATGCCAAGCGGCGATGCGATGACCAACATCGCGGTGGCCACCACCGACAAATGGAAAGACAAGACATCCGGCGAGCAGAAAGAAGCAACCGAATGGCACCGCATTGCTTTTTTTGGAAAATTGGCGGAGATCGCCGGCCAGTACCTGAAAAAAGGCTCGCAGGTCTACATTGAGGGCAAGCTGCGTACTCGCAAGTGGACCGACAAGGAAGGTGTCGAGAAGTACACCACCGAAATCATTGCCGACACCATGCAGATGCTCGGCAGCCGCCAAGGCATGGGTGGCGCGCCGATGGATGAAGGATATGGCAATAACACGCCAGCATCGCGACAAGCTGCCAGCCCTTCCGGCACTGCCGGGTCATCGCGCCCGGCATCCAAGCCGGCACCGAACTTCTCGGATATGGATGACGACATTCCGTTCTGACCGGATTGCCTGAACGTATCCCAGCAACCCTGCGCCAGCAGGGTTTTCTTTAACTGACAATTGGGGTCAGAGTAGATTAATTCGTTATAATTGCGCTATTCAGCACGCTGTCAATTCGATTATGGCCAGGCTTCCGCGACTTGTTATCCCGCATCAACCGCACCATGTCATTCAACGGGGCAACGACCAGCAATTGATCTTTCGCGATACAAACGACTGCGTCGTTTTTCTCGATTGGTTGCGCGAAGCGGCGAAGCAGTTCAAAGTCGCTGTTCATGCGTACGTACTGATGCCCAATCACATGCATTTATTGGTGACTCCTTCCGATGAAACAGGTTTGGGGCGCATGATGCAATGGGTCGGGCGTTATTACGTACCGTACTTCAATTATAAATACGGACGTGTCGGAACATTATGGCAGGGGCGCTATAAGGCAACGGTGATCGACTCGGAGCGGTATTTCATGGTTTGCTCACGCTATATCGAACTCAATCCGGTGCGTGCCGGCATGGCTGCCAATCCCGCAGAATATCGATGGTCGAGTTACGCGCATCACGTTGGCGCAAAACCGGATCCGCTTATTACCGATCATTCACTGTATTGGGCTTTGGGCAACACACCGTTTGATCGTGAAGCAGCATATAAAGGGCTGGTTGAGCAAGCACTTACAACGGAAGAGATCAATATCTTGAATGAGGCAACGCTTAGAGGCTGGGCGCTCGGTTCCGAGCAATTCAAGATAAATATCGAGAAAAAAACAAATCGCCGCATACGGCCTGCCAAGAGAGGAAGGCCTTTTAAGGATGAGGCGGTCCGGCCTCGTAAAGCCACTACTTGACCTGTAATGAACAGATTGTTCTTCCTTCTCATCCAGTCTGTCCCCAATTAATGTAATTTCATTGTAACCCGAAATTTATTCGACTCTGACCCCATTTATTAAGGTTGAATTGTGCGCCGCACTGCTTTATCCTTGTGTGTCAATCCATAAAGCAGTGGAGAATGGTTATGCACGCGCAAGGTTTGTACGATCCGTCAAATGAACATGACGCCTGTGGCGTCGGTTTCATCGCCCATATCAAAGGCAAGAAAAGCCACTCGATCGTCGAGCAGGGTTTGCTCATTCTGAAAAATCTCGATCATCGGGGCGCAGTTGGTGCCGATAAATTGATGGGGGACGGCGCGGGTATCCTGATTCAGATTCCCGATCAGTACTACCGGGAAGAAATGGCCAGGCAAGGCGTCGCATTGCCGCCACCCGGTGAATACGGCGTAGGCATGGTGTTCCTGCCGAAAGAGCAGGCATCGCGCATTGCATGCGAGCAGGAAATCGAGCGTGCGGTACTGGCCGAGGGACAGGTCGTGCTCGGCTGGCGTGATGTGCCGATTGACGCCGATATGCCGATGTCGCCTACCGTCCGCAGAAAAGAACCGGTGATTCGCCAGATTTTTATCGGCCGCGGCCAGGACATCATGGTCACCGATGCGCTGGAGCGCAAACTATATGTGATCCGCAAATCCTCCGGCCACGCGATCCAGGCACTCAATTTATTGCACGGCAAGGAATTTTTCGTGCCGTCAATGTCGGCGCGTACCGTGGTCTATAAAGGCCTGTTGCTGGCCGACCAGGTCGGCGTGTATTACAAAGACTTGCAGGATGCCCACTGCGTGTCCGCGCTGGCGCTGGTGCATCAGCGCTTTTCGACCAATACTTTCCCCGAGTGGCCGCTGGCCCACCCGTATCGCCTGATCGCGCACAACGGCGAAATCAACACCGTCAAAGGCAACTTCAACTGGATGCGCGCACGCGAGGGCGTGATGAAATCCGCGGTGCTGGGCGACGACCTGAAAAAACTGTTTCCGTTGATATATGAAGGACAGTCCGACACCGCATGCTTCGACAATGCGCTTGAGCTGCTGGTGATGGCGGGCTATCCGATCGCGCAGGCGATGATGATGATGATTCCCGAGGCGTGGGAAAACCATACGCTGATGGACGACAACCGCCGCGCATTCTATGAATATCATGCCGCGATGATGGAGCCGTGGGACGGGCCGGCTGCGATGGCGTTTACCGACGGCCGCCATATCGGCGGCACGCTCGACCGCAACGGCTTGCGCCCGGCGCGCTATATCGTGACCGATGACGATCTGGTCGTGATGGCGTCGGAATCCGGCGTGCTGCCGATTCCGGAATCGAAGATCATCCAGAAATGGCGGCTGCAGCCGGGCAAGATGTTCCTGATCGACCTCGATGCGGGCCGCATCATCGACGACAAGGAGCTCAAGGATACCTATGCCAACGCCAAGCCGTACAAGCAGTGGATCCGGTCGGTGCGCATCAAGCTGGGCGATCTGAAGCCGGAGCCGCAGGAAGCCAAATCGGCCACGTCATTGCTCGACCGCCAGCAACTGTTCGGCTATACGCAGGAAGACCTGAAATTCTTGATGTCCCCGATGGCGGTGCAGGCCGAAGAAGCGACCGGTTCGATGGGTAACGACTCGCCGCTGGCGGTCATGTCCAACAAGAACAAGACGCTGTATCACTATTTCAAGCAATTGTTCGCGCAGGTGACCAACCCGCCGATCGACCCGATTCGCGAAGCGATGGTGATGTCGCTGGTATCGTTCATCGG